>NZ_JAUBRA010000001.1:49927-358802 GCF_036701555.1 Microcoleus sp. Pol10D4
ACAGGTAGTTTTACCGGTGCCAATTTTACCTACAGCGCCACAGATAACAGCGGCGCAGTTAGCCCCCCAGCTAACGCTAGTCTCGGTTTAACAGGAACGACACCCCCGCCGACTCCAGCACCAGTACCAACGCCCACTCCCACACCATTACCAATACCGATTCCAGCACCAACACCAACTCCAACACCAACTCCCAACGAACCGCCAGCAGCCAACAATACTAACCTCACCCTAGAGCCCAACAGCACCGCGCAAATTCCGGGATTGGGAAAAAGTGACCCCGATGGGTCGATCGCCTCTTACACCATCAACACCCTGCCCTCACCAGACCAAGGAGTCCTCTTTTTAGGAGATCCAGCCAACGGCGGCGTACCCGTGACACCGGGTCAAGTTTTGACACCGGCACAAATAGGACAACTATTTTTCCAATCCACCGGCAACTTTACCGGTGCCAATTTCAGCTACAGCGCCACAGATAACAACGGCGCTACCAGTCCCCTGGCTACCGCTACTCTCGGTTCCACAGGAGCAACTCCCACACCAAATCCCCTAAACTTACCCCCAGTAACCAACAATGCTAATTTCACCGTAGACCCCAACAGCAGCGCGCGGGTGCCGGGATTGGGAGGAAGTGACCCCGATGGGTCGATCACCTCTTACACCATCAACACCCTGCCCCCAGCGGCCCAAGGAATCCTATTTTTAGGAGATCCAGCCAACGGCGGAGTAGCCGTGACGCCGGGTCAAGTTTTGACACCGGAACAAATAGGACAACTATTTTTCCAATCCACAGGTAGCTTTACCGGTGCCAATTTCAGCTACAGCGCCACAGATAACAGCGGCGCTACCAGCCCCGCCACTGCTACAGTTGCCGCTATCTCCCCGACTTCCAACCAACCGCCATCGGTTAACAATATTAACTTCACGGTTCCCACTAACGGCATCGTGCAGGTGTTGGGATTGGGAGGAAGTGACCCCGATGGGTCGATCGTCTCTTACACCATCACCAGAGTCCCCCCAGCCAACCAAGGAGTCCTGTTCCTATCAGATTCAGTCAACGGCGACGTACCCGTGACAGCCGGTCAAGTTTTGACTCCGGCACAAATAGGACAACTATTTTTCGTAGCCACAGTTGACTTTAACGGAGCAACTTTCAGCTACACCGCCACCGACAACCTCGGCAAAGTCAGCCCCACTAGCGCTAATGTTGCTGCTATCTTGAGGCCAGTTGGAACTGTTCCCCCACTCATACCTACACCCACACCAACGCCCGCGCCCGGTATCTCAAATCCGATCGCCGAACCAGATACCGACTGTTTGTGTCAGCCCATTATTGAAAAACCGGGAATTAACTTTGCGCCCCCGCAGCAACCGCCTGCAGTGGGATTTGTCCGGCCTATTTCACAATTTTCCGAGGGACAAACCACCAAAGGAACCGACGGCGATGACTTCATCGTAGACACCAAAGGCAACCAAAAAATTGTCGGTTTTGAAGGCAACGACCTGCTTTTAGGTGAAGACGGCGCGGACGAAATTTACGGCAACGAAGACAATGACACCATTTTTGGGGGCATTGACACCGATATTATTTACGGAGACGAGGGCAACGATATCGTATTTGCAGGCAAACAGAACGACTGGATTGCGGGCGACTTAGGCTCTGACACCCTGTTTGGAGATCGAGGTGCGGATACGATTCTCGGAGACACCGGGCAGAACAACTCCCAGAGTCCTGACGATGCTCGCGATTTGATTTTCGGAGGCGAGGGTGCAGACCTCATTAACGGCAACGAGGGCGACGATACCATCCATACCGGCAAAGGTGACGATATTGCCCTTGGAGGTAAAGAAAATGACCGAATTTGGGGCGAACTTGGCTCCGATACGTTGCTTGGTGGCATCGGCTCCGACAGCTTGTTTGGGGGCATCCGCGACCAAAGTGCCAGCGACTCCCAGGGACGCGACTTGCTGTACGGAGGCTTCGGTAACGACTTCCTCAACGGCCAACAAGCCAACGATACGCTGGTTGCAGGCAAAGATAACGATCGCGCTTATGGAGGTAAAGGCAATGACATCATCTACGGTCAATTAGGCTCCGATACCCTCTACGGTGGCGAAGGAGCTGATACTCTGCTCGGCGACAGTGGCAGTTCCCAGTCCATCGGGGATCTCGGTGAACAAGACTTAATCTTTGCCGACAGCGGCAACGACATCATAGGCGGCGGGCACGGTAATGATACCGTCCAAGCAGGTAAAGGCAATGATTGTGTTTGGGGTGGCAAAGATAATGACCTGATTTGGGGCGAACTCGGCTCTGATACCCTTGTTGGCGACAGCGGCGACGACACCATGTACGGCGGTGCTCGAAGTCGAGCTAATGATGTTGGCGGTCAGGACTTGCTCTTTGGTGGCACTGGTGCTGATGTGCTGTTCGGCGATGAGGGTGACGATACCATCAGTGGCGGTCAAGACAACGACTTGATTTACGGCGGTAAAGCTAACGACCTCATAAACGGAGATCTGGGCGAAGACTTGATTTACGGCGGTGACGGCAGCGATGAACTCTGCGGTGGCGAGGGCAACGATACCATCTATGGCGATCGTGCTGATAACCGGGCTGTCTCGGTGGGGGCAAACGACCAGCAAGACTGCATCAACGGCGGTGACGGCGATGACTTGCTCTACGGCAACGAAGGCCAAGATACTATCAACGCAGATGCTGGCAGCGATACTCTGATTGGTGGTAAAGATAGCGACCTTCTCAATGGGGGCGCTGGAGATGACTGGCTGTTTGGCGACTTGGGCGAGGATACTTTAATTGGAGGTATGGGGAGCGATCGATTTGTGTTGAGTGCTGATGGCGGCACTGATACTGTCATTAACTTCGAGATAGGCGTGGATAAGTTTGTTTTGAGCGACGGGCTGAGTTTCCAGCAGTTGCAATTTAGCGCCACTCCGAACGGTACCTTGCTGCAAGTAGCAGGAAAAGATCGGGTTTTAGCGAATCTGGTTGGGGTTAACGGGGCGATCGGCTCCTCGGATTTCCTGCCAAATCTCTCTGAACTCTAGAATTGGCGGCGAAAGTCTCCTGTTCTGGCGAACAAAACGCCACAGAGTTCTGATCTGCTGTGGCGTTCCTCACAATACTCAATCCGGGTTAGAAACTTTGTAGCGCTACGCCCTTGACATTGCTCTTACAGTTGCCTTTTGTCCGTCTCTAAAATGCTAAAAAATAAATGTGTATTCAAGCAGGATTTGGTATAATATCAAATCTGTTGGCCTGGGGATTATTCATAAATTTCTTATCTTTATCGGCGTGAATCAGGGTCAATCACTTGTCATCTGCGGTGAATAAATTATCTTTTTTTACCGCAGATACAGGCAGATAAACACAGATGAACGCAGATGAGTTATATTGATTTCTGTTGCACCCTCCATGATTGTTGACTGGTTTTTACGCCCGACAAGGCTACCGGATTTGTATAACTTTGTATTGGGTTTTTCAGGTGTTCCCAGGTACACAAGGGTTGGTAGCTCAAGTTTTTACTAGCCACTAATTTTATTGTGTTTTGCGATCGGGCTTAAGAGCCAACTAAGATTTATCACTAATTCCCCATTCCCATTCCATTGATTCACAATAGAAGGAAAGAAGACATACAGGGATAGCTATTTTTTCCTTTTTCTTGGCGAAGCCCCAATTCCCCATAATCAATTCCAATACTTAGCTTAGGATAGCGAAATCTGCTTACGTAAAAACAGCCGGCGCGGCTGGCCGAACAGCCAACCAGTCCAATTCCAATCCACCTGTTGCAAGCGATAGCCGGCCTGATAGTACAACTGTCGCGCCGGGTGATTATTTTCCAGAACGTGGAGGTAAATCTCAGAAAATCCCCATTCTCTGGCTGTCTCCTCGCAGTTGCTGAGCAATTGTTGAGCAATCCCTTGCCGCCGGTACTCCGGGTGAACAGCTAAATTCGACAAATAAGGATAGTCAGAATTAGGGATTTGCCAAGGAAAGCGAGAACGCAAAGCCATTTCTACTGTTCCTGCCATGCGCTGAGCTCGGTGCGCTCTAGAATTCTGCGTTCCCTCCTCGCGCGAGACTAGCTCAGCAACCAGACAAATGTAATGTTCTGCCTTAGAACGCAGTCGATTTTTTAAATCTTCGTAAATGCCCAAACGCAACACCGGATACACCCATTCTACAAACCCCTCGCGGGAGTGAAAGCTCATGGCTAAAATATCAGCTAGCTGCGTTAAGTCGTTGGGCGCAGCCACCCGGATCGAAAAACCAGAAAGTCCGGGAGTTTGTTGTTGGTGAGATGGTGAGGAAAAAAATGAAGGATTCACAATGCCAGGCCACTATATTAATTTTTTTACGCGGGTTTCTAAGCTACCATCTTAGAAAATTTACTGAGGTTATACTGATCTTATAACGTAACTTATAGGCAGAGTTTATTAGCCAGATTAAATTACATTTTTTTGTGCTTGACTTTAAGTAGTATGTGAGGTAAATGGAAAATTTTTAGGATTTAATTAATACTCTAGTTATGAAAAATAAAACTCATCCCCTAATACTAGATTTGTGGATAAGCTATTTGGCCTTTAAATGGAAGCTTGATCCCTGGTTTTCGGCCGGCATCATAAGAGTTTAAGTAAACAGTAGCTTACAAATTAAATGCGCGACAGCTTAGCGGGCAAGGTATTAAAAACAATCACAAAGGTTTTAACGTCAGGTTCCCGGAATCCTACCGCTCTCTGCTTACGGAAATACCCGATCGAATATAATTTATCCGTCAAGCGGTAGTTGAAAAACTCAACGGCTGATCATACTAACACCGGGCACGATCGCGCGTCGGATGTTCCCCGCCGCCTCCGGGCCTGGCAACCCAGCTTTCAGCAGTTCTGGGCTATCCATCGCCCATCCCCCATCGAACCGGCCTTACCTGTTGAGCTAGGGGGTACTTTTCCCACCTCCAATTTAAATTTGGATGCCTGGAAACTGTCTGCTGGGGTTTTCCCCGTCGGTTCGATACTCTGCTGCGCGCGAGACCTTCAAAACCTCGATCGAGCTGATTGACCCTACCCAAAAACCGATACAAGCCACCAACACTCCACGTGGAGAGATCAAAATTTTAGACCCTAGTTCAAGCTCCGCGATTCATCTGTGGAGTAAATCTAAAATCTAAAATCTAAAATCTAAAATCGACTGACCGGTTTCCACAGAGTACATCCCTAGCTAAGATTAACAGATGGATGCTCGAGCTTGCGGTGTTTCGGCGCAGTAATTGGCTTGGGCGTTGGTCTGCTGAACGCACAAAAAATGCCGAGATCGGGGAAAAAAGTGGAAGTCTAACTAAAATGGTACAGCAATTGCGTCACTCCCACAGACACCTGTGTGGTCTGTGGGCCACCCCGAATATCAGTCAGGGGCTCGGCGCCGGATTGTGGTCGCTATCCTTGGCTGACTGTTAAAGTTGCTGTTATTTGTGGGAAAAAAACACAGGCGAAGAAGTTGGTTGTCTATTATATCTTTCTGCGGGCAGCTTTCACATACCAAATAAAACAGTCCCAGGAGCCTGGATCAAACATAATTTTGGCAAATCAACTCACAATCAGGACGGTTATTCCTATGTATTCTGAGATATCCAGACGGCAGTTAAAATTGCCAGATTTGTGTTTGATCTCCTGCTGCATAAAGGTAAGGGGTGAAAGAAAATTATCGGGAGACGAGTTTATGTGAATATCATTAAATAATAAAATTGGGGTGCACGACAGGTAACTGTGGCTCAGAAGAATTCCGAATTGAAAACCCAGACATCAAAAATAAAGGTTGATGCTTGCCTCGGCCTACTCACAACAACTTCATATCCACGAATTATTGTGATATCCTTTTCCCAAAATAATGGCACTCTAAGCAAACTCCCAACCCTTATGTCATCAGTCATTCGTAATCGAAAATTGAAAATTGAAAATCGAAAATGGTATGACTTCAGCAATTTAAATCGGCAAATTCTTCCTTTAATCAGACTTATTAAATTGAACAGCCCCGGGGCACAGGAGAACGGTGCATGAATTCCCAAGAAAATCCTAAGCTGAAAATTCTGATCGTCGATGACGAGCCAGATAACCTCGACTTGCTTTACCGCACCTTCCATCGAGACTACAAAGTGCTCAGAGCCGAATCTGGCCCCGCTGCTCTCGAAATTTTGGCAAAAGAAGGAGAAGTAGCAGTGATTATCTCCGACCAGCGAATGCCAAAAATGAGCGGTACGGAGTTTCTAAGCCTGACGGCGGCTCAATACCCCGACGTGATCCGAATTATTTTAACTGGCTATACGGATGTTGAAGATTTAGTTGAAGCTATTAACGCTGGCAAAGTATTCAAATACGTTACCAAGCCTTGGGATGCTCAAGAGCTGATAAATCTTGTCAGTCAAGCTGTTGAGACTCACAATCTTCTGAAAACGCGCACCAATGAACTGCGCCGTGCTTTGAGCCAAGAATCGCTGCTTTATGCCGTTACCAATACTATCCGATCGGCTCCCAATTACCAGCAAATGCTGCAAAGAATTGTGGAAACTGTCGGGCAGATGTTTGAGGTGAGTTGCTGTCTGCTGCGCCCGTTCCAAGACGGCCGGGTGGCCGATGAGTGGTTCGTTTACCAGAAGGCAGAAACTAAAGAGCTGCGGGGCGATGAGGAATCGATACCAGGAGATGCTTCTGCTGCCGAACTCTCTCCCGATTTACTGCCGGATTTGGTTTGGGAAACTCTGGATGTGGAGGTGATTCAAGATGCCCAAACTGACGATCGAGTTTTAAACTGGGATAATCAGCAACGACAGCAGGCTTACGAAGCTGCAAATATTCGATCGAGCTTGATCGTACCGTTGTTTTACAAAGTGGAACTGATGGCAGTCTTGGCGCTGCACCAGTTTGAGGAACCGCGCCAGTGGCAAGACCACGAGGTACAGTTGGTAATTACGGTGGCAGACCAAGCGGCTTTGGCGCTTTCTCAAGCCCGGGCTTACGAACAGGTGCGGGCGCTGGCCAAGCGCGAGGCCTTAGTCAATACTATTACTACGGCAATTCGATCGAGTCTCGATCCCCAAAATATTTTTGCAGCCATTACTCAACAACTCGGCCAAGCTTTGCAAGTTGACGGCTGCGCCCTATCTCTGTGGACAGAAGATGATGAATACGTCCAATGCGTGGGGCTATACGACACAGAGAGGGATACCGTGGCTGTAGAACAGGGTTTTATTGACAATCCAGAGGTAGTTGCGAACTCTCTGGGCTACGAGACGGCTTCGGACGATGCTGCTAACACTCGCGCCTGGGTTTTTGCCCATCCTTCTTTGCCACAGTCTTTGGTGCCGATTCGGGGCAATCCGGTGTTGCTGCAAGTTATGGTATCAAAAGAGCCGGTGGCGATCGAAGATCTCGACGAACACCCCGAGTTAAATGTTACAGAACTGCAAGTTCGATCGCCAGCCCGCGCCCTCTTAGTCGTTCCCTTGCTCTCAGAAGGCAAAATCATCGGCAGCATTTCCCTGCGCCAAAATCACAGCATCCGCCGCTGGAACATCTCAGACATTGATCTGGCTCAAATAGTCGCAACTCAAGCTGCTCTGGCCGTGCAGCAGTCGCGCCTCTACCAGACTACCAGACAGCAGGCAGAACGGCTTCTGGAAGCCGATCGGCTCAAAACCGAATTTTTCCAAAATATCTCCCACGAGTTCCGCACGCCTCTAACTTTAACTATCGGCCCTCTGGAATCAGCTTGCAGGCGTAAAGAAGACTTACCCTACGAACAAGCCGTAATCGCTTTGCGTAATTCCCGCCGCCTCCTGCGCTTGGTAAATCAACTGCTGGACTTGCAGCGGCTCGATGCCGGACGGATGCAGCCGAGTTTCCGCCCCTGCGATTTGGTCGGTTTCTGTTACTCTACCGCAGAGTCGTTCCGCGCCTACTGCGAGAAAAAAGGACTGCACTTAATTACCCAACTGCAAGAATGTCCTTTACTTTATTTGGATCTGGAAAGATTTGACAAAGTTATTTACAACCTGCTATCAAATGCTGTTAAATTCACCCCAGAAGGCGGAACTATCACCCTGAAAGTTGAATCAGCCGGCGCTCACTGCTTGTTGCAAGTAAAAGACACGGGGATCGGCATTCGCACCGAACAAATTCCCTATTTATTCGAGCGGTTTCACCAAGCAGAAGGTTCAGCTAGCCGTTCCTATGAAGGCAGCGGTTTAGGTTTGGCACTTGTCAAAGAATTAGTCGAACTCCACGGCGGTCAAGTTTCAGTTGAGTCAGTTTACGGAGAAGGTACTACTTTTACCGTTTGGCTGCACTTTGGTTCGACTCACTTGCCCCCGGAACAGGTACTAGAAATACCTGCGGAGTTTCACTCATCGAAAGCTGCGGTGGAACTGGCAGATGTGGAAGCGGATTTGTCGGAAAATGAGGCAGAAAATCATAACTTTGAGCCGATCCAACCTGTCAAATCAGAAACAGCAGTGGGAACGGTTTTGGTGGTTGACGACAATCCTGATTTGCGCTTTTATGTGTCGGCAATTCTCCGAGATTCCGGCTTTGCAGTTTTGCTGGCCCGCAACGGAAAAGAAGGATTTGCAGTGGCGAAAAAACGTCGCCCTAATTTAATTATAACGGATTTGATGATGCCTTTGATTTCGGGCTTGGATTTGATTCGCATGATTCGAGAGGATGAGGAATTGCAGGGAACTCCGGCAATTTTGCTGACTGCTAAAGCCGACGAAGATACTCGAATTGAAGGAGTAGAACGGGGTGCTGATGCTTATTTGTCCAAGCCTTTTAATGATCGAGAATTGTTGGCGGAAGTGCGGAATTTGATCGCCCTCAAACAAAACGAGCGCCGAGTGCAGCAGTTGAACAGTTATTTAACTGAGTCGGTGCTGCGCCGATTTTTGCCGCCGGCGATGGTGAAGGCCGCAGCGGCTGGAGATTTGGCCTTGGATTTGCGCCCGGAACCGCGATTGATTACTATTTTGTTTAGCGATATTGTCGGTTTTACTCAAATGGCAAATACGCTGCGCTCGCGCCGGGTAGCTGAGCTGTTGAATGAATATTTGGCGGCAATGACTAAGGCTATTTTTGACAGCGGCGGTACGGTGGACAAGTTTGTTGGAGATGCGGTAATGGCTTTCTTTGGCGCGCCGGAGGAACTCACGCCTAATGAGCAAGTACGCCGCGCTGTGGCTGCTGCGGGACAAATGCTGCGAGCTCTGAAGGAGCTTAACAACGGCTGGTTGGAGCAGGGAATTGTTGGGGAAAATGGCGTGCCTCCGGTGCGGTTTCGCTGCGGAATTCACCAGGGTACTGCGGTGGTGGGGATGTTTGGCGGCCCTGATCGATCGGATTATACCGCGATCGGGCCGAGCGTGAATATTGCCGCCCGCTTGCAAGAGGTGACGGAACCAAACACGGTGCTAATTTCGGCGGCGGTGGCAGATTATGTTGAGGAAAATCGCATTGTTAAATATAAGCCTTTGAAACTAAAGGGAATTGATGAAACGGTATTGACTTTTTTACTAAATTGTGATTAGTCATTAGTTGTTTGTTAAGTATTATATGTTGATATCCCACACACAATCTCGGAAACAACCTATTCGTAAATACAGCCGATTTCAACTGAGTGAAGTACCTTCACCCCACCCGCCCCAAAGCTGTTTCATATCGATTCCGGTGCAACCGGAATCGATATCAATTGTTTAATCTTTAACCTAAAAGTTACAATCGACTCACCAAAGTTCAAGCTCCCAAATGGCGGTTGTGGAGTCAAATCTAAAATCTCAAATCTCAAATCTAAAATCTAAAATTGACTGACATTCCTTGCTTCCATCTATCAAAAGAGGGAGTTTTTTTAACCGTTGGTCGGCGGATAACCTCTCTCTAGAGAACGGTTCAGTTGAGCGCTCTGATCGAGTAGAAATAGAATGTCATATCTGATTGTGTATTGTATGAAACTGAATTCTGTTACGAAACGGCTTTCGACTGTCGGGCGCTGGATGGCTGCAACTGTGCTTTGCGTGTCAGCGATGGCCTTCGTGTGGTCTGGTGTGTTCTTCTCCAACACCGCAGCAATGGCCTCTCCTGCTGTAAACTTGATCGCAGCAGCAGATGCGGGCGATGTGGTTCAAGAAAAAGCCAGCAAAGATGCTGGACGAGCCAAGAACTTCATCCGAGATACAGAAGATAAAGTTAAGGAAACTGCCAAGACAAATGCTGCTAAAGTCGATCGAGCATCGGAGGATGGTAGTGTCGTAGAGCGCAAAGCTAAGAAAGATGCGGCCACAATTGAGAAAAGAGCATCGGAAGATTCAGCTCGGACTCAGGAAGCAGTAGATAATACCAAGAATGCTGTAGAGCGCGCTGTTGACAGCATCAAGGATGTTTTTAGCAATTAGAAAATAAATAAGTAGGTAAGTGCAAAGCCCTTGTCTACTTAAGTAAGCGGGCATGAATAAACTGATGTGCGGGGCGGGTTTTGACCTGAAATAAGTCGGATAGCAAGAGTTACTTGCACTCACCCGCCCACCATATCTTATGGTTTTGTCGCTCTTGTCTGCTTACTTGAAACTGCAAAGTTGACGTAGCTTAAGCAAAATCTCTAGAGGGTTTGTAGAACTAACCCCAAACCATGCTTTAAAATTGCCGCAAAAAGCGCAAATCGCTAGCATAAACCCGGCGAATGTCGTCGATTTCATAAAGTACCATTGCGAACCGCTCGACACCAAAACCGGCCGCAAACCCAGTATATTTTTCTGGGTCTAAACCGACTCCTTTAAGAACGTTAGGATCGACCGTTCCGCAGCCCAAAACTTCCAGCCATTTGCCGTTCCACTGCAAATCAACTTCGGCAGAAGGTTCCGTAAACGGAAAGTAACTCGTGCGGAAACGAATCGGCAAATCTTGTCCGAACATTTGCCGTAAAAACTCTTTAATTGTGCCTTTTAAGTCAGTAAATGTCAGACCTTCATCAATTGCTAAAAGCTCAATTTGGTGAAAGACTGCTGCGTGAGTAGCATCGACAGTATCGCGGCGGTAAACGCGGCCGGGAGAGACAATCCGAATCGGCGGTTTGTGCTGTTCCATGTAGCGAATTTGCACTGATGATGTCTGAGTCCGCAGCAAGTCGCCGCCTGGTAGGTAAAATGTATCTTGCATATCCCGCGCTGGGTGGTCTGGCGGGGTGTTCAGCGCCTCGAAGTTGTAATAATCTGTTTCCATTTCCGGGCCGTTCGCGACGGTGTATCCGAGGCCGACAAAGATATCGAGAGCGCGGTCTATGACGGCGTTTAAGGGGTGAACGCGGCCTTGGGGGCGAAAAATCCCCGGCATGGTGACATCGATGGTTTCTGAGGCTAATTTGGCTTGGATTTGGGCGGTTTGGAGGGCGGCGCGCTTGTCTTCTAAATCGGCTTGCAGGGCTTCTTTGACTGTATTGGCGATCGCACCTACTTTGGGTCGCTGGTCTGGCGACAGTTTGCCCATCATGCCTAAAATTTGAGAGAGTTGGCCTTTTTTGCCGAGGTAGCCGACGCGCAACTGTTCGAGTTGTTCGAGGGTATTGGCGGTGGCGATCGCACTTTTGGACTCTTGACCGAGGGTTTCTAGTTGAGTTTCAATGTCGCTTAGCTGGACAGTCATTTTGATTTTAGATTTTAGATTTTAGATTTTAGATTGATGGCAGTTTTGGGCCAAGTTGAGTTTAGCGCAATTTTGGCTCTACAGTCTTGTTGATTTTAGATTTTAGATTTTAGCTTTTAGATTTTCGGCAGTTACGGATAATTTGTAATAGGTAATTCGATGTTAGAGCGATCGCCCTAGTTGAATCTAGTTTAGTATTGTTATAAGGCCTATAAAAATTTCAATGAAACTTTTAATTAGCAACGACGACGGCATCTTTGCACAAGGCATCCGCAGCCTCGCCAACGCTCTCGCCACCGCTGGCCACGACGTGAGCGTAGTTTGTCCCGACAGAGAGCGCTCCGCTACCGGCCACGGCCTTACCTTGCACCAACCCATCCGCGCCGAAATTGTCGAATCTATTTTTGATCCCGCAGTCCAAGCTTGGGCCTGTTCGGGTACTCCCGCCGACTGCGTAAAACTCGCTTTGTGGGCTTTACTTGACAAACCGCCGGATTTTGTCCTTTCCGGTATCAACCACGGGCCCAATTTAGGCACGGATATCATCTGTTCGGGTACGGTTTCGGCAGCAATGGAAGGAATTATGGAAGGCATTCCCAGCATTGCTTTTAGCCTCGCCAGCTTTACTTCGCAGGAATTTGGGCCGGCGGTGGATTTCGCTGTCACCTTGCTGGCACAGTTGGAAAAACAGCCAATGGCGAAACCGATGCTGTTGAATGTCAACATACCGGCAGTCTCACAAGCAGAAATTACCGGAGTTGCGATCGCCCGTCAAGGCATTCGTCGCTATTTCGACATATTTCAAAAGCGCACCGATCCGCGCGGCAAAACTTATTATTGGCTGGCTGGGGAATTGTTAGAAGATGTAGAAGAAATCGCCGATTCGGCGGTGCTGCATGATATTCCTACAGACGTACAAGCTATTCGCGACAACAGAATAACCGTAACTCCCTTGCAATATAATCTCACCTGTGCTCCCGACTTGCACTCGCTGCGAGATTGGCAATTTGAAGGTTTTCCGAAGCAGTGAGCTCCGATCGACCCGATCGGAGCGGTAAACTAGGAATTAAGGAAAAGTGCCTCTCAAGGTCTATACCTTTGGCGTTAACACAGGCTCCCAATTACTTGTTAGTTTTTTTTACTCAAGAAAAACAGTTATGAACGCTCCCACCTATAACACTCATTCTGTCACTTGCCCGATCTGCAACCGTTCCAGCGTCGTAGGCCCAGTCGGGATGGTCAGTGGACTATTCACTTGTCCCCACTGCCATTCTCATATGGTAATTAGCTGGAGCGGTCATTTTGTGCGCGATCCTTTTAGTCTCAAACAACTGACGGTGGGAAAGATGCTGAGGCGCGAGAGCAGACCGTTAGCTCGCCTTCAGCGGGACTTTGGGCTGGGTAAGCCTTTTCCGCTGATTGCCATTTTGGGGAGTGTGGTCTTTTTCGGGTGTGCGCTAGCCGCTACGGAACAATCGCTACCCCGACAGAATTCACTTCAAGGATTTTTAGAGTGGGTGAGCGGAACTGGTAATTCCGAAGATGTCTCCCGTTAACATTTCTTAAAAGAAATTGTGACAGATACTGCGTGCAAATATCTATTCCTTTAGGTAGAAATCACACTATTTTAGCAATTGCATCCATCTTGAGCTAGGGGTAAGCACTTAGACGCCGTGCCCTTCATCATGTGCCCAAAAACGTCAAAACCCCAGTCCGGCAGGGGTTTTAACCCCTGCCTCAAAGCTCAAGTCTGGTGGGCTTAAGTCTCATATCAATTCCGGTGCAACTGGAATAATTGTTGACTGTTGACTGTTGACTGTTGACGGGCGGGTCGAAAAACTGAATGGTTGAGTGTTAACTGTTGACTAGATTTGATTATTCCGATGCAACCGGAAACGATATCACGAGGGTGTTTCGGGTTAAGTTGAGACAGATGAAATAGCTCAATTTAGAAACTCAGCAATTTTTCTAACTGCTGTTTCCAAAATTGCTGGCGATTCGACTAAGGCAAATCGCACGTAGCCTTCTCCTGATTTCCCGAAACCGGCACCGGGGGAAGCTGCGACTCCTGTACTCTGTACTAGCTGAGTGCAAAATTTCACGGAATCTTGCGCCCAAGGTTCCGGCAGTTTCGCCCAGACGTACATGGTGGCAGGGGGTACGGGTACTTGCCAGCCGATGCCCTGTAGCGCGTTTACAAAGGCATCCCGCCGTTTTCTGAAGGTTTCTACGCTGGTTCTGACGGTATCTTGGGGGCCGGTTAATGCGGATATCGCTCCGTTCAAAATCCCTCGGTATTGGTTGAAGTCCACTGCGGCTTTTACCTGTCGCAGCGCTGCAATTAGTTCGGAATTGCCGATCGCATATCCGACTCGAAAACCTCCCATACTGTAGGATTTGGAGAGTGTAAAAAACTCGATCGCCACACTCTTATCTCGATCGGCCTGAAATATTGACGGCGCCATCAATTTTCGATATTCTTCCTCGTTACCAGTCGCCTCAATTGCAGAATTGCGATCGTCAAACACCAAATCCACATAAGGGAAATCGTGCACTAAAACCAGCCGATGTTCTCGACAAAAAGCCACAGCTTTTTCAAAAAAAGCAACCGGGGCGATCGCAGTTGTAGGATTGTGAGGATAGCTCAAAACCATCATCTTCGACTCAGCCAGCACTGCTGCCGGAATATCTTCAAATATCGGCAAAAACGCATTTTCTGCTAATATCGGCATCGGATAAATTTGACCGCCAGCCAAATGCACACCGCCCGCGTGGGAAGGATAGCCCGGATCGAGCAGCAAAGCAAAATCTCCAGGGTTGAGTACAGCTAAAGGCAAATGGGCCGTGCCTTCTTGGGAACCAATTAACGGCAGCACTTCTGTTTCTGGATTGACTGCAATTCCAAATTTTTGCTCGTACCAAATAGCTGCTGCTTCCCGAAAATCTCTTGTGCCGTTAAATAGCAAATAGCCGTGGGTGCTGGTGTCGGACAGAGAATGTGCGATCGCATCTGTAATATGAGCCGCCGCCGGCAAATCCGAAGAACCCAGAGACAAGTCAATCACATTCTGCCCCGCTGCTCTAGCTTGAGCTTTTGCCCGATCCATATCGGCAAATACATTAAATTGCAGTGGTTCTAAACGTTTAGCAAATTGCATATTTTCTATAGTTTTGTGGAATTTTAAGGAATATTTTTATCTGAGCTAAATTATTTTTTATATGGCATTTATATTGACTTTGTATTTTTTTTTAGTAACCGCAGAGAGCGCAGAGGGCGCAGAGTCAGAGAGGAATATCGAGGAGAAAAGAGAGATGTTACAAAAATATTTGCGATTTATATAGTTGTAAGTTGGGAGTTGGAAACTCCCGAATCATTTCCAAACTTTATAAGTGAGCGTCGAGCAAACCGACCAAAGTTTGTTTAGTAATAGCTCCCTCGTGAGACAGCACTACTTCGGCATTTTTAAACAGCCTGAGAGCTGGAACTCCTTCTACTTTATACTGCTTGACAGTATTAGGATTGGGGTCAATTTCCATTTTAACGACTTTCAGTCGATCGCTGTAGTTGGCCGCCACCCAGTCTACCGAAGGCGCGATCAGTTTGCAAGGCCCGCACCAACTCGCCCAAAAATAGGCAAGCACTGGTTGCTCTGCTTTCAGGACTTCTGTTTCAAATTTTTCGTCGTTAATGACAATTACACTGTTGCTCATGGTTCTGCGATTATTTTTTCTATTTATTTCTAAAGCACCGGCTCGGTAAAACTTGCACCAACTGACAAGACAGGCCCAAAAAACTGTTACTAATTTTAAAACATTCTGTGAATTATTGAGTGCAAACTCAGGATTGGGGACTGATGGCTAATTCTGTATGGCGTTTAATTCCACTGTTGTCGGCGTCTGGTAGCGTGCAGATGGCGATCGACCAATGGCTACTGGAACAGCATCTAGCGGGCAAACATCCGCCAACTCTGCGATTTTACACCTGGCAACCGGCGGCGATTTCCTTGGGCTACCACCAGCGCCGATGGCCGGAGTTTTGGCAGCAGTTGTCTTGGCAGGGAATGCCTGTGGAGTTGGTGAGGAGGCCCAGCGGCGGGCGCGCAGTGTTGCATCAAGGGGATTTAACTTATGCAGTTGTGGCGTCGGGATTTGGAAGCAGCCGTATGAAAGCTTATCAGACTATTTGCGAGTTTTTGATTGAGGGTTGGAGAGCAATGGGTTTGGATTTGCACTACGGGGAAGCGGGAAGGGGTTATATTCACAATCCGAATTGTTTTGGTACTGCGACGGGTGCGGATTTAGTTACCGCTGATGGTTGCAAGTTAATTGGTAGCGCGCAATTACGACGGGGTGATGCTATTTTGCAGCACGGTTCGATGCGTTTGCAGCCGGATGTTAAATTATTTTCTCAAGTTTTTGGGGAGGAATTAATTCCTGTGCAATTACCTCTATCTGAAGGGGGAGATGATTGGATTGCAACTGTAATTGATGTTTTGAGTGCGGCTGCTTGTCGCTGTTTTGGGATTGAGTTGGAGGTGCAGCCACTTTCGGCTCAGGAATGGCAAGATATAGCAGATATTGAAGGAAGAAGGAAGAACGAAAATATATTAGATACTAGACATACCTAACTTCTTGAAAAAGTTGGGTATCTCGCTAAAATCGCTAATCTAAAATCGGAAAACTCATTTATGGCTGCTGCTCAATTTGAACGATCGGCTCTTTGGCAATTTCGCCCAATTTCACAGAATCCAGCAAGCTTTCCCAATCAGCAGTTAATTCTGCATCATTAGGATTAGCGCGGCGAGCAGCAGCTAAAGTGCTCAGAGCCTCTTGCCAAATCCCATTTTCAGCATAAATAACGGTTTTCTGGCGCGGATCAGCCGCATCTAATTCACGGAGGATATCTGCACTCAGTTCAACTCGCCGTACAATACCTGTTGCTACCGCATCTGAGGATCTGTCCTCACGGTCGCACCTCAATACAATATACCAAAGGTAATTTTTGCCTGCTTCCAAGGGCGGCACATTCTTATTGGCAGGAATACTAACGCTCATCACTCCTGGTGAATTCTTAATTTTTAGGGTAGTTTCATGTATGAAATTCTCGTTTTCATCTACTAGGGAAAACTCGGCTTGCGCTTCGTCGAAGTCTAATTTAGGCAAGTAGAAAAAGAATACAGGGTATTGCGAAACAGTCCGTCCGATTTTACTTTTTGGTACTAATGCTGTTAGCTTTCTGTTACCTCTAGCGTCGCATGTAAGTCCTGCCGGGATCCCGAATACTCGTCGAGAGTTCGCTGACGACAAATTATCTTCACTAGGCCCAACGAAGCGCACCCTTCCCGGTTGAGTGATTGGCTGACCATCTACGTTTGGAGTCGGCTGTCCCACAACGGTTAATTGGAAAGCGTTAAGTGTGGCGATCGATAATATTGAGCCAACTGATGTGAAACTTAGGAAAAACTTAGTGATTTTTTCCATTTTTTAAAACATTCTTTTAATTAGGGTTCTATGCGTTTACAGCCGGATTTGGATGTCTTTTTTCAACTTTTTGCATAGAAACTAATTCCTGTGAATTCACCTCTATCTTAAGATGGAAATGTTTTGATTGAAACTGTAATAAAATTAATATATTAGAGTCCAGACTTCTTCAAGAAGTTGGGACTCTTGGTATTTTGTTATGGCTGCGCCTCAATTTCAACGATCGGCTCTTTGGCAATTTTGCCCAATTTCACAGACTCTAGCAAGCTTTCCCAATCAGCAGCTAATTCTGCATCATTAGGATTGGCTTGGCGAGCCGCAGCTAAAGTGCTGAGGGCATCTTGCCAAATCCCATTTTCAGCATAAATAACGGTTTTCTGGCGCGCATCGGCCTTCTCTAATGGACTGCGGATATCTGCACTGAGTTCAACTCGCCGTACACTACCGCTTTCGCTCTGATCGCTCGATCTGTCTTGAGAGTTGCAAATCACTGTAAAATTCCAACGGTAACTTTTGCCTAATTCCAAGGGCGGCACATTTTTGTTAGCGGGGATACTAACGCCGATCACCCCTGATAAATTGCTAATTGTGAGATCCTGTTTATAAATCTCCTTGCCGCTTTGATCTTGTAGGATAAATTCGGCTGATTCCGCCTCTGTTTTAGGCAAGTAGAAAAAGAATGTTGGATAGTCGGAAACCGTCCGTCCGATCTTATTTTTAGGCACTAAGGGTGTGAGACCTACCTGACTAATGCTCGCGCAGCCACCGCGCACAAGCCGTCTCGGTTGAGTGGGGGGCCGCTCATCTATATCTTCACGGGGCTGAACGAAGCGCGGCCCTCCCGATCGAGTGGGTGGCTTCCCAGGTATGTTGAGAGTCTGCCCCATAACTGCAAATTGGGAAGCGTTAAGTGTGGCGATCAATACTATTGAGCCAACTGATGTCAGATTGAGGATAAACTTAGTAATTATTTTCATTAGTTTCATAATTTTTTAGGGATAGATTCTCTCTTTTTATTTATTTTTCCTTCCCAAAATCCGGTAGACATTAACTTTTTGTTCCCTGCCTTTTAAAGGCAAAGGTCCCCAAGATTCTACCTCCAATTGGTCGGCCAGATGCAGAAAGGTTTCTTCTGCAATCAATATCCGGCAAGTGTCCTCTTGCCGATCCTTTTCGCAGCTTTCGAGTCGAGAGGCAATATTTACGCTGTCGCCGATCACTCCATATTCTAAACGGGTTGTGCCTCCCAGACTACCCACCATAACAGGCCCTGTAAAGATGCCTACTCGCATTTTTGCGGCTGGTAAACCGCGTGTGAGCCAATTTTGATTCATTTCTGGCAAGCGCGAACTTATAGCTAGAGCGCAAGATACGGCAAGGCGAGCATCTTCTGCAATTTCTTCTGGAGTGGTGCGGGGAATGGGTACGCCAAATACTGCCAGCATTCCATCTCCGGTAAATTTATTAATCACGCCTTGATGTTCTTGGACTTCTTGCGCCATTGCTGATAAATACTCATTTAACCAACTCATTACCACTTCTGGCGGTAGTTTTTCGGAGATTGTACTAAAACCCTGCAAGTCGGTGAGGATGATTGTAGCAGTAACTTTTTGCCCTGGCAATAACCCTGATTCGAGCAGATGGACGCGCTCTTTCCACAGGGCATTTGCGATCGCGGGTGAAGTTTGTTGTCCTAATAATTTCATCACAATCCCTTGCTGTTGCCTCGACTGCTCGTATTTATAGGTGACTGCGACTCCTGCGGTGATTAAAAGTGCCAGGGCTGGAGTGATTACAGGTATCCACCCCTGTTGCATGAAGAGGAAAAAGGTCAATCCGAATAATGAGCCGCAAGCTGCGATCGCACTTCCCATCAAATTCAGCGATTTTTCTAGCCGCCAAGCTAAACAGCCACCCACTGCACTCCAAACAGCGATCCATAGAATTTCTTGCCATTCATCCCAATACCAAAATAGCCCTTTGCCATCTAAAACTGCGCTGAGAATTTGGCTGGTGGCCGTTGCGTGAATTAATACCCCAGGCATCGGCTGGTTTCCGTTTCCAGTAGCGCTGTAAGGGGTAAAAAATAAATCGTTGACACTTAGGGCTGTAACGCCTATTAGCACTATTTTACCCTTCACCAATTTAGGATCAACTTTTCCCTCCAACACTTGAGTTAGTGTCACGGTCTTGGCTATATTTTTAGGAGAGCGGTAATTGAGCAATATTTGATAGCCTTGGTCAGCAATGTTCTGATAACCTCCTGAGTGCGATTGCAGCTTTAAAAATACTGTCTTGTCTACCTGAATTTCATTTTTTTCGGTTATTTTATCATCTATATTTTTGCTATTGAAATAAGCCAAAGCTAGCCGCATTGAAAATGAAGTCAGTGTCGTTTTACCATCGCCAGCAAACATCAAATTGCGACGCACTATACCGTCGGGATCGACGACTAAATCGTTAAATCCTATCCGCTTATCTGGTATGTTACGAGGTGGTGGCACTCGATCGTATTCAGAGTTGCCGATTAAGGTAATGGGGATTACTTTGGGGTTTTTCCATTGAGTGACTAATTCTGCATTCCCCGGTTCGTAGGGAACATTGCGAAGCATATCTATGCCAATAGCTGTGGGTTCAAGACGCGCTATTTCGGCGATCGCTTTTGCTAAAGTGCGATCTGAAATTGGCCATTTTTCAATAGTATTAATGTCCTGATCTGTGATTGTGACTACCAGCAACCTGGGGTCAGGAGCCCGATCTGGCCGCAACTTCACCATCAGGTCGTAAGCATTTAATTCTAGTGGCTGCAACCCGCCTAAATGCCTCACTACCAATAGAGTTCCGGTCACGACAATCCAGATGATAGCAACAGGTTGCAAGTCAGCGTAGGGGAAGAAATTAGTTAAATTTTTCCAACGTCTCTCCGCCAATTTATGATAGATTCTCTTAAAGAATTTGGGCATAAAATTTTTTGCTTTAACCCTCATTGACAAAGTTTGCTACATCTTAACTGATCACTGATGCCCCTTACCTATGCCGCCTTTTTAATTTTCCTGTGCGGTTTTGGCGATCGCACTTAACTGCAATCCCTGCGGATAGCTGTTTTCTTCTTTGCTGCGCTTGATGTCGGCGATTGAAATCTGGGGTTTGAGGTATTTTGCCAAAACTTTAACCACGTCACCCCGATCGATCGTCCCCACTACTGAACCAATCGGCGAGAGGACGATGATTCGGGGGAGTTGACGGGCTTCCATGCTGTTAATTACTTCTGCGATGGATGCTTTTTCGGAGACTGTGGGGGTTTTTCCCAGGGGTTTCAAAATGTTGTGCAAAGTCTGAACTTGCCATTGACTGCGTTCTGTGAAGCGGATATCGTCGATCGACACTAACCCCAAATCCCGGCCGTTGGTCGCAGCAATGTAAAATGGAAACGGATTGACTTCTAACAAATATCGATCGGCAAATTCTCGCAGAGTCAAATCTGCATCTACAACTCGAAACTCCCGGCTCATCGCATCGCTGGCTTTAATTTTGAGCAGGGCTTCTTGCAGGGAAGTAACTTGGCTATAAGCAGTGGCATTGCGAATGCCAAACCAGCCGATCAGCGCAATCCACAAGCCGCCGTACTCGCGCGCTAAAAAGCATAAACTCAGACCCAAAGCCACAGCCAGCCAACCTAAAACTTGTCCGGTTTTTGCCGCCCAGCGAACGCCGGCAAATCGAGAGCCAGTGATTTTCCAAATTGCTGCTTTTAAAACTTGTCCTCCATCCAAAGGTAGACCGGGAATTAAGTTAAATAATCCCAAAACGAGATTGATTAGTGCTACCCTTTCGGTGACAATTGCTAACAAACTTTTCGGGGGAAGAACTTGAGAACCCAAACCGAGGATTAAAAACAACGCAAAGCTGACGAGAGGGCCGGCAATAGCTACTTGAAAAGCTTGACCGGGAGTTTTTGATTCCGAGTCGATCGAAGCTACTCCGCCAAATAAGAATAAGGTAATAGAATTAACTTTAATGCCTTGCGATATCGCCGCTAAGCTGTGTCCGAGTTCGTGCAAGAGCACGGAAGCAAACAGTAGCAGAGCTATTGCTAACCCCGCACCCCAGGAGAGCGCAGGCCCCCACAGGCGGTAACTGCTGGCGTATTCGCGGGTTGCTAAAGCTAAAATTATAAACCACGAATAATCTATAACTAGGGGGATGCCAAATAAAGAGCCGATTCGCCAACCTGTCTGCATGAAGTTTCCTGGGAAAGGAGAGCAAGAAAGAGTTTCTATTATATCTTTTCTTCTCCTTGCCTTTGCCTTTCCCCTGATTTTTACAGAACTCCGGCGTTACCCAAGCCCAAGATTACTCCGGCTCCGAGCAAGTGGCCGAAGCTGGCTGTTGCCAGCAATTCTGGTACGCCGAAGCCTTTGAACATTCCAGGGAGTGCAACGGGTAAAGCTGGGCCCTTGCCTCGGTTTTGCTTGGAGATGCCGTAGTAGCCGATCGTGATCGCCAGCAAATTACATAAAATCATTGTCAGTCCTACCAGTGGCGACCACTCCGGTGTTGAGGGAACAGTAGATTGTACGGCTAACAGCAAAGATGAGTTAATCATGTTCTTATCTCCTGATTTCACAGATATATTGAGTTCCAAGATTATAAAAAGCGTTTTGCATTAAACTAAGATTTGTTTTAATAGTTAACAATTCGTTTATATTTTGATACAAATTCGGAAGGGAGGAGTCGGATTGCGGGTTAAAATTTGCGGAATCACTAAATTAGACCAAGGAATTGCGATCGCCCGCTTGGGAGCCCAGGCTTTGGGGTTTATTTGCGTGCAGGCTTCCCCTCGCTATGTCAGCCCAGAAACAATTCGCCTGATTGTCGAGCAGTTGCCGGAAAATGTCGATCGCATCGGCGTTTTTGCCAACACCACAATAGAAAATATCTGTCAAGTAGCGGCAGAGTCAAATTTAAGCGGGGTGCAGTTGCATGGAGATGAAACAGCGGAATATTGCGATCGACTGCGGGAGTTTTTGCCGGGAATTGAAATTATCAAAGCCCTGAGAGTTAAGACTCCTGAAACTTTAGCCACCGCTGCTGTTTATGCTGTTCGTGTCGATACTTTACTGCTCGATGCTTACCATCCAGAGCAATTGGGCGGTACTGGTAAAACGATCGACTGGATGATGTTATCAGAGTTTAGACCGCAGTGTCCTTGGCTGCTGGCGGGCGGTTTAACACCCGATAATATTTTAAATGCAATTGATAGTGCGATCGGCAATAACTTCAGCGGTGTTGACCTTTCCAGCGGCGTAGAAATAGCGCCGGGAGATAAAGATTTGACCAAAGTTGCTCAGTTATTTGCTAATTTAAGTCAACTTGCTCATCATTGATACATTGGCAATAGCAAATTCGCGCTTTTTATCGGATTTATTCTTTAGTCTGCTTGGGCGAAGCCTGCCGTAGACTGGGCAGACTTCGTTTGTATAGTGGCAGTTTCAACCGCAGATTATTCCCTTTATTGTTTTATCGGCGGATCTCAAAAGTACGCGCGACAGAGCTATCTTGAAGGGAATCGCCCTCCGGGTCTTCGTATTCCAAAACCAACTCACTAACCGTAGCACCGGTGGGGCCGCGGCGACACCAACTAATCATTCCTTCAACAGCTTTTTTGCCGCCTTCAAAGACAGCCTCGACTCGCCCATCGGGGAGATTTCTTACCCAGCCGCCCAGGCCGAAATACTTTGCTTGATTCCTTGTTGAATATCGGTATCCTACTCCTTGAACTAATCCCGAAACAAAAACGCGGACTCTGACGGGCGGGGGTGATTGATTTTGCATAATAAACGGCTCAACTTACTGCTAACATCTGTTTGAAAATTTTAAGGATCAGTTTGATTATGTTAAATTTTAGCGCGATGGCGCTGCCGGGATTCCTGATACGCCGCGTCACCCTAGCTTTTTCAACTATTCCCGATTTCACTGATTGGCTGGTTACAGCTATGCTCGCGCTGGTTTACACTTTGATCGCTCTTTCCGTCGGTTTTTGGTCGGGATTTCTAAAAGTAGACGTGCAAACCTCTCGGCGTACAATTGTGGGAGTGCTCATTGGCTGTTTGTTAAGTCCGGGCATCACCGAGGAATTATTGTTCCGCGTGTTAATGCTGCCACACCCGCTTGAGAATGCTTCTGGGTTAATGCTGTGGTTTTGGGGATGCGCGAGTCTGGCGGCTTTTGTAGTTTACCACCCGCTGAACGCGCTGACTTTTTACCCGGTTGGTCGATCGACCTTTATGAATCCAGTGTTTTTGCTGCTGGCGGCAATTTTGGGAGTTGCGTGCTCCCTCGCATACCTGCAAAGCGGTTCTATCTGGCCTGCGGTGGTGCTTCACTGGCTCGCAGTGACAGCCTGGCTGTTGCTACTGGGCGGTTACAGGAGGCTATATGGTTAAATGTAAAAAGTCCAGCATCACTATTTTGTCGGGAGGATCTCAGTTGTGGGTATCATAGGAGCGATCGTAGGTTTTTTGGCAGGGGTAGCAGTTGCTTACTGGTTAGTAGAAAAGCGCTTAAAGAAGCAAAAGCAAGAATACTTGCAGCAAACTCGCAGAATTAGTGAGGAAATAGAATTATCTCAGATGTCTCGGGTGCAACAAGCTGTCGAATCTCAGAAAGGAGAACGGGAAAATCAGCTTAGAAAAGCTACTATCGAACATGACAATTTACTCAGACAAGTTACTACCCAATACGAAAACCAGCTCAAACAAGTTGCAGCTCAATATGAAAACCAGCTCCAACAAGTTCAGGCAGAACGTGACAGTCAGCTCCAACAAGTTTTGGCAGAACGCGACAGTCAGCCCCAACCATTTGCCAGCATAGACGAGCATGAGCTGCGGCGACAAATTAGCGAGGAATTAGAAGCCGCTAACAATGCTAGGATGCAGCAAAATATCCAATCTTTGCAAGCAGAACACGAACATCATTTACTTAGAGTTGCTGACGAATTGCATATAAATTATCAAGCTCAGATGGAGCAACATTTGCAAAACTTGCAAAATGAACACGAAATTCGCTTGAGGCAAACTGCCGAGGAATATGAGAACCGCGAGGTTGAGCTGCAGTTAAATATGGAGGCTTTGCAAGAGCAATACGAGAGTCAGTTGCAAGCGGCTCACGAGCAGTTGAGAGAGCACGAAGCTCAGATGCAAGCCACTATCAGGTCTTTGCAAGAGCAGTACCAGAGTAATGTACAACCACAAGAAGTCCCGGAGCAGCAGTTCAGTCAGTTAAATTCAACAGAATTTGCCGAAGGTTTATCACAAGAAGAAGTTTGGCAGGAACTGTCAAGTCAGTTAAATCAAACAGAAGTTGAAGAAGAGTTAAATTACACAGATTTTTCGGAACCCCAACCAATTGATTTACATCAACCAGAAGTCGAACAACAGCTTCTAATTACCAGACAAGCACCAAGCTATTCCCTACCGCAGTTGATGGGATGTGTTCAAAGTCAGGACAAAGAAACCCGCAAGTTTGCTGCGTCTGCTTTAGGTAACATGGCTGCTGCTAATGCTCTGAGATCCGAAGGTCAGCGAGCAATAGAAACCTTGGGAAAATTAGCTCAAGATATTCACCCGGAGGTGCGCGAAGCTGCTGTGGAAGCACTAGCAATGATTAAGTCTGAAAAAGTGATTCCGCTGTTGCAAAAAGCTTTGCGAGATACAGATAGCGGTGTGGCTAAATCGGCAAGTGCTGCGCTCAATAAGTTTAAGTTTTATCCGCGCACTCCGGCGGCTAAGCCGAAAACAGTTGATGTGAAGAAACCAAAGCGTTAAGCATTTACGAGCATAAATATAGCAATTCTCAATTGCCTACAACGCAGGACACAACATTGTTGTGTCCTTACCGAGGTGCTGTATTTCACTCAATTTCGATTACTACTACAAATTTTGGAGGTTGGGCTGAGGAAAGAAATCAAACTCAATTATTCGATCGACAATTTACCCTATCCTTAGCAGAAATCACCGACACCCCGCCAGCCGAGGCTGATAGGTTTGATGATGTCCGGCCAACGGCTTTGGCGGCAATTGAGTCGCCCAAAATCTGTTTCACACTGTGGGTTAACTGATATCGTTTCCCGTTGCATCGGAATAATAAAATCGAGTCAACAGTTAACTCTCAACCATTCAGTTTTTCGACCCGCCCGTCAACAGTCAACAGTCAACAGTCAACAGTCAACAATCACGGACGGTGCAACCGGAATTGATATGATCTGTTGCACTATTCTTAAAATCGCTGCTTTGTACCGAGTATAAATTTGAGGTCGCCGGAGTCGCTAACAGCCATATCTAAGCGAATTAATCCAAAGGACGATCGCACCCTCACACCCACCCCAACACCCGCCCCAGTCCCCGGTTTGTCCCTGACTACCGCCGGTTTCCCCAACACGCTATCTCCCGTTCCCAAATCCGACGCAAAATCAACAAATATCACGCCCCCAACATCCTGACCCACAGGAAACCGATATTCGCCGGAAGCTAAAAAATAACTCCGGCCACTGCCAATATCCCCGCTATCGTAACCCCGCACAGAATTGCGGCCGCCGAGGCGAAAAGCTTCCGTTGGTGGCAAATCCCCAATTACCGTGCCCGCTTGCAAGTTAAAAGCCAGCATTTCGGGCAAGGCTTCGGACTCGCTGATGCCCAACAAAGTTACTGGTACATACTGTATATAATTCGCTAACAGCCTGTTACTCACAATATTACCTCGACCCAAAGGTATCGACTGCTCGGTGCTGAGGCTGAGAATCGAGCCGCTGGTAGGGTTGAAGGGATTGTCCCGCCGATCGAGCATCGCACCAAAAGAAACAGTGTATAACTCGTCAACGCCACTGCCGCTGAATGTGAGAGGATTGCCGAGTTCGTCACGGCGGGCGATATTTAAGTTGCGATCGCGCGTACTGATGTTTGTATAATTCAGTCCCAAAGTCGATTGCCAATCGCCCAAAGGTCTGGTAAACCTGAGATTTCCCCCCATCCGAATTTCCCGAACTCGGTTCCCGTTGGGCAAATCAATATCTTTGTTGAAAATTTCCGATATTCTGCGATCGCCAAAAGCTCTCACACTGTATCCCAAACGGTCTTCGGCGGCAACGTAAGGGCTGACAAACTGGACATCGTACTGGATACCTCGGAGGCTGGGCTGAAGTTCCACCGCCAGCCGCTGTGGGGTTGTTCCGAAAGTTCGATCGGTATAGGAAAGAGGAACCGCAACGCCAACATCATCACTGAGAGTGGCACTCACGCTAAAAGAGCGAGCCGATCGCTCTTGAACGTTGTAGATTACATTAACATCCGTGCCAACTTCTTCGATCGAAACCGTAACCTTGTCAAACAATCCCAATTGCTGCAACTGCTGCAAATCCGATCGTACAACTTCCCGGCTGTAGTTATCCCCCGCCTTGAGTTTGAGCTCACCTCGAATAAAATCTTCCGAAATTCTGCCCTCAACCGGATTCCCCTTTCTATCAACAGCTTCGCCTCTGGAATTGACAAAGCGAATTTTCACCTCTGCAACATAAACGCCCTCAGCATTGCCCGCTTGACTGATTTGTAGAGTACCGCCTAGCTGTCGGGCGTTGCTGTTTACTGCTTCGGGGATTTCGGCTTGTGTCGCGATCGTCGCCGGAGTTTTTAACAGAAATGTAAAATCTTTATTGTGGCTGGACTTGAGTGATATCAATTCCGGTTGCACCGTCAGGTGATTGTTGACTGTTGACTGTTGACTGTTGACTGTTGAAGGAGGGGTGGAAAAACTCAATGGTTGAGTGTTAACTGTTGACTCGATTTTATTATTTTGATGCAACCGGAAACGATATGAGGGCGATTCCCTAGGGGATAGCTGCGCCGCGCGTACTTCTGGAGAAGCTGGGAGCTCATCGGATGCCGGCAAATCCCGCACAGTTGGGTTCACCTGAGAGTTTGCACCATTCTCAATCAGCTTTTTATGAACAGGCAAGATGCCTGTTCCACAAAACAATTCATCTCTTGTGGAACGGGCATCTTGCCCGTTCTGGAGAATAGTGCCAGATGTGAGACTCACCTCATCCTCCTCCCTCTGTGCCTCTGCAGTTCGTCGCTTGTCATCTAGTCTAGATCCCCCTAAATCCCCCTTAACAAGGGGGACTTTGAGCATATTTCTTGTCCCCCCCTTATTAAGGGGGGTTAGGGGGGATCGAGACTTCGATACAAACAACAGAGACGGTCGGTTTGACGTTAAGTTGTCACCCATGACCTCCTCCTCCCTGTCCGCCCTTGTCGGACAGGCGTCTCGCCTATCAATTTCTGCGGTTCCCTCTCTAAACTCCGCCTCAGTCGGTGCGACACTCGGATCGATCGCCCGCGCTGCCAATTCGCCACCACCCAGCGCCGCCAAAGTCAAAAATGCAATAATCGGAATTCGCATAGACATTAAATTTAAAGCACACCCAACGCATATTACCCAAAACCGGGCCCCCTGAATAATTAGCCGAAAAGAAACCCGGTATTTTTGAGGCTACCGGGTTTCTGGGATGCTGAAATGTGGGAAAGTTCCATCGACCGCGGGCGATCGTTAAATTTGTTTAAATAGCTTGTCGAGAAACACGTTTCTCAAAATGAGCCTGAGTCTGCTGCAACAGTTGTTCGCGACTATCCTTAGCGGTGGTAATGGTAGGGAGCAAGTTGCGAGCTTGTAAAGTCATGTGAAGCTGTAGGTGTGCTACGTACTCACTGACATCTTCGCGAAGAGAGCAAGCCGGGTACTGTTTTAAAGTAGAGTTCAAAGTGTTCTCCTGCTTTGGGTTTGTAGTATTTTCTAATAATCATAGACAATATCATGGTCTATTTCTAACTGTGTACTCCGTAATGAAGTTTAACCTTTGGACTGCTTTTTTGTTACAATCCTTTACAAAGGTCTCTTACTTATCAGGAGTCGATCGCCCATACAGTCTCAAGCACTTGCAGGACAAAATCACACATTAAGTACATTTGTCAATAGCAGCAGCCAAACAGCAGCCTACCTGGACATCTGGTGCGGCAGACCCTTATTGATGCTGCATGGTTTCTTAGGATAAAAGACTTGCTGGCTGCCGTTAATTGAGTTATTACAATCTCAATTTCGGTGCATCAGTTTAGATATGTTAGGTTTTGGAGAATCCAGCAAACCAGAAATCCGCTACGACGTAGCTGTAGAAGTTGCTTTTGTGCGGCAAGCTGTAGAACAACTAAATATCGAACCCTGCTGCATCATCGGACATTCTTTTGGCGGTTGGGTAGCATCTGCATATTCCCTAAAATATCCTAATTCTGTCAGCAGTTTAGTATTAGCAGCCCCAGCCGGAATTCGGGACGATAGTTTTTGCAATCAATATGATGCTTTGCGGCCGCTGTTGTGAGAAACCCCAGCCGTTGATTGGGCTTTGCAGTTGGCAAAACCTTTTGCTAGTTTAGCTGGAAAAAGTGAGAAATTGCAGCAAATTTCTGGGTGGCGCAGGAAGTTGATGTCTCAACCAGTAGCAAGGTCATTTTTAATGAGTCGGATGCGGCCGGAAGATGCAGTTGATACAGTAGAAAAAGAAATTCACAAATTGCAAATTCCTACCTGAGTTATCGCAGCAGATAGTGACGAAACAATTCCTCTATGGCACTGTGAAACCTACGCTAATCAGATACCGGGGGCAGAGTTAGCAATTATTCCCAATGCTGCTCATGGTTTGCCGCAAACTCAAGCTCAAATTATGGCGAAATTGACTTGTCAATTTTTGAATAATTAAGAAAAACTGTGCAAGAAGCCGAATCCTAAAAATTGTGATAAGCCAGCAATTGCAAATAATTGTGTTTTAGTATACTACTTTATTAGGAAATACAGAATATATTGATTAGTGTATTGTACAATTATTTTTATGGCTCTTAAATCTTGTGTCAGCAGGAGCTACAGACATTTAGTTGAGTCGGGGGTATTACCAATGGCAGCACTGAGCAACTACTTTAATCTGGAACAAATTACGACAGCCAGAAAAATTAGTGCTGCGGTAATTAACATCAGCGGCCGCCAGCGAATGCTTTCCCAACGAACGGCTTTTTTTTGCATGAGGTTAGTTTGCTCTCAGAATGGGGTAGAAAGAGCCAAACTGCGGGGGAATTTGTTAGAGGCGATCGAGCTTATGGAAAAATCGCACCGCGACTTAATTAATATTGGCAGCAGCATCAACTTAGTGAGTCCCCCTTCAGCCACCCTCAAGGCAATGTATTTTGAGCCACCACTGTATTTAGACAAACAAGTGCGCGCATATATCGATCGAATAAAAGCATTGGTGCAAGTTCCTGATGCCGAACTCATGCTGGAAAACCCCCACCTGCTGTACATTGTCGAAGCAGCGGGCTGCGACTTGCTAGAAGCTTTCGATGCCGTGGTGAGTCAATACCAGCAAGAAAGCGAAATCGAACAATTTGAAATCGACCTTAAACAGGTTGAACTTTATCAAGAAAGTTGTGCTGCTACCTCGAAAGCGGAAGCTCAAGCCGCCCAGCTCGATCGCGCACTTTGCGAACTAAAACAAACTCAAGCTCAACTCCTCCACAGCGAAAAAATGTCTTCGCTGGGGGCGCTAATGGCTAGTATCGTCCACGAAATTAATAACCCAGTTAGTTTTATTTACGGCAACTTGAGCCATGCCGCAATTTATACTCAAGATTTGTTGCACCTGTTGTGTCTCTATCAAGAATGCTATCCCAATCCCTGTCCCGACATCACAGCTAAAATCGAAGAGATAGATCTTGATTTTCTAGTTGAAGACTTGCCTAAAGTTATCTCTTCCATGCAAATGGGTTCCAATCGCATTCGCGAAATTGTCAAATCTATGGGTAACTTTTCGCGAACGGATAACAGTAACATGACCATGTGCGATTTGCACGACAGCATTGACAGCACCGTGTTAATTTTGCGAAACCGTCTCAATTCTCAAATCGACCGTCGCGACATTCAAGTAGTTAAAAATTATGGAAAATTGCCTCCTGTAGAGTGTTATTCAGGACAACTAAATCAAGTATTTATGAATCTAATTACCAACGCGATCGATGCTTTGGATGAGGTATCACAAAATCAGCCCTATGCTGCGCTAAAAATTTTGATCACCACAGAATTAGCTGGGCCAGATCACGTGAGAGTGCGGATTGCTGACACGGGAACCGGAATGACACCACAGATAAAAGAGCGAATGTTCGAGCAGTTTTTCACCACCAAGGAAATCGGTAAAGGTACTGGTTTAGGATTGTCTATTGTCTACAAAATCTTAGTAGAAAATCACCGAGGATCGCTTCGGTGCGAGTCGGAACCCTGCAAGGGAACCGAGTTTATCATTGAACTGCCGATCCAGCAAACTTAAGCAATTTACTAATCATCCAAATTTATCTATGTTAACTGTGGCACGGGCGTCCCGCCTGTGTTAACTGTGTGTGGCACGGGCGTCCCGCCTGTGTTAACTGTAATTAAAATTTACACATATCCTACGCTAATTCGAGCTTCAAAGTTGGCAACAGCTTTTCTAAATTTCTGAGAGATTTCTGTTGCCAGGGAACATCATTTGAACCCAATACCAAAAGTTGAATCGTTTTCTTTTTCCGAACGGCAATGACAAACTTCGACAGCATACTGATACCAGAACTGTTAACAAATTCCAAATTTTTTAGGTTCAAGGTAATAGTAGGCGGTTCGGGATTGGCCACCTCATCTAACAATTCGACTATTGGCGCATACTCTGCTGGGCCGCTCAGGCTGAGTTCGCCTTGGAAAGTGACAGTGACTGATTCTGGATCGTACTGAATGCTGTAATCTTCACCTTTAATTTCTTGAATGCCCATTGTGATTTTGTTTCCTGACTAATATATGGCGATCGCACAAGAGAGTAAATATTGAAATGCTAGAAACTAGACCCTAATTTGAACCACAGTCGTAACAATGATGATATCACTATCTGGCCTGGGCTCGAATTTCCAACCTATCTTAGCTGAATAGTCATTAATCATCGTCAGCAATCCCAATCCCGATGTATCACTTTCCGATTCCGCATTCTTTTCAAGCTGCTGCAAATAAAGTTCATTGGGATCGGAAGCCAGAATTTCTTCAATAAAATCCTTCAATTTATTTGCCCTTTCTGGCTTGACACTATTACTGGCAAAAATTACCGCCGTTACCTCTGTTTCACCAATAAAATGTATACCAAATCTGACCTTGTAATTGGTATCATCGTTGTTAAATTTTATCGCATTTTCTAACAGTTCGTTGGCTACGTAGCTCACAGCTCCCTTGCTTTCTTTTATCCGTTTCTCGCTGCTAGCATCTTCCTCATCCACCGGTAGAAAGCTAGACAAATAATCGGCTACAAAATGAGCTGAAAGCCTGTTGTTGCGCCAGCGCTGTTTGATAGGGCGAGAACTGGGGGTAAATGTCAGTTCTAGGGAGTCGTGTTCAGGAGGAAATTCTTCAATGAATTCTCCAAAGATTTGTGTCATTGTTTTTAAGCTTCCAGATGTCATGATTTTTCTCCCTCCTATTGATGTATTAATGTCACTTTTGGGTGAATTTCCACACGCCATTCCAGTTAGCCGGAATACTATTTTTTAACAGCGATTGGATGCGTTTTAGGTAAAGTTGACTGGGCTTGTCATCTGGATTTAGCGCTACTATGTGTTCAAAACAAACTATGGCATTAGCAAAATTTCCCTGACAATATTCTTGGAGTCCCTCCTCAAATATAGGCAAAGTTTGAATTTTGAGCGATCGCACTGGTTCTACTTCAACATCTAACACCTCACAAACTGTAATGGCTTCTTGTCTACCTTTGACAATAGCCCGATCCAAAAAACGGATATGATACTTTTCGGGTTGACTCAAACGTTGTACCACATCTCCAGAAATTAATAAAGATACGCCATAATACTTAGTCAAACCTTCCAGACGAGCGGTGAGATTGACATGATCTGAGATCGCATCGGCTTGCATCCGATTCGCATCTCCAATAATCCCAACCATCGTATCACCCACATGGATACCAATGCCAATCTTTAGCGGTATATCCCCATTTATTTTACGGCTTTGATTGTATTTTTGCAACTGCTCCAATTTCACAATTCCTGCCTGAATAGCATCATCCACGCCATCAGGAAAAACTGCCATGACTCCATCTCCAATATACTTGACAATAAAACCGTTGTGCTTACGAATTTCGGGACTAACTTGCTGTAAATAGTTATTGATAAAGTCAAAGTTTTCTTGAGGAGTCATTTGCTCCGCCATCGTGGTGAACGAACGCATATCGGAAAACATAATTGCCATCTCTTTGCTCACGTGATCTCCAAGCTGGAAATCAACCATGCTCTGCTTGCCGAGAAATTGGAGAAATTCATCGGGAACGAAACGTCCGTAAGCCTGCAAAAGTTTCTCTAATTCTTGTTCCCGCGCTTTCACCGTTTGCACCATATGCGAAAATACCTGTGCCAGTTCTCCCAGTGCATCACTGCGCGCTGCCACATCTGACAATATCTGGGGTTGAAAGCTATTGTTTTTTACAGCAATAGCTGCATCTATAACCTTTTTTACCTGCTCGATGTAAGTCTGCATCTCTCGATTTTTATGACGGATCTGGTTTTCGAGATCCGTCGAGTGTTGCGTGATAATTTCTACCAAGGTTTCATAGCTATTTTTTTCATCCTCTACTTCCTCAAGTTTTTCGCTCAACTCCTGTAGCTGGGTATGGAGTTCTTCTGGAGATTTAGATGGTGATAAATTTATTTGTGGTTTCATAATTTAAACTTCCGAATCGGGAAGCGCAAAATTGTTTGACTCGCTCGCTGTAAAATATTAGAACTTACACACGCGGAACTCGAAATCCTGTTTCTGCTTCGAGGCTTGGCCACTAAATCCAAGCTCCCTCGTAGAAACCGGGTTGACGACCGTCACTCATAAATTATGCACAATATTGCCCTGTTGCTTCAATACTAGCAAAGTAATGTCATCAAATACCTTTTGTTCTCCCATAAAATTTCGCAAATCAGCAATGGTGGCTTCCTTGATTCGTTCGGCGCTCAAATGCCAGTTTTGAGAAACCACTTCACAGAGTCTTTCGATACCGTAAAATTTTTTGTGTATGTTTCTAGCTTCGGGGATGCCGTCAGTATAAAGCACCACCCCGTCCCCCGGCTCTAAGTCTACTAAAACATGGCTAATCCAATCGGAAATATCCTCATCTAAGCCGAGCGGAAATCCTAAATTCATGGTGTCTATCCGCTGGATTTGACCACCTTTCCTGACCACAAGAGTTTCCTCATGTTGACCGCTGATACTAATTGTGCGATCCGCATAGTTGAGCAAAGCTAGTGTCATATTTTTGTCGGAGTTCATGCGCTGGACATTTTTATAAATAGTGCGGTTGAGGGTATCTAAAAAACGCACCGGGTCGGATTCTTGCATTTCCTGAAGAGTGCGGACAGCAGCTTGAGTCATCACCATCAAAATGCCGCTTTCTAATCCGTGTCCGGTGACATCACCAATGCAAATCGTGACAACCCCGTTAGTACAAAGTACGTCGTAGTAATCACCGCCTACTTCCGAAGCTGGCTCCATAAATCCGGCAATATCTAAATCTTCGATGGCTGCAAGTTCAGCAGGTTTTGGCAGAATCAACTGCTGCATTTGTTTGAGCATATCGAGCTCGGAGCTCATGCGGAGGTTTTCCGCTTTCAGGCGCTGGTTGAGAGCAGCAATTTGTTTAGTGGCTGTGGCGAGTTCAGAGGTACGTTCTTTGACTTTATCTTCTAGCGTTTCAAAGGATTCTTGCTGTTGTCTCGCCATACTGTTAAAGGAATTTCTTAAGGTTTCAATTTCCCAAATCCGACTGGAAGCAACGTTCTGGTTAAGAGTACCTCCTGCTAGATATTCTGAAGCTTGAGCAATTTGGTTTAGGGGGCGAGTAATCCAGCTAGCGGTGAAAATACCCACTCCAACAGAGACAATGAGAGCGACAATACACAGCAAAATGGTCTGCCGAGTGTTAGCATAAATTTGCGCCATAAAATCCGCTTCAGGAACGACTACTACAATCAGCCAATTGAGACCGTACTTGTCAGTTAGCGGAGAAACTTGGATAAATTGCCGCTCACCGTTCAGCTTAAAGTCAAGTTGAACAGTTTGATCGATGTCTTCCAAACGCTTGAAGTTACCCTGCAGATAAATCACACTTTGACGCATCAGCAGGTTGCTGCTTTCCTGTGCTTTGATCCGCTTTGTATCGGGGCCTTTTCCCACCGAAAGAGGCTGTTCTTTAACCGAGGTGGCTATTAACTCACCCTGGGGTTCAATGATAAATATTTGACCGGAATTGCCCACCCGTAAGGTTTGCAGGAAGTGGCGAATTTGATCGAGTCCCATCTGGCAAGTCAGCACGCCAATTAGTTTCCCTTCGGCATCATAATAGGGTAGACTCGCATTAATTTGCAGCGTACCGTAGCCAAAATTAATATAAACTTCACTCCAAGCTGCCTGTTTCTTCTCAACAGCTACTCTGTAAAAAGGGCGCGTGCGAACGTCATAATTGGGCGTGTTTTTTTCGATTGTTGTCGGGTTTCCATTATCGTCAAGGTTGTAATATATCAAGTCGCCGCCCCCAGGAATCAGTTGCTGGGCAAGCTGAGGTTGTTCAAGTCCAACCAGCCGATTTACCCAACCCACACGCAGGTACTGACCTTTTTCGTTGGCAATTCCCGCGTGACCGATCGACTTAAATTGCAGAACTTGTTTCCAAAAATATGGTCTAGCTTGCTCCAAATCGTCAAAATTCAACACCCCCAAAGGTACAGCATCCTGATTGATCTGATTCACCAGTGGCGGAGCTTCCAAATAGGTTTGGACACGTTCGTAAACTCTCGCACTCACTTCCTGCCGCAACTGACTAACAATATCGTTGACTATCTGCTCTCCGTTTCTGTAAGAGAGATAGCCAACACAGCCAACAGCCGCCAAAATTTGGAGAACAAAGGGAACTACCAAGACATTGCGGAGACGGAATTTGCCCGCCCTGGAAACGATCGCACTTTTTTCTAAAACCATTGTTAAAAACACTCCCAGCGGGCAGTTTACAGCATACTCAGAAAAAGAGACAATACAATCGAGCCTAAAATATCCGAGCGCGAGTTACTCAGAACAGTTTTGAATGTATTTAATAGCGATCGACAATGTTATCATATCAAAAACTCAACAAACATCAACCAATCTGCGTTCATCAGCGCTCATCAGCCTGCATCAGCGGTTTAAAAAAGAAATAAATACCAAACAAAAATGCAAATTACCCAATCCCTCCACGCCGCCCTACTCATCTCCAACCTGGAAAAATCCCAACACTTTTACAGCACCGTACTAAAACTGCAAAAAATCGATCGAAACTTAAAATTTCCCGGAATCTGGTATCAAATCGGCGACTTCCAGCTCCACCTAATTTTAGGTGCAACAATTATCCCAGATGCCGTAGACCATGCCAAATGGGGACGCAACCGACATCTAGCATTTTCTGTTGCTAACTTAGAGGCAGCCAAACAACAGTTAATCGCTCACAATTACTCGTTTCAAATGAGCGCGTCAGGTCGATCGGCATTATTTACCCAAGATCCCGACGGCAACATCATCGAACTCAGCGAGTAACAGATGAAAATCATCGCTTATTCTTACACCGAACCGCTACTCGAAGCAGCACCCGCACCGGAAATTTGGGGTCAAGAAGTCGATCGCACCTATCAAGACTTAGGAGGGCGGCAGCAACTTCAGCAACTCCTCAAAGACTGCCAAACAGAACCAGTCAAATACTTATTAATTCAGCGGTTTGAAGAACTAGGCGACACATTGCAGCAAGTGTGTTCGCATCTCGCCCAACTCGAAAACCTCGGCGTCGAAATCATCGTACAAGCAGAAACAGAACCACGAAACCGCAAAAACTTGCTGCAAATCCTCGCAGAAATCCAGCGCAGCCAACACAGCCGCAGTATTCGCAAAGGACACGCCCGCAACCGCATCAAATCGCGAATTCCACCGGGTAAGGCTCCCTACGGCTACCGGCGCGGCAAAGATTGTTATACGATCGATAAAACCACCGCCCCCACCGTCAAAGACTTTTTTGAACACTTTTTAATTTACGGTTCCTTGCGAGGTTCCGTGCGGTATTTAGCCAAGAAATACAACAAAAAAATTTCTGTAAGTACCGGCCGCCGCTGGCTGACAAATCCCGCCTACCGAGGCGATTTGGAATATCAAAACGGCCAAGTAATTTCTAACACCCACGTCCCGATTATTTCCAGAGAAGAAGCCGCCCAAATAGACAGATTGCTGCGCCGCAACCGCTGCCTTTCTCCTCGCAGCGCTAGCGCCCCACGTTCCCTCGCAGGTTTAGCAATTTGTGCAGAATGCAAATCGCCCATGACAGTTGCCAAAGTCACCTCCTACCGCAAAGAAAAAGAATACCTTTATTTGCGACCAATTAACTGTCCAAAACAGCCTAAATGTAGCGGTATTTCCTACGATGAAGTATTGCAATTAACCATCGCCGGTATTTGTCGGGATTTACCCGATGCTGTTGCTGGGTTGCAAATGCCGAATATGAGTGGAATTAAAGCAGGAATTGTCAGGGCGATCGCATCGAAACAAGAAATCATAGAGCAACTTTGGGCCCTGATTGACAGCGGCATATTAGACACGGAAACGGCAGAGTTTAGAGCCTACAAAATCCGCACCGAAATTGCCGAACTGCAAAACAAATTAGCGCAACTACCCCCAGTAAATTTGCGAGAAATTGCCCAAACAGTTTCCCTACCGCAATTTTGGCTCGATTTATCAGAATCAGAACGCAGGTTTTACTTTCGAGAATTTATCGATCGCATTGAAATCATCCGGGAAAATAAAAATTGTAATCTGCAAATTATTTTCATTTTTTAAGGATTAGATCAACGTTCCTCCAGAGTTCCTAGGTTAGATGCCCGACTTCTTAAATAATTCGGGTATTTGGGTACTCTATTAGTTCGCTAGGAGTGGACTGCGTTTGACAATAATCAGTTTCACCCGCTGAATTATCTTTTGTACCCTTTAGCCAATAGGCGATCATCTCTCCTTTACCTTTAACCTTGATCGCACCTCTTTCCTCAAATAAATACCGATCTTTTAACAGTTCGTAAATAGCCGTAGTAACTTGAATATATCCCGGTAATCCTTGACATTCCATCCGAGAAGCAACATTAACAGTATCTCCCCACAAGTCATAGATAAATTTTTTAGTGCCAATTACGCCAGCAACTACGGGCCCTGTATGAATGCCAATCCGAATTTGAAATGGTTCGCCTTTGTCAGTTTGAAAATCAGCGATCGCTTCCTGCATATCCAAGGCCATATTCGCGATCGCTTCTACATGATCTGCCCTCGGCACAGGCAACCCCCCCGCTACCATATAAGCATCTCCAATTGTTTTAATTTTTTCCAAACCGTGTTTTTCAGTTAGTTGGTCAAACCTTGAAAAAATCTGGTTCAGCACATTTACCAATTCTAGAGGTAGCATTCTAGCAGCAATAGACGTAAAATCGACAATATCGGCAAAAAGAACTGTTGCTGAATCAAACCTTTGGGCAGGAGAACCCTGACCCTTTTTCAAATTTTCAACAATCGCTGCTGGTAAAATATTCAGCAATAAATGATCCGACTTTGTTTGAGCAAGCCGTAAAGCTACCTCCACCCCCTGCCGATCTCTAATTTCATTTTGCAAACGTTCGACAAGTTCTTGGAATTGCTTCGTTTGCTCTTGAAGTAACTGTTGTTGACTTTGAATAGTTAACTGATTTGCCACTCGTGCCAATACTTCTTTACCGTGAAAAGGTTTAGTAATATAGTCAACTGCTCCCACATCAAAGGCTTTCACCTTATCTAAAACGTCATCTAAGGCGCTTAAAAAAATCACGGGAATGGAACTGGTTTTTGGTGAAGCTTTCAACTTTGCACATACCTCATATCCATTCATGTCTGGCATCATCACGTCCAGCAAAATTAGAGTCGGCGGAAACTCTTGCACTGTAGCGATCGCCCTTTGCCCGTTCAGCGCTTTACGAACCTGATACCCTTGTTCGGTCAAGATTGTAGATAAAAGCCGCACATTATCGGGCTTATCATCAACTACTAAAATGTTGGCTTGAGTTGTAGGATATTGATGGCTGTCCATGCGATCGCTCACGGTAGTTTGTCAAGATCAAAGATAGTAACACTTAAGAAGTTTACCTCAAAAAAAACGAAACAGTATAAATTCCGATTTCCCTTCCTAAAAAGAGATGGCAAGGAGACCCTATTGGGGCTTAATGTTAGGTCTTTTTTAAATAAAATAGCCTCCCAAGTTTAGATTAGTTGAAAACAGGTATTTTTACCTCGTCGTAACTGCTGACTGTGCTATATCTATAATATCGTCAAATAGGAAATCCTGCACCAAAGTAGTTAAATATTCGGCCGCTAAAGCAAACTCGCTCGGCATTTCCTCAATCAACTTGACAATTTTATCGTCGCAACATTCATGAGCAGCATGAGATATTTTTTCTACCCACTCAAGAGGCATTTGACCGAGTTGTGACTCGACAGATTGATTCCTAGTCACTTCGCTAATTTCGCTTTCATTTTCTAGTTTTGCATCAACAGATTCCTCGTAAATATAGCGCACTCCTAAAAGTTCTTCCATTTTCGCAAATAATATCTTTGCATCGAAGGGTTTACGCATGAAATCATCGCAGCCTGCTCCTAAAATAGTTTGTCGTTCCTCTTCAAAAGCGCTAGCAGTAAGAGCAACTATTACAGTTTGTTTTCCGAGAGGATGAGCTTTAATTTTTCTGGTGGCTTCATAGCCATCCATGACAGGCATCTGCATATCCATCCAGATCAGGTGCGGTTGCCAATCCTCCCATACAGAAATAGCTTCTTCACCATCTCTAGCTTCTCGCACGAGGATCCCTAGTGGTGACAATAATCTCTCTATGACTAGGCAGTTATCGGCGCGATCGTCAACAACCAAAATCCGGTATTCTGGTTGATTCGGTGCTAAACTAATTACTTTTTTCTGCGGTTTAAGGATTTTAATTTCGCTTGGAGTGGCAAGGCTGATTTGAATATCAAATGTAAACTTACTTCCCAACTCAGGTTTACTGCTGACAGTAATATCTCCTCCCATCATTTGTACAAATTTGCGGCTAATTGGTAAACCTAATCCAGTCCCCTGCTGAGACTTTTGACCTGTTTTTGTTTGCTCAAATGGTTCAAATAACTTATTCATCTCTTCTGCGGCAATGCCAAGGCCAGTATCTTCAATTTCAAACTGAAGGCGTAACAATTCCGGGCGAAGGTCATTCGCGTCTACACAATCACAGTTTCCTAAGCTTTCGGACTGATTAAAACCAGTGCACCATCCGGTTCTTTTTGGTATAGCTGTGGTTTCAACCGCTAAGCTTTCGGAATGTTCACAACCCGCGTCGGCAAGTTTTGTTTGTGTGTCCGAAAACTCTGCATTTTCAGCCCCCAAACTTTCTTCTACCTTCTTTTTCACTCGCAAAGTAACGCTACCCCTCTCTGTAAACTTGATCGCATTTCCTACAAGATTAATCAAAATTTGGCGCAATTTACCTTCATCTGCAGTAACAAAGTGTGGTACACGGTCACCCACTTCCAAATTTAGCTGCAATTTCTTAGATTTAGCTTTTAATCGAAACATTTCTTCTAAGGTTTTTAGCAAGCGCATTAAATTAAAACTGCTTTCATTAAGCTGACTTCGACCCGCTTCAATTTTGGACATTTCCAAAATGTCATTAATTAGCGCAAGCAAGTGTTCACCCGCGCGATTAATAATTTCTAGGTGCTGCTGGTGTTGATTGTTGAGAGATGAATCGCGCACCATCACCTGACTAAATCCGAGAATGGCATTTAGGGGAGTCCGCAATTCGTGGCTCATAGAAGAAAGGAATTCGCTCTTGGCGCGGTTAGCTGTATCAGCAGCTACGACAGCTTTTTGTAATGCTGTTTCTGCTAATTTGCGATCGGCAATTTCTGTTTGAGCTTGTTCAAAAAGGGTGCATTGCTGGATAGCAATTGCTAGCTGCACGGAAATTTGCTTGAGAGATTCTATCTCAGAAGAGTCCCAATGCCTTTGACTGCGGCAGTGATGAGCAATGAGTAGCCCCCATAGTTTTTCACCTTGCAAAAGGGGAACGACGAGGTTAGCTTTAATTTCCAACTCGCTCAGTAAATTAACGTGGCACTCTGAAATACCTGCTGTATAAATATTGTCGATCGCACGAATGTGTCCCTGCTCGTAAACAGAGACGTAGCGTTGTCGAAAACAAGGGTCATTAATGTCAATTCCCAAAATCGGCATCGTACCGACGGATACCGACTCTACGGCTATAAATCCACTCCAATCTGGATTAAAGCGGTAAATAACTGTTCTATCAGTTGACAAAAACTGGCGGACTTCTTCCACAGCCATAGTCAGCACTTCTTCTAGGTTAAGAGAGGAACGAATTCGCTCTTGAATGGAATTCACTAGCCGCTCCCTTTTTACTTGTTGCTGCAAGGCTATTTCCGCCTGTTTGCGAGCCGTAACATCTACTCCATAACCAACACACTCCACAGGTATACCAGCAGCATCTTTGACTAACTTAACCTCATCGTATATCCAGCGATAACTACCGTCTTTGTGCCGTTCGCGGTATTCGTAGGAAATCGATTCTTTTTCCAATATCTGAGCGTATGAAGTATCAACAATCTCTCGATCTTCTGGATGAACCAAGCTATGCCAATCAAGGGAACCATCAAGAAAATTTCGGGATTCGTAACCAATCATTGAAACAATATTATCGCTGACAAATGTTACGTCATAATTTTCCCCTAATTTGCAGCTAAAAATCACCGCCGGAGTAGTCGCCAGCAAATATTGCAAGCGTTCGGTGACAGAACGCAAGTTTAGCTCGGCTTGCTTGCGATCGCGAGCTTCCATTGCTAAAGCTGCGATCTGCGCCACATAGCTAGCGAAGCTTTGTTCGTCCAGCGTCCAATTCCTGGTCGTTCCCTGATGTTCTAAACAAATTACACCCGCAATTTGCCCTTTATGGGTAATAGGAACATCTAGCATCGACGAGATGTTTAAAGGCGTCAAATAAGATTCGCTAAATTCTCGGGTGCGCGGATCAGTTTTGGCATCAACTGCTGCGATCGCCTGTTCTGTCTTCAAAGCTTGGAAATAGCTAGGATAGTCAGCAACTTTCCTTTCTCCACCGGCGCTGTGTTGATTGGGAGTCAGTTCGTAAATATCCGCACAGCACAGTGCGGATTTATTTTCCTGATAAAACCAAATACTTGCCCGATCGATATTCAGGGTACGAGTTGCCATTTGCGTAATCTCTCTCAACGCCTCGCTGATATTTCCCTCGTAGATACTAGAATTTTTTGCTAATTCGAGCAAACCATTTTGTTGTTCTGTTAACCTACTTTCTCGTTCACGCAAAGCGGATTCAGCGGCTACTTTTTCTCTTATTTCTGCTTCTAAATAACCATTAATTTCTGTTAACTGTGCGGTGCGCTCTTGGACTTTAATTTCTAAATCATCATAAGCGTGGCGCAACGCTAATTCAGCATCTTCACGCACCCCAATCTCAGTCTGCAACTTGCGATTTATGGCCTCTAATTCTTGGGGTGTTTTTAAAGACAAAAACTGGGGCAATAGTGTTACCATTGAGGCGGCGGTGAAGCAGGAAACCAGTGCAGTAATTCCTTTTTCAATCCCCGACAGCCAATAAGCGGAATGCCACAACGTCCAAATGTCTAGCAAGTGACCCGTCCCACACAGAATAATAAATGCACCAAATAAAGCAAATATTCCTAAAAAAGGAACATCGCGCCGCTTGAAGATAAAATAAATTAGCATCGCCGGAATTGAATAGTAGGCGATCGCGATTAAAAAGTCCCCAGTTACGTGCAGCCACACTAAAGGCGTTTGCCAAAGATAGCAATGACCGTGAGGCATATACTGAGTCGGGGAAAAGATATTTTTGAGTGCTTCCCACATAATACTTGTTGTTGGCAGATAATATGGATTTGATGATACCTAAGTTAGGCAAAAAATAAAATAAACCGAAAATGGTAGCTGGATTCAGAATTATTTATTAACGCCTAAACCCAGCTTGTTCATAACAGCTTGCTTTTGGAGTAGGGGGCGATCGCCAAATTGCGATCGCAAAGGAATTTCAATGATAAACTCCGTACCTCTCCCCACCTCGGAAGTACAGCGCAAATAACCTTCATGGGCTTGAATAATCTGATAAGCAATTGCCAAACCCAGCCCGGTACCAGCACCGATAGGTTTCGTTGTATAAAATGGATCGTAAATTTTAGCGATCGCATCATAATCTATGCCAGTGCCATTATCAGCAATGTGAATCTGCACCCACTTGTCATCAACTAAAAGGGTGCGGATGCGAATTTTTAGCAGTGGGCAATAGGCGTTTTGTAAGTGGTCAGATAAATTATTTTCCCAATAGCCGTTGGTCGAATATCCCTCCTGTACAATCTGTTCTAAAGCATCAATAGCATTAGAACAAATATTCATAAATACTTGGTTAAGCTGCCCAGCGTAGCATTCCAATTTTGGCACATCTCCATACTCTTTAATCACTTGGATAGGCGGACGGTTTGGTTGTTCTTTCAAGCGGTGCTGCAAAATCATTAAAGTGCTATCGAGACCTTCATGGATATTTACCTTTTTCATGTCGGCTTCGTCTAACCGGGAAAAAGTTCGTAAAGATTTAACAATTTCCCTAATTCGCTCTGATCCAATTTTGATCGAACAAAAAAGTTTTTGCAAGTCTTTTAAAATAAAATCGAGTTCGATAGTTTGAATCTTGTCTGCAATTTCCGGCGCAGGAGTGGGGTAATAAACTTGATAAGCCTTAATCAATTCTACAAGCTCTTTAATGTATTCCTCCGCAGGAATCAAATTGCCATAAATGAAGTTAACAGGGTTATTGATTTCGTGGGCAACCCCAGCTACCATTTGCCCCAAAGACGACATTTTTTCAGTTTGCACGAGTTGAGTTTGAGCGCCTTTAAGTTGTTGCAGAGCGTTCTCTAAATGCTGAGTTTGTTCTAGCAGTTTAGCTTCCGAGTGCCGCAATGAATTTTCCGCCAAAGAGCGATCGCGATTTTCCTGTAGTAAAAGTTCATTAGTGGATTCTAAAGCGATCGTCCTCTCCATCACGCGTTTTTCCAATTCTAGCATTAATTCCGAGAGTGCTTCTTGAGCTTGTTTGCGATCGCCAATCTCATTTTGTAAAGCTACATTTGCCACCGCCAATTGATCTGGACTGGGAATAGCCAAGATTTTTGGGATTAGTTCCACCAGCACTGCTGCTGTACTTAGCGAAATCAGCGCCGTAATCGCTTTAAGAAAACCAGAGAACCAATAATTAGGATGCCACAGCGTCCATATTTCCATAATATGGGTAATCCCGCAGCAGACAATAAAAGAGCCAAACAGCATGAAAACCCAGTCAAAAGGCACGTCTTTCCGCTTATTAACAATATAAATCAGCGTGATGGGTATCAAAAAATAAGCCACGGCAATCAAACCATCGGACAAAATGTGCAGCCCCACTAATCCAGGCTTCCACAAGTAGCAATGACCGTGAGGAATAAAATAATTAGGAAAGATTTCATGAATCATTTGCATTAAATCAACTAGGTTATTTGCTAAAGTTTTTAAGACAGGATTACATGGAAATAAAAAAACCTGCTAGCACAAAAATAAGAATTATGCTTTTGGACTTAACGCTTGTGATGAGTAAATGCAGCGATCTGAAACTAATGTTAATTAACTTAACATCAATCGACTCAGCTTTAGCAAAGTCAACTGTCACATTTTTAATTCTGCCTTCACTACCAACTGTGACACCGGCATGACATTTTGGCCAACGATAAAGAAAAACTGAGCACAGATTCCTTTCCAGTAGGATCGCCAGCGCCCATTGAAATTAGGTTATAGCACTCTGCGATCCGTCAGGCAACGGGGAAATTACCAGATTTAACGCATTTCAAGGATTTCACTTAACGAAGAGAACCATTCTCCAAAGCCTGTAGAGGTGGGTTCACTCTTGTACCCTTGAAGAGTGCAGGCAGGTTAAATACACTCGCCCCCACCCCGCGAGGGAATTCTTGATTATTGACAGTGATAGTCTTCGGGGATATTTAACCGATTTGACCAATTACCCCCTGCAAAATGTCGCGACAGGAGCGTGTCGCAATCCAATAGGCGATCGATCTGAGCTTTACACTCAATCATAAGTGATAATATCAACGATACACTTATATGGTTATTGCCAGTTATGACGATAGATGAGGTACTACAGCTAACTCGTGTGCGATTACAAAAAGATTTATACCCAGTACAAGAAATCATACTCCGCCAAGTTTGGGAAGGAAAGACTTATACAAGTATCGCATCTGCCTCTCATTACGGAGAGCATTACCTGAGAAACATCGCCTCATCCTTGTGGCAATCTCTCTCTCAAATCTTGCAGACATCTATTAGCAAATCAAATTTTCGCTCTTGTGTAGAATCACGTTCCCTGACCGCAGAGGAACGAGAATTAATTGAATCCTTCACCCGCAGCCAATGCCTCGCAACACCTTTAGAATTTCCCGGCTCTCCCGTGCCCCTCGGTTCGCCATTTTATATCCCTCATCCGCTAATTGAAGAACTCGCCTATCGAGAGATTACCAAACCAGGAAGTGTTCTGCGGATTAAAGCTCCCAGGAAGATGGGAAAAAGCTCCCTTCTCCTACGGATTTTGGATCGCGCGACTTCTCTTGACTATCGAACTGTAAGTTTAGATTTTCAGCAAGCCGAGGAAGCTGTCTTAGCCAATATCGATAAATTTTTACGCTGGTTTTGTGCCAACATCAGCCGTAACCTAGAATTACCACCTCTATTAGAGGATTATTGGGATGAAGACATGGGTAGCAAAGTAAGCTGCACCATCTATTTGCAACAATATATATTAGCACAAATAAGTACCCCTATTGTGTTAGCGTTAAATGAAGTAAATATAATTTTTGAGTATCCAAAAATTGCCAGAGAATTTTTGCCGCTGCTGCGAAGCTGGCATGAAGAAGCAAAGCGGATTGAAACTTTGGGAAAACTGCGATTAATCGTTCTTCACTCCACAGAAATTTATATTCCTTTAAAGCTCACTGAATCGCCTTTTAATGTCGGTTTACCGCTGCAATTGCCCTATTTTACAGAAGAGCAGATACTTGCTTTAGCTCAGCGTCACGGACTGGATTGGACAGAGGGTTCCGATGCCGATCGACTGATGGCAATGGTGGGGGGACATCCTTATCTGGTGCGGCTCGCTTTTTACCACCTCTGTCACAACAGTGTAACACTAGATCAGCTACTACAAGAAGCTCCGACAATAGCGGGAATTTATAAAGATTACTTGCGGAGTTTTTGGGCAACATTGCAAGAGTATCTCGAACTGGCGGTTGCACTTAAACAAGTAGTAAAATCGGAACACGGAGTGGAATTAGAGCCGATAGTGGCTTCTAAATTATTTAGTATAGGGCTGATTCATATCGATAACAACCGCTGTACGCTAAGCTGTGAGTTGTACCGCATCTATTTTGGTTCGCACAACTTTATTTAGAGCCGGCTTTACAGTTTTTTTGCGTAATCCAAGATCCCCTTGAAAACTCGACGTTTTTTTGCGCTTAGAAATCGCTGCTATACAAACAAAGTCCGCCTACGTGCACTAAAAAAAAGGGATAAATCAACCATAATTTAGCATAGTTTATCATAACTTATATTATAATACAGCTCCAGCACGACATCCTTACCTCTAAATACATTCCCTACATACTCAGCTTTAAACCCACCCATAAACCGCATGACCCAGGTAACATACCAAATTGGCGGCAGTCTCGCCAGTGATGCGCCTACATACGTAGTGCGGCAAGCAGATTCCGAACTTTATGAAGCCTTAAAAGCTGGGGAATTTTGTTACATCCTCAACTCGCGACAAATGGGCAAATCTTCTCTCTTAGTCCGTACCCTGCACCGATTGCAAGCAGAAGGTTTTCAATGCAGCACGATCGACATGACCCGCATCGGTAGCGAAAATATCACTCCCTTACAGTGGTATAAAGGCATGATTGGGGAACTGTGGCGCGGCTTCAATCTTTTAGGGCAAGTTAACTTAAAAACCTGGTGGCGCGATGAAGAAGATGTATCATTTCTGCAAAGATTTAGTCATTTTATTGAAGATATTTTGTTAGCCAAGTTTCCTGACCAACAAATCATTATATTTATTGATGAAATTGACAGTGTTCTCAGTCTAGATTTCCCTGTCGATGATTTTTTTGCCCTTATTCGCTTTTGCTATAATCAACGCTCAATTAATCCAGCATATAATCGTATTAGTTTTGCAATATTTGGAGTAGCTACACCTAGCGATTTAATTGTTGATAAAAAACGAACTCCTTTTAATATTGGTCGAGCCATAAATTTACGAGGTTTTGAACTAGAAGAAGCCCAACCATTAGCGGCGGGATTGGCAAGTGTAGTCAATAATTCTGAAGCTATTCTCAAAGAGATATTGGCTTGGACTTCTGGGCAGCCATTCCTGACGCAAAAACTGTGCTATTTAGCCTACCTAGCAACTCAAACAACACCGCCAAAAGTAGTAACAATTCCAGCAGAAGCAGAAGAATTTTGGGTAGAACGTTTAGTGCAAAAAAATATTATTAATAAATGGGAATCTCAGGATGAACCGGAACATTTAAAAACCATAAAGGAGCGGATTATTCGCAACGAACTACGCGCGGGCAGATTACTCGGCATCTACCAGCAAATTTTACTATCTAACCCCCCCTTAGCCAGCGGATCTGTTTCATTGTGCGACTTTGAAGAGGACTATAGGGGCAGTACCTCCGTGCCTGACCCAAATCTTTATAGGGCAACCACAGGGGAATTGCCTCTACAAGGAAATGAAAGATTTCAACCTTTGAGCAAAAGAGCGGGAAGGGTATCAACTGATGACTCACCAGAACAAATTGAACTATTATTATCGGGATTAGTTGTTAAAAGCAATGGTTATTTACAGGTAAGAAACAGGGTTTATGCTGAAGTTTTTAACCTGGAATGGGTAGAGAAGCAATTAGGGCAACTGCGCCCCTACTCGCAAACCTTCGATGCTTGGATTGCTTCACAACAAACAGATTCTTCCCGACTTTTGCGGGGACAAGCTTTAAAAGATGGTCAAATCTGGGCGCAGGAAAAAAGCTTAAGTAACCTAGACTATCAGTTCTTAGCTGCTAGTGCCGAACTAGATAGGCGAGAAGTTCAACAAGCTTTAGAAGCAGAACGCACCAAAGAAGTGGAAGCGCGACTGGCCCAGGAACAAATGCGATTAATTCAAGAAAAAAAAGCAGTTAAACGACAAAGGGCATTACTATTTTCTGTGAGTATGGCACTGCTACTTGCCTGTGCTTTAGGAGTAACAAGTTATTTTCAGTATCGCCGATCGATTATTAGTGAGCGCGAAGCTCGGATTAGTGAAATTAAAGCCCTGGTTTCTTCCTCAGAGGGATTGTTTGCGTCTAATCGCCGATTGGATGCACTAATAGAAGCAATTAAAGCTAAGCGCCGACTACAAAACTTAGGCAAAATGGATAAAAATATTGATAATCAAGTTATCAATGTATTGCGTCAAGCGGTTTATGAAGGGGATGAATACAACCGTTTATCGGGACATAAAGCGGCTGTTATTGGAATTGATATTAGTCGGGACAGTAAGTTTATTGCTTCAACAAGTGTGGATAAAACTATTAAACTGTGGCGGCGGGACGGAACGGAAATAGCAACACTCAAAGGTCATCAGGCGATCGTTCGGTCTGTCAAATTTAGCCCGGACGGTCAGTTTATTGTTTCTGGAAGTGATGATGGAACTGTAAAACTTTGGCAGCGAAACGGAACTTTGTTGAAAACTTTTCAGGGTCATACTGCTGGTATCTGGACAGTGGCGTTTAGTCCCGATGGTCAAACAATTGCTTCTGCCAGCATGGACAAAACGGTGAAACTCTGGAACAAAGACGGCAAACTGTTAAGAACTCTCCAGGGTCATACTGCTGGGGTACCCTCAGTGGCTTTCAGTCCAGACGGTCAGACTATTGTTACGGCAAGTGGAGACAAAACGGTGAAACTCTGGAACAAAGACGGCAAACTGTTAAGAACTCTCCGGGGTCATACTTCTGTGGTATCTGCAGCAGCGTTTAGTCCAGACGGTCAGATTGTGGCTTCAGGAAGTGGAGACAAAACGGTGAAACTGTGGAACAAAAACGGTACTTTGCTTAGAACGCTTGAAGGTCATTCTGCCGTAGTATCGGGAGTTGTTTTCAGTCCCGATGGTCAGACTCTTGCTTCTGCAAGTCGCGATCAAACTGTTAAACTCTGGAATCTTGACGGAACAGAACGGACGACATTGAGAGGTCACACTGCTGCGATTTGGGGGATAGCTTGGAGCCCGGATGGCAGTTTGATTGCTTCGGCGGGTGCAGATAATACGGTGCGGCTGTGGCAGAGTCAAAACCCATTGCGGACGATGATTACTGCACATAAAGCCGGAATTTGGGCTTTAGATGTCAGTTCGGATAGTTCTACAATTGCTACAGGCAGCGAGGATGGCACGACTAAGCTTTGGAGTCGGCAAGGTAAATTGTTGAGGACTTTCACTGTAGAAAACGCTGCGATTTATGCTGTTGCCCTGAGTGACGATGGCAAGTTAATTGCTTCTGGCAGAATTGATAATAAGGTGAATATCTGGACTCGAAACGGAAAAGCGATAGCAACTTTGGTAGGTCATAACGCTACAGTTTTTGGATTGGCTTTCAGTCCAAACGGTCAAATTATTGCTTCTGGAAGTCAAGATAATACTATCAAACTTTGGCGGCCCGATGGTACTTTATTGCATACTATGACAGGACATCATGCTCCTATTTGGCAGGTGTTATTTAGCCCTGACGGTCAGCTAATTGCCTCGGCAGGAGGGGATGGTACTGTGAAGTTGTGGAAGCTTGATGGTACTTTAGTGAGAAGTTTTCAAGGTCATACTGCTGCTGTGTGGAGGGTGGCATTTAGCCCTGACGGTAAATTTCTGGCTTCTGGCAGCGGGGACAATACGATTAAGCTTTGGACTGTGGATGGTAAGTTACTGAGAACTCTGGAAGGTCATCTGGCCGCGGTATGGGGGGTGGCGTTTAGCCCGGATGGTAATATTATTGCTTCTGGTAGTGTAGACAATACGCTGAAGTTTTGGAAGCTTGACGGTACCCAATTAACGGCCATCAGAGGAAACTCTGCGGCGATTCGGGGGGTAGCGTATAGTGGGGATGGGTCATTTGTGGCTTCTGTGAGTGAGGATAATACGCTGATTTTGTGGGATGTGGAGCGAGTTTTGAAAGTGGATTTGTTGGCTGATGGTTGCGATCGCGTGCGAGATTACTTGCGAACAAATGCCGATGTGAAGGAGGAGGATAGACATTTGTGCGATGCCGTGGGCGATCGCTAAATTATCCGAAACAATTAACTATCAATTATGAAAGATTACTCTTACCAAATTGGTGGCAGTCTCACAACTGATGCGCCTACTTATGTCGAACGACAAGCAGATATCGAACTTTATCAAGCCTTAAAACTCGGCGAGTTTTGCTACGTTCTCAATTCGCGACAGATGGGCAAATCTTCCCTTCTCGTTCGCACCTTCCACCGATTGCAAGCAGAAGGTTTTCAATGCAGCACGATCGACATGACTCGCATCGGTAGCGAAAACATTACTCCTTTACAATGGTACAAAGGAATCGTTGGGGATTTGTGGCGCAGTTTCCATCTTGTAGGAAAAGTCAATTTAAAAACCTGGTGGAAAGAACAAGAAGAAGTTTCTCTCCTGCAAAGATTGAGTCAATTTATTGAAGAGATTTTATTAGTCAAATTTCCGAACGAGCGAATTTTTATATTTGTCGATGAGATTGATAGTATTTTAGGCTTAGATTTTCCCGTCGATGACTTTTTCGCCTTGATTCGTTATTGTTACAACCAACGAGCCATTAATCCAGAATACAACCGGATTACCTTCGTAATTTTCGGAGTATCTACACCCAGCGATTTAATCGCAGATAAAAACCGGACACCTTTTAATATCGGACAAGCAGTAGATTTGCCCGGTTTTTCCTGGGAAGAAGCATTTCCTTTAACTCAAGGGTTAGAGAGTGTAGTTAGTAATGCAGAGGCAATTATAAAATCAATATTATTTTGGACTTCTGGGCAACCATTCTTGAGCCAAAAGCTGTGTCAATTGATAGTAAGAGCGACGCGAGAATCTCACAGTGACGTGCTGACTATTCCACCGGGAACGGAAGGATTTTTTGTGGAATCGGTCGTGCGATCGCACATCATCCAGAATTGGGAATCTCAAGACGAACCTGAGCATTTAAAGACGATCGGCGATCGCATCCTGAGAAATGAGCAACGTGCTGGCAGACTACTCGGCATCTATCAAAAAATATTACAAGGAGTGGAAGTATCCACCGATGACTCGCGAGAACAGGTAGAACTATTGCTGTCTGGTTTGGTAGTAAAATATCAAGGGTTTTTACAGGTAAGAAACCCGATTTATCAAGAAGTTTTTAACAAAAAATGGGTAGAAAAAAATCTCGCTTCTTTGCGTCCATATTCTCAAGCCTTTGATGCTTGGATAACGTCCAAGCAGACCGATAAATCCCGACTGTTGCGCGGACAGGCCTTGAAAAATGCTCAAGCTTGGGCCCAGGGTAAAAGTTTGAGTGACTTAGATTATCAGTTTTTAGGCGCTTCTGAAGAATTAGACCGCAGAGAAATGCAGGTAGGATTGGAAGCAGAACGGGCTAAAGAAATTGAAGCCAGACTAACAGAAGAACAAAAAAGATTAACTGTAGAGAAAAAAAGTTCAAGGCGACAAAGGTTTTTGCTTTTTGTAGTAACAATAGCATTAATTATTGCCTCTGCCTTGGGGCTAGCGGTGTATTTTCAGTATCGGCAAACTGCTGTCAGCGAAATCAAAGCGATCGCCAAATCTTCCGAAGCCTTATTCGCCTCAAATCAAAAATTAGACGCATTCATAGAGGCAATCAGAGGAAAGCGACAACTGCAAAAATTAGGTGGTGTAGACCCAGAGATCGAACGCTCAGTTAAAGAAGCTCTCCATCAAGCTGTTTATGGAGCAGTTGACTATAATCATTTATCGGGGCATGACAATGTGGTTAATGATGTAACATTCAGTCCTGATGGGGAACTCATCGCCTCAGCTTCTGCCGATAAAACGATCGATCTTTGGGAAAAAGACGGTACAAGACTAGGAATACTTCAAGGGCACAACAATGCAGTTTGGGGAGTCGTATTTAACCCCAGAGGGGATTTAATTGCTTCGGGTTCTGCGGATAAAACAGTCAAACTTTGGCGTAAAAACAGTACAAAATCAACCAAGGTCAAGCCGAGTTGTACCTTATGGCAGACCTTAAAAGGACATACCGATAATATTTCACAAGTCGCGATCGCACCTGACGGTCAAACTATTGCTTCCGCTTCTAAAGATAAAACAATTAAACTCTGGAGTACAGACAGCAAACTGCACAGAACTCTCACCGGACATACAGATGAAGTTAACAGCGTTGCCTTTAGCCCGGACAGTCAAACTATTGCATCTGCTTCTAAAGATCAAACCATCAAACTCTGGAATGCAGACGGTAAACTGATCAGAACCCTCACCGGACATACGGATAGAGTTATGAATGTTGCCTATGCGCCCGCAGGCTACGCCAACAGCTCTTCACAATATCTCATTGCCTCGGCGAGTGCGGATAAAACAGTCAAACTTTGGAAGCTTGACGGAACTTTAGTCAAAACCCTAACTGGACACAGCGACGCCGTGACCAAAATCGCTTTTAACCCTCAAGGTGCTTTGCTTGCCTCGGCAAGTCTAGACAGAACAGTCAAACTTTGGAAGCTTGACGGCACTCTTGTAAAAACCCTGCTAGTCGCTAAAGATGTCGTCTCTGGATTGGCTTGGAGTCCTGACGGGCAAATCTTTGCCTCATCCAGTTGGGATGGCCCGATCGCACTCTGGAAGCTTGATGATAGTTTACTCAAGACTCTTAACGGACATCAAGCATCAATTTACACCATAAAATTTAGTCCTGATGGTAAGACAATTGCCACCGCCAGTCGTGATAATACCGTTAAACTTTGGCGGCTTGATGGTAGCTTAATTCGCACTTTCCCCAAACAAGCTGATAAACTTTTCGGAGTAGATTTCAGCCCGAAGGGAGACACGATTGCTACAGGCGGTTATGACAGCACTGTTCGATTGTGGCGACTAGATGGAACCTTAATCAAGACTTTTACTGGACATCAAGGTAGAGTCTTCGCGGTTGATTTCCATCCAGATGGACAGTCACTCGCCTCGGCGGGTGAGGACAAAACGGTTAAAGTTTGGAGGATTGACGGCACCCAATTGGCAAGTCTCAAAGGACATACCGATTACATTAACGGAGTGGCATTTAGCCCCGATGGAAAGCTGATTGCCTCTGGTAGTGTGGACGGCACTATCAAACTTTGGCAGTGGGATAATGCGATCGCCTCTGGAAAGCCCAGCTACAAGCTTCTACACACTTTAACAAGCCATCGCCGTCAGGTGGCGGGAGTGGCATTTAGCCCTGACGGCAAGACTCTCGCTTCAGCAGGTATGGATAGCATGGTGAGACTTTGGCGGTTGGATGGTACAGAAATTAGAGCCTTAAAGGGACACAAAAATGGGGTATTCGGAGTAGCATTTAGCCCCGATGGCAAGACTCTCGCCTCAGCAAGTTTTGACGGCACTGTTAAACTTTGGAGGTACGACGGTCAAGAGGTTGAAACCTTAAAAAGACATAGCGATGGGGTGTTCGGAGTTACCTTTAGCCCTGATGGAAAGTTCATCGCCTCAGCCAGTCAGGATACCACAGCAATTGTGTGGAATTTAGAGCGAATTTTCCAGCTCGATTTTCTCCAGTATGGTTGCGACTGGGTGCGGGATTATCTGCGAACAAATGCCGATGTGAAGGAGGAGGATAGGCATTTGTGCGATCGAGTGGGCGATCATCGCTAAATTATCCGAAACCATGAACTATCAATTATGAAAGATTACTCTTACCAAATTGGTGGCAGTCTCACAACTGATGCGCCTACCTATGTCGAACGACAAGCAGATATCGAACTTTATCAAGCCTTAAAACTCGGCGAGTTTTGCTACGTCCTCAACTCCCGACAGATGGGCAAATCTTCCCTTCTCGTTCGCACCTTCCATCGATTGCAAGCCGAAGGATTTCAATGCAGCACGATCGACATGACTCGCATCGGTAGCGAAAATATTACTCCTTTACAATGGTACAAAGGAATAGTTGGCGATTTGTGGCGCAGCTTTAATTTATTAGGACAAGTTAATTTAAAAACTTGGTGGAAAGAACAAGAAGAAGTTTCTCTTCTGCAAATATTGAGTCAGTTTATTGAAGATATTTTATTAACCGGATTTCCAGAGGAGCGAATTTTTATATTTGTCGATGAGATTGATAGTATTCTCAGTTTAGATTTTCCAGTAGATGATTTTTTCGCCTTGATTCGTTTCTGCTACAATCAACGAGCTATCAATCCCGAATATACCCGCATTACTTTCGCAATTTTCGGAGTAGCTACACCCAGCGATTTAATCGCCGATAAAAATAGGACACCTTTTAATATCGGACAAGCGATCGATTTGTTAGGATTTAGCTTAGAAGAAGCGCAACCATTAGCGAAAGGGTTAGAAAATGTCATAGCCAATCCGCAGGCAGTTCTCAAAGAAATCTTATATTGGACGGGAGGACAGCCATTTTTAACGCAAAAAATTTGTGAATTAGTAGTAAGAATGGCGGGGTCAGCCCACACGGGGGGTTTAAAAATACCACTGGGAACCGAGGGATTTTTTGTGGAATCGGTGGTGAGAGAAAACATCATCAATCAATGGGAATCGCAAGATGAGCCAGAGCATTTAAAGACAATCCGCGATCGCATCCTTCGCAACGAACAACGTGCCGGCAGATTGCTCGGTATTTATCAGCAAATTTTACAAGGCGTAGGGGCGGTGCCCCCGTGCCCGCCCGTCCCAACCGATGACAGCCGAGATCAAATCGAACTATTGCTATCGGGTTTAGTGGTAAAAAAACATGGGTATTTGCAGGTAAAAAACCGAATTTATCAAGAAGTATTTAAGAGAGAATGGGTAGAAAAACACTTAGGGCAACTGCGCCCTTACTCCCAACTATTTGATGCTTGGATCGCTTCCAAACAACAAGACGAATCGCGACTGTTGCGCGGACAAGCGCTGAAAGACGCTCAATCCTGGGCGCAAGGTAAAAGTTTGAGCGATTTGGACTATCAGTTTTTAGCCGCTTCTGGTGAATTAGACAAGTTGGAAATGCAGCAAGCACTGGAAGCAGAACGAGTAAAAGAAGTCGAAGCACGACTGGTAGAAGAACGCAAGCGCGTAGCTTATGAAAGAAAGACAGCACAGCGACAGCGCAAGTTTATTGCAGCGTTGAGCGGGTTGCTGATAGTTGCGATCGCATCCGCCATTTTCGCCCTCTGGCAATATTACCGCGCCGCCAAAAGCGAAATACAAGCCCTCAGCATCTCCTCCACAGGGCAATTCGCCTCCCAACAGCGATTAGACGCCCTCGTCAGTGCCATCAAAGCCAGACGCAGGCTCGATGACCTCCCTAATTCCAACCCCCAGTTGCGATCGCAAGTTCGGCAAGTGCTGCAACAGGCCATCTACGGAACGTCAGAATTCAATCGCCTGACGGGGCATTCCAGCGTGGTTCTGGGCCTTGATGTCAGCCCAGACGCCCAACTCATCGCCACCGGCGGCGGCGACAGAACAGTCAAGCTGTGGCAGCGGGACGGTGCGCTGCTGCACAACCTGCAACACCCGGCTGCTGTCTTCGGGATCAAATTCAGTCCCGATAGCCAGCGCCTGGTCACATCCAGTCTCAACGGCAGCATTTATCTGTGGGATCGAGACGGCAAACTCCTCAAAACCTTTCAGGGACACAGCGCTGCGATATGGGACATTGCAGTCAGTCCGGGCGGCGATCGCATTGCCACTGGCAGCGAAGACAGCACGATTCGCCTGTGGGACTTTAATGGCAAACTGCTGGAGACACTAAGCGGACATCAAGGTGGGGTTTGGGGTCTTGCCTTCAGTTCGGATGGAAACCTGCTCGCCTCTAGCAGCACCGACGGTACGGTCAAGGTGTGGACTAAGGACGGCAAAGGAGTGAGAACTCTGGAAGGACACGCGGCTGCCGTTTGGGACGTTAAGTTCGCCTTCCTTGCAGACAGTGACGGCACAAAACGTCTCGCTATTCTCTCTGCCAGCGCTGACAACACGGTTAAAATCTGGCAACTCGACGGAACGCTGCTACGAACTATCGGGGGTCACAGTTCGGAAGTGTTGGAAATTGCCGTCAGCGATTCAGGCGATGTCATTGCTTCCGCCAGCGCAGACGGAACCATCAATCTTTGGAAGCCGGACGGGACGCTTTTGAAAGTCCTCAAAGGGCATCAATCTGGAATTCGCGGCGTTATCTTTATTCCCAACACTCAAATCGCTGTCTCCGCCAGCGACGACAATACCGTCCGGCTGTGGAACCCGACAAACCCTTTCTCGAAACTCCTGTACGGGCATAGCGGCATCATTTGGGATGTGGACTTCAGCCAGGACGGTCAGATGTTAGCTTCAGCTAGTTCCGATGGCAGCTTCAAAGTGTGGGCAAAAGACGGTACGTTGCTGAAGTCTTTGGCGGAAGACAAGTCTCCCGTTTACTCGGTTGCTTTCGTCTCTCCTGCTAGCTTTGCCAAAGAAGATATCTCGCCTGTACTCGCTTTTGCTGGTACAGACAAAACTATTAAACTCTGGCAGTTCGACGGGACGCTGCTGAAAACCATAACAGGACATGGGGCTAGCGTTTGGGATGTCTCCGTCAGTCCAGACGGTCAGTTCTTCGCTTCTGCCAGCGACGACAAAACCGTGAAACTGTGGAAGCCAGACGGCACTTTGCTGAAAACGTTCGCAGGACATCAGGCTAGGGTTTACGATGTGGACTTTACGCCCGACGGAAACAGGCTGGTTTCTGTCAGTGCAGATGGCACAGTTCGGTTGTGGAGTTTGGACGGTCGCTTGAACAAGACTTTGAAAGGTCATCGTAGTGGAATTTGGGAAGTGGCTGTCAGTCCAGACGGTCGGACTTTGGCAAGTGCGAGCATGGATGACACGATTAAACTTTGGACGATCGATGGCACGTTGCTGAACACCATCAAGGGAAATACTAGAGGCATGATGGCGGTTGATTTCAGTCCCGACGGTCAAATGCTGGTGGCGGGAGGTGCATCTGGCGCAGTCAAACTCTGGAAAATTGACGGCACGGAAATAACGACGTTAACCCGACATGAGGGGAATGTTTGGGCGGTGGCGTTTAGTCCCGATGGCAAACAGATTGCTTCTGTTGGGGACGATCGCACTATCATTTTGTGGGATGTGGAGCGGATTCTCAAACTCGATGAACTGGCTTATGCGTGCGATCGGGTGCGAGATTATTTGCGAACCAATGCTGATGTGAAGGACGAGGATAGACATTTGTGCGATCGTATTAAAACCGAATAATATCAAGTCCGCTTGATTAGGAATAATAGATTAATATGTGTGGCTATAGCCTCAGAAGATTAGAGAATAATTATCATGTTTTGCTACTTTTTATTGAAATATACTATAATACTAAATCCGGCTTAACTACTCCCTTTATCTCTCAGTCTGCAGAGGCGGACTTCGTTTTTGTAGGGGCAATCGCCCCGTGGTTGCCCTGGTTTCAACCGCCGAAGGATACGCAGAATAATCGAGGGTATAGCCAAACCGGATTTAATTATAATAACTACAGAGTAATGAAATCGCTAGCGGTGAGAATACCGGGGGTAATATTGTTAAGCTTCGCCAACAATTGATTGGTGTCCGTCACAGTAATCAAAGTTTGATTGTTGCTGGAAGTAATACTGAGTTGATTAAAATTCAAATCAGAACTCAGCCCAATTAAATCCTCTCCCTTGCGGAAATCATTAATGATGTCGCTACCCGAACTTTGATTGAGGAAAAACACATCATTTCCCGAACCACCAGTCAATGTATCGTCTCCAACATCCCCGGAAAGGAAATCTGCACCGCTGCCACCACTGAGAATATCATTACCTTTGCCGCCGTACAGGGTATCGTTACCGATGTCGCCACAGAGCACATCGTTTTCATTGCCACCCAACAGCAAGTCGTTGCCCTCACCGCCATCGAGACTGTCGTTTTCTTTGCCTCCGTACAGGGTATCGTTACCGATGTCGCCAAAAATCAGGTCTGCACCTTCATTGCCAAAGGCAATATCGTTGCCATTTCCAGCATTAATTGTGTCATTTCCTAAGTTCCCTAAAATGTAGTCGTCACCATCTTCACCCAGCAAGATATCGTCATCTTTACCGCCGAAAATGCTGTCGTTACCAACGCCGCCGGCAACTGTATCATTGCCTAAATCTCCCCTCAACAAGTCGTCGCCCTCACCACCAACAACAGTGTCAGGATCTTTGCCAGCGTAGATGGTATCGTTGCCAGCGCCGCCAGAGATGAAATCGCTGCCTCCATTGCCGAAGATTGAGTCGTTATCTGCGCCGCCGTCAATGTTGTCATTGCTGCCCATGCCGTAGAGAGTATCGTTGCCGGCTTGTCCGTTAATTGAGTCGTTGATGACACCGCCCATGATGAAATCGCTATCCTCGCCGCCGTTGATAGTTTGTTGGACGGGGTTGGGGGTGATGGTGGCAGGATCTAGTTGCGGGGCGTTGAGGCTATCGAGTAGGCAATCATCTGCAGGCGGAGTTGGCGTGGGAGTCGGAGTCGGTTCCGGTGTGGGAGTCGGAGTCGGTTCCGGTGTGGGAGTCGGAGTCGGTTCCGGTGTGGGAGTCGGAGTTGGTTCCGGTGTGGGAGTTGGAGTCGGAGTCGGTGTGGGAGTTGGAGTCGGAGTCGGTGTGGGAGTTGGAGTCGGAGTCGGAGTCGGAGTCGGAGTCGGAGTCTCAGTGGGAGTGGGAGTTGGAGTTGGAGTCGGCGTGACTGTAGGGTTCAATTCATAAGCGCCAATATCAACGATCGCACTTCCGTTATTATCACCATCTTGAGGGCGACTCACACCGCGCTGATCAGTCGCCGGCGCGCCCGCACCAGTACCCGTATCAATTGCCGGACTTCCTACTAGCAGCGGCAACACAAAAGCGCCGTTAATATTTTCCAAACGGCCGAGTAAGGGGTCTGCGATCGTCACATTTGCCGTAACATTACTATCATTAGGATCGCCCGTCGTCAGTTTAGCGGGAAATTGAAGATTGTTTCCCCCATCGATGAGCTCCCGTCCAGTGTGCTGCCTAGTTTTAAAAGAGTTACTTGCCGTATTCCTATCAAAAATCGAATTCTTGACAGTAATTGGCGATTTCACAGGATTGTTAAAAGTAGCAATACCTCCCGAAAATTCAGCGGTATTCTTAGCAAAAGTTGAATTGACGATGTTAGTCGAAAAGGAATCTCTGTTAGCGACAAGCATTGCTCCGCCCTGCTTAGCAGCGCTGTTGCCGGAAAATGTACTGTTGACAATGCTGATATTTCCATTCTCTCCTGACCACAAACCGCCCCCATTATCTTCAGCTTGGTTATTAGCAAAAGTGGAATTTGTTACCGTAAGTTCGGTGTTTCCGTGACGAATTGCGCCTCCAGAACCTCCAACTCCGGCTAGATCCTTAACAGCTTTATTGTTAACAAAAGTGCTATTTTCCAAGACCACTTTATCTTGCAAATAACCAAACAGAAAGGCTGCACCTCCTTCTCTCGCTCCGATATTGCCATCAAAAACACTGTTGCGGATGACAATATTTCCGGGAACAGGGCCGGGGGTTGCATTCGGTCCTGAAGCATTAGCGCCATCGACGTAAACTGCCCCGCCAACGCCTTTCTCTGTGCGGTTGCCTGTGAATTTAGAGTTTTCGATCGTCATGCTGCCCAACAGGTTATTAACAGCACCGCCGTAGCTGCCTTTGTTGTTGGTAAATTCGCTATCTTTGATAGTCAGAACACCGCCGCTTTTAGTAGCGATCGCACCGCCACCACGTTCGGTATTATCCGCTAGCGAACCGTCATTGCCGCTAAACTTGCTGTTAATTACATTTGTCGTGCTGCGAAAACCCGTGTAAATGCCGCCACCAAAACCGGCCACATTATTATTGACTTGACAATTTTCTAAAGTTAAAGTGCTGCTACCTCCTGTTTGAATGCCACCACCGGCGCTAGTTGTCTCATTATTCGGATCGGTTCCAGAAACTTTGCCGTTGGCAACAATTAGGTTTTTTAGAGTAACATTTGTTGCACCTTCTGTGCGGATTACCCGCGAAGCATTGTTGCCACTGATGGTTAAATTGGCTGCACTAACGGCATCAATTGTCAAGTTTTTGTTGATGACAAGTTGACCGTTCGTTAGAGTAATTGTTTGACCCGCAAGAGTGGAGGCAAATTGAATGGTATCGTCGGCTGCTGCAGAGGCGATCGCATCTCTCAAGGAACCGGCCCCGCTATCATTAGTGTTGGCAACGGTAATAGTCTTTAAAGTCCCTTGATAATCCGCCATTGCCTCTGGAGTCAAGGCTAGCGGTGCTTCAATATCACCCTTGGCAAACTCCAAATTCCAGTTACCACTGCGGCCAGTGCGATCGCTAGATGCTGCAATATCAGCCCCGGTTAACTCGCCCAGGCGATCGACAAAATCGCTTCCCGAACCCGCAGCCACATCGCAACCATAAAGCACAATATCTGCTTTGTCGCTTAGGGCATTTCGCCACCCTTGCAACTGGCTTTCATATTGCGGCAAATTATCCGCATTTAACGTCGCAGAACCTAGCTGCAAGCTGCCAGAATTGCCGTGAGAAATAATATGAACTTGGTCTACAGTTTCCCCAGCAGCAGAAATTGTTTGCAGTTTCGCAGTAATTTGCTCGACTCCGTTACCATTTTTATCTAAAATGACGATCTCTGCACCGGTAAGCACGCCACCCGCAAGAGTTTGATAGTCATCTAAGTCGGAATCAATGAAGACAATAGATTTAGAACCAGTATTGCGGAGAACAGATTGTGAATCCATGTTGGTGGCAAAAGTTGAACTCATTTGGCATACCCATGAGAATGTTTACTATTTGCTGGTAGATTCACCTTGAAAGCGGAAGGCTAGAGATGCAGAAGGCAGCAGGCAGAATTAATATCATTTCCGGTTACACCGGAATGATGTTGACTGTTGACGGTTGACTGTTGACTGTTGACAGTGAACGCCGTGAACAGTGAACTCGAATTTACTATTCCGATGCTAACGGATTTGATATAAAACCTCGGTGATCCATCGGGGAGATTAAAATTTAGGGGAAAACTTGAATTTTCTCCGTAAGTGAAATCCGACACTTGTCTCCCAAATCAGCTTAAGCTGTGTGAAAGTTGCGATTTTTTTAGCAATTAAATGGAGAGGATTTAATGTAAATAGTCGGATACGGGGAACCTCTCTATGTAGATTTGCCATGCACACCCTTAGCCAGATAAGTAGTGCATCAAACCATTTGGAAGCCTTGGTCAGGGGAAATTTAGAAAAGATTTTCTGGGTTCCGAATTCCTGAAAATTGCTCTAGCTAGTACCTGATACATTCACATTAGATAAAACCAGGAAAAATGCCTAAAAGTTTGATTAATTTAAGTTTTTCCCTACCTGGAAAAAGTTCCCAAAAATCTGAAATTTAGTGGTTGAGAAAGCTGGCTTTATTCGGGCGCTGCTGATGGCTAGCCAGATCAGGATTGCAATAGACTGATGTGCCTCATTCTAGGTGTGGGCGATCGGCAATAAACAAGATTTATTACCGATCGCTGTTAAAAAGAATCAGATCGATCGCTCCTCTTCGTTGGCGTAGCCCCCATAGGGGCGGACTGCGCTAACGTCATTCCCCAAATTTCAGGAGTTTGAGAGCTTTCTTCACCTCTTATAAGCGGGCGGGCTGCTGATGGCGCACCCTACCCCAGGCAGTTAGATTGTTACCTGAGTGAAATCGCTAGCGGTGAGAATACCGGGGGTAATACCGTTAAGCTTCGCCAACAATTGATTGGTGTCCGTCACAGTAATCAAAGTTTGATTGTTACTGGAAGTAATACTGAGTTGATTAAAACTCAAACCAGAATTCAGCCCAATTAAATCCTCTCCCTTGCGGAAATCATTAATGATGTCGCTACCCAAACTTTGATTGAGGAAAAACACATCATTTCCCGAACCTCCCGTCAAAGTATCATCCCCAACATCGCCACTAAGGAAATCGTCCCCAGCACCGCCGCTGAGAATATCATTAGCTTTGCCGCCGTAGAGGGTATCGTTACCGATGTCGCCACAGAGTACATCGTTTTCATTACCACCCAACAGCAAGTCGTTGCCCTCACCGCCATCGAGACTGTCGTTTTCTTTGCCTCCGTACAGGGTATCGTTACCGATGTCGCCAAAAATCAGGTCTGCACCTTCATTGCCAAAGGCAATATCGTTGCCATTTCCAGCATTAATTGTGTCATTTCCTAAGTTCCCTAAAATGTAGTCGTCACCATCTTCACCCAGCAAGATATCGTCATCTTTACCGCCGAAAATGCTGTCGTTACCAACGCCGCCGGCAACTGTATCATTGCCTAAATCTCCCCTCAACAAGTCGTCGCCCTCACCACCAACAACAGTGTCAGGATCTTTGCCAGCGTAGATGGTATCGTTGCCAGCGCCGCCAGAGATGAAATCGCTGCCTCCATTGCCGAAGATTGAGTCGTTATCTGCGCCGCCGTCAATGTTGTCATTGCTGCCCATGCCGTAGAGAGTATCGTTGCCGGCTTGTCCGTTAATTGAGTCGTTGATGACACCGCCCATGATGAAATCGCTATCCTCGCCGCCGTTGATAGTTTGTTGGACGGGGTTGGGGGTGATGGTGGCAGGATCTAGTTGCGGGGCGTTGAGGCTATCGAGTAGGCAATCATCCGAAGCTGGAGTTGGTGTCGGTGCAGGAGTTGGTGTTGGCGGCGGAGTCGGCGCAGGTGTGGGAGTTGGCGCCGGTTCGGGTGTGGGAGTTGGCGCCGGTTCGGGCGTGGGAGTTGGCGCCGGTTCGGGCGTGGGAGTCGGCGCCGGTTCGGGCGTGGGAGTCGGCGCCGGCGCGGGTGTGGGAGTTGGGGCCGGAGGCGGAGTCTCAGTCGGGACCGGCGCGGGTGTGGGAGTCGGGACCGGCGCGGGTGTGGGAGTTGGAGCCGGCGCGGGTGTGGGAGTTGGAGCCGGCGCGGGTGTGGGAGTGGGAGCCGGCGCGGGTGTGGGAGTGGGAGCCGGCGCGGGTGTGGGAGTGGGAGCCGGCGCGGGTGTGGGAGTTGGGGCCGGCGCGGGTGTCGGAGTTGGGGCCGGCGCGGGTGTCGGAGTTGGGGCCGGCGCGGGTGTCGGAGTTGGGGCCGGGACGACACTACCTCCCAATTCAAAAGATCCGCTGTCCACGATCGCACCTGGAATGCTGTCGCCATCTTGAGGACGAGTCACGCCGCGCTGATCCGTAGCGGGTGCGCCGGTGGGAATCCCTGTATCAATCGCCGGACTTCCTGTCAGCAGCGGCCTGACTAAAGCGCCGTTGAGGTTTTGCAAAGGCCCAAGTAAGGGGTCTGCGATCGTAATACTTGCCGTCGCATTGAAATCGCTTCCGTCATTGGGATTTTTGGCCGGCCACTGAAAATTCCCTCCTTGATCGCTATATTGGGCGGTGACGTGTTGCTGAATGCCCCAAGGGTTTCCTCCGTTAGCCGCTGTATTGTTGGAAAGAATCGTGTTTTTGAGGGTGACATTATTGGCAGTGGCGAAGATACCTCCACCAACCCAGCCGGCAGAATTATCGGCGATCGTCGTGTTGAGAATGGTTGTGGGTGCACCAAGAGTCATTGCACCGCCGAGTTTGTTGAAATCACCAGCAGCAAACGCCGTGGAGTTACCAGAAAACGTACTGTTAGTAATCGTAGTAGGGGCATTTCGCATCCACAGGCCGCCACCTTGATTGCCGGCTTTGTTGCCCGCAAAGGTGGTGTTGGTAATAGTCAATCCCTGGTTGGTGTTGTCGCTCAAAATCGTTACCCCACCACCGTTTCCAGGATTTCCACCGGGTAGCGCCAGAATTTCGTTATTTTGGAAGGTGCTCTTTTCCAAAATAACGTTGTCTTGGCTGCCGGTGAACAGATAAGCTGCGCCTCCTTCACCTCGACCTTTATTGTCTTGAAATACGCTATTGGTAATCTTAATTGTGCCGGAAGCTTCGCTGGGATTGCTGGCTCGATCGGTATAAACTGCGCCGCCGAAACCTCTTAAGAAAGAATTGGGCTGCCCTGTGGCGAAAGTGGCTGCTGTGGTGTCGTTGCCGATGAATCGGGAGTTGTCAATTGTCAGCTTACCTTGAAGGCTGTTAATTGCCCCGCCGTTAATTCCTTTGTTGTTGGTGAAGTCGCTGTTTGTGACTGTAAAAGTTTTGAAACTCAAAAAGCCGATCGCACCTGCACCGCGTTCATCGTTAGCTGCGGTGGCTACGTTGCCGTTGAATTTACTGTCGGTAACAGTCAGGGTATTGTTGAAATTACCAAAAATTGCGCCACCACCTTTATCGGCGACGTTGTTGTTGAACTGAACGTTTTCTACTGTGAGGTTTACTTCGTCGGTTGTGCCGATCGCGCCACCTCGATCGGTAGTTTTGCCGTTAGTAATAATCAGGTTTTTGACCACAAAATTGGTAGCAGTGGCAACGTTGGCGTTGACAAAAAACGCGCGGGATGCGTTGTTACCACTGATAGTTAAACCCGCTGCTGCGGCGCCGTCAATCGTGATGTTTTTGCCAGCGGGAATATCGAGTTGACCGCTGGTGAGAGTAATGGTTTGGCTGGCTAAACCTGGAGCGAAGGTAATTGTATCACCGGCAACAGCGCTGGCGATCGCAGCCCTTAATGAACCGGGTCCGCTATCGCTATTGTTGGATACTACGATCGTAGCTAAATCACCTTGGTAACTTGCCATAGCCTCTGACTGCAAGGCTAAGGGAGATTCAATTTGGCCAGAGGCAAATTCTAAATTCCAGTCGCCGCTACGGCCGGTTGTGTTGGTGGATGCCGCAACGTCAGCCCCGGTTAATTGACTGAATTGATCGACGAAATTAGCACCTGTACCGCCTGCTACATCGCAGCCATACAGCATGATGTCTGCTTGTGGGGCTAGTGAAGTTTGCCACTTTTCCAACTGGCTTTTGTATTGCTCTATGTTATCTGAACCCAGAGCGGTATTGCCTAATTGTAGGCTGCCAGAACTGCCGTGAGAAATAATGTGAACCGAGTCTATCGCCCCGTTAGTAGAGGCATATTTTTCCATCTCGGAGGTGATTTGTTCGATGCCGTTTTTGGTGCGATCGAGTATTACTACCTGCTGTCCCGGCAGCACTCCCGCTGTAATTGACTCGTAATCTTCCACGCCGGAGTCAATGAAGACTAAGGAGCGCAGTGGCATTTTTTTAAAAGCAGATTGTGAGTTAACTTGAGCGACTGTAGAACTCATATTGGAGACTCCATTAAGGGCATTATTAGTAGATACACCCCGGAGTAATCTCATCAGGCTTATTTGATTATATCTTAACACCAAATTTGGAGATGGTGTCATTTTAAAAATATTTTTAGTGATTTATTTTGCTCGGCATTGGCCTTTTGCATATTGAGTCAAAGGGAAATTTGAGCCTCTATCTATGGGAATAGATGGCAATATTAATCGGGACTTTTGAAATAAATCTAGGTTCTATTATCCAATTTTTTTTGACCTTATTTTGCTAATAGTAGCCTGAGTTGAGGGATGCGGAAATAGTGGAGGTAATTCACCTCCGAATAACTCCTCTTATATTTAGTATTTCTTATTGGAGTGTGAGATTTTACGTAGAGGGACAAGGCACTAGAGTTTCCCTAGCTGTATTTCATCCAAGGGATAACTGAATTATGTAGATTTTGAAGAATTCTATATGCTTTGAAGCTGCTAGGTTGGCGGTACACCCAAATACTGATTACCAGGACGTTTGGTCGCATTTACTAACAGTCAACACTGTCTAATATTAAGTGGAACCCATCGCGGGAAATCAATTGTCTTATGGGGTGCTACCGACACTGTGAGGACTGCCATCCTCACTACAAACGTGATTCAAATTATTCAGCGGGAGTTGATATGATTGCTGATTTAGTCAGATCGAAATCGTTGATTGCGATCGCGCCTGCGTCACTAATTACAATTGCATTCGATCCAGTCGCCCTCGGTACATTCCACACCCTGCATTAAATCACTCTCCTTAATTAGCAAAAAGTCGATCGCGCCCATCGCCGTTGCTTAGTATATCACTATCTCGATCGGCATAACACGAACCAAGTCCGCTGTTTTGAGTCCGAGAAGTATGCGATTTTGGCAATTGACTTTTGTATCGTTCTAGGTAATCTGAACTGAGGATAACAAAGCCTAATTGCAGTTGGCCCGATCGGCCGTCAGAAGTCGAGCCAACTTTGCCAATCTCTCTAAGGATAGAGGCATATTTTTGAAGTGCCGAGGTAATTTTCTCGATGCAGTCAGATTCCCCAGTCAAAATTCTGGAAACAAAATATCCACCTTCATTGATGCTGGAGTCCTTGAATACAAAACTTTTGGATGGGGAATTTGTGTATTCCAAGGCGGGAGTCGTTTCCCTTAAAGAAGTCAACATATTCCGTCCTCCAAAAGTGTGTTGAGCGGTAGATACAGCCTTGGAGTCAGAGCTTCTGAAACTGCCAGCAACCTTGTTGATGTCGCCCATTCTTATTTAACCTATCTATCAGTTTGCCCTATTTCTGCAGCACTGCCATCCGCGATCGCACGGAATTTATATTCTGCGTGTTTTCCCTTAGTTCCGGCAAACGCGCAATTACCGATCGATCCGGTATCCTATCCGTGATCCCACTTTCAAAAAAGAATGCAACTGTACGCCGGTGCTTGAAACCTCCATAGTCTTCAGTCATTCCCCCATCTAAAATCTAAAATCTAAAAGGGTATGACACTTAGTAGATTGGCCTCGCAACTGCACCGCTCAAGATTCTGTGGAAGATGGCGGTTTTTTCCCTGCATTGCGAATATTAATGATCTTGTTGAGTGCCTCAAACCAAAAAGCAGCCCCCATCGAAATAGCTACGCCGCTCAATATCCAACCAAACAATTTTGCAATCAAAGCCGGCCACAATAAATTCCCCTGCTTATCTCGTTCTAAGCTGTTCTGTTCGCTCCATCCAAAAGGCAGAGCTACCTGATCCAAAGCTCGATCGACATCCTGTTGAACTTTTGTCAGACTGGTTAAATTATTTGATTTAGTCTTAGCATTATTTGTCACCAACTGCTCAGCGTACAAATTAACAGTCGATCGCAACATCGAATCCTTCGACAACCGATTAATAATATGAATGCTATCAGCATTAGCAGCGACAGCGATCGCAGTTCCGAGCAAAATCGCTACCCCTCTAGCATTCCGCTTGTAAACACCAGAAGCACGCTCCATCGATTGGTCAAACCAAATTTCAATTTCTTTCTGAAACCGCTGCAACTGCTCTTGAGTATCTCCGCCGCTTTTTTCAGCGCGCTGCGCTAAAATATAAAGGCTGCGTTTCAAAGATTCTGGCATACTGTCCAAGGTTTCTTGAATTTGTTGATAAATCGGACTCTCCTCTTTGAGTTCCATAATTTCTGCTACAGAATCTTGACTTTTTTTAACAGTATTTAACAGATTGCTGAAACTCGGTTGTAGTTGCCCTAGCAGCGCCCCTCGCTCAATTTTGCTATCAAAACGAGCCTTGACAAATGCCATCTGCCTCTGAAATTCTCTCCCTGCCAGCTCGGTTTCTGGTAGATAAACCTGAGAATCTTTAATATAAAATCCTAGCTTTTCCGACATCCGATCTAAGCTGTTGCTCAAACTTGCTAAATTGTTTTGATAATCTTCAACAACTCGATTGAACTCCGCAGTCAGCCACCTAAATTCTTGCTCAATAATCGGTTTAGTAGAATCCGGTAAACTCAGATTTCCTCCAATCTGTTGAATTTGTGCTAATTGTAAATTTTTAAATCTTTCCAATCGGGTTTTAGAGATAGAGCTGAGCAAGCTAGAAACCTTTAAAGTCTCCAAAAGGCTAGCAGAAAAACACTCGGCTGGAATATAAGAAGGCCCACTGGATTTATTGCCGAAAACATTTTTAGTACCCGTAACTCCGTGGTACAAATCCCCCATGCGGTGCGTAACAGAGCGGAATCCTTCTGACAAAACCCCTTTCGCTCCCTGATTCAAATCCTTGATAATCGGATTGGCGTAAATCGAATGGGCTAACTGTCCGACTCTCTTAAATTGCAGGGGATCTTTCGATCCTTCGCTGCCTCCAGAAATTAGCACTTCGATCGACTTCTTTAAATGTTCCGCCCGCCACTGCCAAACAGTAGCAATCAGTTCCTGGATTTCCGAAGCTAGCAAGCTTAAAGTCAGGTAGATAAATACTAAGCCAATGATAATATCTATAATTACAGGCAAGTTCATGGTATTTTCCTAGTCGCGAATAACTGCTGTCTAAGTTTACCTTCAGTTTGGGACGCTCAAAACTCTCTTAACTTATGTCAGAAATCTTTCCATTCCTAAGCCGCAAACTGAAAAATCGTTGGAATGACAGCTTTACAGACAAAGTGTGGATGCTGGCTTTTCTGTTGGCTGCAGTGCTGATTTTCGGGATGAATCTGGGCGGCGTGGCTTTGCGGGATTGGGATGAAGGCATTGCAGCGCAGGTAAGTCGTGAAATTTGGCGCGGCAACTTAAACTGGCTGTATCCGACGATCGACTCAATGCCTTATTTGAACAAACCACCGCTGGTACACTGGCTAATCGGGCTGTGTTTTGCCGTCGGCGGTGTCAGCGAATTGACGGCGAGGTTGGTACCGGCGATGCTGACAGCCACTTCAGTGCCCTTGCTTTACGCCATTGGCAGGGAGTTGTTTCCTCCGCGTTCGATCGCCATTTTTTCTGCCCTCGTGTATCTGACGCTGTTACCGGTGGTGCGGCATGGACGTTTGGCGATGTTGGATGGAGCAGTTTTGTGTTTTTTGCTGGCGGCGATGTGGTGTTTGCTAAGATCGCGCCGGGATTTGCGCTACGCTTTGGGGGCAGGGATTGGGTTCGGACTCATTTGCCTGACTAAGGGCGTGATGTTGGGGCTACTGCTGGGTGCGATGGGCTGTATTTTTTTGGTTTGGGATACCCCGCGACTCCTCACTTCTGGGTATCTTTGGGGCGGATTGGCGATCGGAACATTGCCAGTAGCTGCTTGGTATTTTGCCCAATGGCTGCACTACGGCAAATATTTCATCCACATTAATTTAGTTAACGAATCTTTCCGGCGAATTTCGGAACCTGTAAGCAGTCACAGAGGCCCGCCTTGGTACTATCTGTTAGAAATTTTTAAATTAGCTTGGCCGTGGCAGTTATTTTGGCTACAAGGGCTGCGTCTGAGTTGGGAAAATCGCAGTTTTGCAGGGCCAAAATTAGTATTGGTTTGGACTGGAGTATATCTGCTGGCTATTTCTGTGATGACTACTAAATTGCCGTGGTATGTTTTGCCAATTTATCCAGCTTTTGCTCTTGCCGTTGGCAGTTATCTCGCTGAAGTTTGGGAGCAACTGTGGCTGCCACCAGAGCCGATCAAAGAGGAAGCAGAAGAACGTTTTGATGCTATTTCTTTGTTGCCTCATCCCGCGATTTTAGCAGTGCTGGGTGTAGTGGCTGTCGTCGGTTGCGTGTACTTTAGTGGCTGGGTACGGATCGGGGGACAAATTGCGCCTCCAGAGCGAGATTTGCAGTTAATGCTGATGTTTGTAGCTTTGACAATGACAATGGCGGCCGTGTTGCTGCACCGCAAAGACCGGCAGTTTATATTAGTTTTAATTTGGGGAACTTACCTGACGCTATTGGTATTGGTGGCTTCAGATAACTGGGTTTGGGAACTGGCGGAGGATTATCCCGTTAAGCCGATCGCCGAAATTGTCCGCACAGGAACTCCGGCGGGTCAACAGGTGTTTACTTCTCACCGCTTGGGCCGTCCATCGCTGAATTTTTACAGTCAACGCCAAGTTATTGTCGCCGACGCGCCGACGCTAAAACAGAAATGGCAATCTCATCCTCAACCTTATTTTCTGTTAGAAAAACCAGTTTTAAAACATTTAGGTTTGCAGAATGCTGAGATTGTCAAAGCAGCAGACGATTGGGTTTTGGTAACTAAAAAGTAAGTTAATAGTTAATAGTCCCTCCTTGGGGTGGGTGAGATAACTTTCGATTGTCTACTGTTGCTTCAGATGGACAGCCTTACCGGGAGCGGACTAGAATTGATAAGAAATCAATCGGACAGTATCTAACCGCTAACAATCAACAGACTGCATTTCTATTTTTAACGCCGTTTCGACTCTTTGATACTCCGCCTCAACCTCTTCTAAAAGCGCGCAGGCCGGATCAGGTAAAGGCTGGTTAGCATTTGTTCCCATGCGGCCCATGATTTCGAGTTCCTCGCACAGCTCAAACAAACGAAAAGCACCGAGAGTACCGCTAATCGACTTTAAAGAGTGAGCCGATCGCCGCAAAGCCAGCGGATCGGCGTTGGACAGAGCCATAGAGATGCCTCGCAGCAGTTCGGGAGCTGTTTCGAGGTAAATCTCGATCGCCTCGTCCAAAGCTTCCACTTCTCGCAGTCCCTCTATAATCTTGGCACTCAGGGAATCGTGGCTATGTGACAAAGCCCGATCGAGATTTGATGCACCCCACTCGACGACTCCGGGCGAATTGGAAATTGTCAGTTGGGGATTTCCCGCAACAGCCACATTCGATCGCACTTGTAATTCACTCGTTCCTTCGATCTGTTCCGCCGGGGCATCCAAACAAACAATCGGCTGCAGACGATCGAATGTGGAGTTCGATCGAGATTTACACGCGATCAAAGCTCGCACCAACTGGTCAATTGCGATCGGCTTGCTCAAATAATCGTCCATCCCCGCAGCCATACACTCTTCGCGATCGCCCTGCATCGCATTTGCCGTCATCGCCACAATCCAAGGCCTTGTCGATTTTCGATTTTCGATTTTTGATTTTCGATTGTTAGATTCCTCGTCAGTCAAATTTCGATTTTCGATTTTTGATTTTCGATTGTTAGATTCCTCGTCAGTCAAATTTCGATTTTCGATTTTCGATTTTCGATTGTTAGATTGCTCATCAGTTCCGGAAACTTCTGATTCTCCCGTGGGATTTTCTAAAGTTAAATCTGCTGAAAATTGCTCGCGGATGCGGCGAGTAGTTTCCAGTCCGTCCATTTCCGGCATTTGCACATCCATCAGCACCACATCGTAAGGCTGGCGGCGCAAAGCTTCGAGCACTTCGATACCGTTTCCCGCCACATCCGCGCGATACCCCATCCGCTGTAAAATTTGCAAAGCCACCTTCTGATTCACCAAATGATCGTCAGCCAACAGAATCCGCAGGGGTAAGTTCTCCGCCAGCATGGGTATGCTTTGCAAGAAAGCCCCGCTGGTGCGCTGCCCTCTAAATTCAGTTGTCTGTTCTCCAAAAATATTGATTAAAACATTGTAAAGCTGAGATTGTTTGATGGGTTTATTCAAAAAAGCAGCAAAATCCATCTCCATAGCAGGGGGGTTAATTTCTTGCCTGCCGATCGAAGTTAGCATCACTAACGGCAACTTTTCGCAATCAGGGTACCGGCGAATTTGCGCCGCTAAAGCCAACCCGTCCATTTCCGGCATTTGCATATCCAAAACTGCCAAGTCAAACATCTCTTTAGCAGCCAGCCAATCTAAAGCCAAACGAGCCGAATCTGAAGCCCTAGCCACCATTCCCCAAGACTGAGCTTGGAGAGTCAAAATTCTGCGGTTGGTAGCATTGTCATCGACAATTAAGACTCGCTTGCCAGCTAATTCAGGTTGAGAATTGCTCAAGTTAACTGGTAAGGAATTGTTGCAGCCATAAACGATCGTACTGAAATAAAAAGTAGAGCCAAGGGATTTCGTATTTTGGCCGATCGGCTTGTTGCTGAGTACAGATTTGGCATACCCATATTTTTCGGCAATTTCGCAAGATTCTGCCCATCCCAAATCAAAAACTGCCGATGATCTAAAATCGGCAGGAGGATTGCCCGCGACACTACCCATACTTTCCACCCACATCCGGCCGCCCATCATTTCGGCCAAACGCTTGCTAATTGCCAAACCCAATCCGGTACCCCCGTACTGCCGGCTCGTTGAAGAATCAACCTGGCTGAAAGATTTAAATAGCCGATCCATGCGATCGCTCGGAATGCCGATACCGGTATCTTTGACCGCAAAATGTATTTCGTATGCTGGGTTAATTGCTACCGGTTCGCCAGCAATTAATGACGGTTCTTTTGCGTTAGCGGTTGACACTGAAATCTTTTTTGCCGTCACCGAAACCACCACTTCTCCAGCGTCGGTAAATTTAACAGCATTACTGAGCAAGTTGATTAAAATTTGCCTCAAGCGGGTGCTATCGCCGATCGCCGTTGTTGGTACTGTACGATCGATCAAGTAACCCACTTCCAGTTTTTTTTGTGCCGCCTTGGTAGCTACCAAGTCTAGAGATTCCTCAATGCAAGTGCGGATGTCAAACGGATGTTCCTCCAAGTCCAATTTGCCCGACTCAATTTTCGAGAAATCTAGAATATCGTTGATGAGCGTCAGCAACGCATCACCACTGCTGCGGATAGTTTCTACAAAATCGCGCTGTTCGCGAGTTAAGGGCGTATCCAGCAGCAAACCGGTCATGCCGATGACTCCATTCATCGGAGTGCGAATTTCGTGGCTCATGGTGGCTAAAAATTCGCTTTTGGCTCTAGTAGCCGCCAGTGCTTGATCGCGAGCTTTTGCCAAATCTACGTCGGTTTGCTGGCGTTCGAGTTCGCTTCCCACCCACTGAGCCATCAATTTCACCAACTCTCTATCTACAACTCGGAACGGTTCTGTCACAGGAGTTGGAGAAAAGAAGCACAGAGTTCCGTAAACTTCACCTCCCACCGTGACGGGAATGCCCATGTAAGCTTCGATGGGGAAGGCTCGATCGTCGCTGTTGAAGGAAAAACCCGAAAATCTTACCGACTCAAAGTAAATCGGTTCTTTTGCCATTGACGTAGCGACGCAGAAAGTTTTTTCCAGATCATAGATTTGGTCTTTGACGATCGACCCATCGGGACACTCAATAGCCATTATTTGATAGTTGTCGCCTTGAATGCAGGACAAAATTCCCACGGACAGGCCTAAATGCCGACATCCCATTGCCAGCAGTTCTTGGAGGCGCAAATCAAAGGTAGAGAGGTGGTTGAGCGGGTCTGTACGGGGAGCCGAAGTTACTTGGTACAAAGCTTTGATGGCAGCTTCGCTTTCTCGCAGTTCTTGTTCTGTTTGCTTCCGCACGCTGATGTCGCGCGAAATGCCGATAATTTCTTGGACTTCGCCGGTTTGGGGATCACTGATCGTGCGGCCGGTGGTTTCAAACCAAATGTATTTGCCGTCTTTGCGGCGGATGCGGTAGCTGACGGTGTAAGTAACTGGGAGCGCCAGGACTTTCCAGTGAGCTTTGGCAATGGTTTCTAAATCGTCGGGGTGAAAATAATCCTTGGGGACGCGGCCGATGAGTTCCGAAGGTTCATATCCCAGCAAAGCCCGGCTGGCTGGCGATACGTAAATAAACACGCCTGTGGGGTCGTGTCTGGTGATCATGTCGGTTGAATTTTCGGCCATCAACCGATAGCGGTCTTCGCTTTCATTACGTTCGACTTGAGAATTGCCCAATGCTTCTAGCATTCGGTTGATGGCGTCGGCCAAGCTTGCGAGTTCATCTGCTCCTGCCATCTGAACGCGCAAGCTTGGATCGCCGTTGGCTGCGATGTTGCTGACGCTGGTGCTCAAGGAAGCCAATCTCGCCAAGACTAATTTTTCTAGCAACAGCAGGGTGATGGCGCTAAATATTAAACCTACTGCCAGTATTGATAAGGTAAACAGCTCCAAGGTAGCCTGACCTTGGCCGTAGATGATGCGATCGGTCTCTACTCGCAGCAGCAACGCTAGGTTGCCGTGGATGTCGCGAATCAGGGCGTATCCTGCTACTAAGGTGTCGCTGAGTGGCTCGACTAAAATTTCTACTGATTTGAGGTTAGAAATTTTGAGTTTGACATTTTCCAACTCCTGTCTCGATCGAGCCAGGGCCTTGGCGCTGTGCCCGGAGTAGTTCGCGGCTCCAACTTTAAAATCTAAACTCGGCAATCTAAAATCCACTGACAGGTGAGTCAGCTCTGAAAGCAAACCGATTTCGCTGCTGTCGAGGTAGCGTCCCAAGATCAGCGTCCCCCGCGACGGGCCTTGGGCGTTGCTGTTGAAGATGGGCTTGGCGGCAATCAGCAGCCTGGCTTCTGGCAGGGTGAGGACGCCTGTTTTGGCGGCGGGGCGATCGCCATCGACTGTCGATGAGTCTAGTAGCGCCTCGGTCAAGTGTTGTTTTAAGCTTTCGGGAATCGGGATTTCGGTTTGGGATTTAAGGTCGAAACCTTTGCTGAATATCGTCTTACCGTTGGAGTCAAGCAGCACCAATAAGTTTAGTCTCAAGTAAATAAATGTCGAATCGACGAAATTTGACTTGACAAAATTTTCGTTCCGTGTTTCGACGAAAGAGTAAGTATCGTCCCACTCGGCGTAATCTTGGGCGCTGGTGTCTAAATTCGACAAGTCATCATCTAATGCGTCCAAAGCCCGTGCGACATCCTGGCGGACGTACTGTGCCTCCAGGTTGTGAAAATCATGCAGCAAAATAGTTGATGCAGTGGCATAGAGCACCACAATCAGGCTGATCAGCGCTGCACCGATGATTAATAGTGTTTTTTTTCGGAGTTGCATGGCGTCGCCCTCCTCACGGTGCTACTCGGCAACTAGCCAGGAGAGGTTTGAGACGTAGGTTGTTTAGCATTGGCGATCGCAGGGCCTGCGTGTGTGGACTTTTCTGGGCTGACGAAAGCAAAGCCCTTGGTAGTTCCAAGGTATCCGGTATGTTGCCCCCCACAGTCAGTGTAGTATTTTCACAGCTTTAGTTCCATATTATGCACAACCTATGACCTACAAGTTATAACCTGACGATCGGCATCTTCAAAAGAAACGGGCGATCGAACTCAAAACAGTTGGCGTTTGATACTGACGCAGCCAGGGCGGCGGGCTGTTGGTATAACAGGCGTGCTGGGTTGAGAACCCTCACTATTATTGTACCTAAAAAATATTGAGGAGAGAGCGGACTGGGGCGCCGAGTTTTGCCTACCAAAAGGTTCTTATTGCCATAGCTGTTTTGATTTTTGTCCTTCTCTAACAATCCTTGCAGGAGTAGTGCAATAATCCCAAAAGCCTATCCAGCCTAAAAGCTTGAACCGCGTTCAACAATTGTCATAGCAGAGACAATGAATATGCGGCGGCTTTTCATTTATTACATCTGCAAATAAAATATACAACAATCAAAAAAATCGGCTTTTCACTTTTCTATTTTGAATTAATCAAAACTGCTAATTAAGATTTATAAATTCACAGTTTGCACAATCCTCAACAAACGGGTAGAAACGGGTTTACCCATAACATTATTCAACAGTACCAACAAATTCATACAAACCCGTTCCCATTCCTCGATCAAATCCTTTACTAACATTAGTGCCTGATATCAGTAGAAACTCATATCAGGCACTATCTGCAATCCGATCGCAATTGGAGTCGTTTTTATCGGATGACGGCTAAAGCACCGGCGCCCGCAGCAGCAGCGGCCGAGGTAAGAGCCGTGAAAAACAGCCACCAAGAGGCAACTTCTGCTGCTTTCCGGGTTTCTTCGGCTTGTTTTTCAGCTTGCACTTTGATGCTTTCGAGGCGAAGCTGCGCCTCTTGTTGCAAGCGTTCTGCTCTTTGCAAGACGCTGTTGCGGCTTCTTTCAATTTGGTCGATCAAGCGGTTGGCATCTGCTTCGGAAATGTCCTCGCGCGAACTCATTAGTGCTACTAAAGTATCGCGGTTGAAATGACCAAGCCGATCGCGCAAAGCATCAAATCCGGCTTGCGGATCGTCAAATAACTTCCGCACGTCCCGCGTAATACCTTCGTAATTTAGTTCAGGGCGATCGAGCGAATTGAGGTAATCCCGAATTTTTCCGAGAATCCCGTCAATTACCGACTGAATACCCTCCTGTATTTTCTGAATTTGCATTGCGAATTCATCGCGCACCGACAAAATTCCATCGACAATGCGATTGGCTTCTGCTTCAGAAATATCCTGCCGCTGAGACAGCAGAGAAACAATTGTAGCTCGATCAATGTGCGACAAGCGCTCGCCCAAACTGTAAGCACCGACTTTCGGGTCATGCAGCAGCAGTTGCAAGTCGCGCTTGATGGCTTCGGGATTTAATTCATCCTTGCCCGTATTACGCAAATAATCTTCTAAAACACTCTGAAAATCGTGTACTTGGCTTTGCACCCGTTTCGCCAAACGGCGCGGCGCTTTCACTATCGAGCCAAGGGTTTCCTGCACTTGATCGATAATTTGATTGACTTGTTCCTCGCTCAAATCTTGTCTCTGAGAAAGCAGTTTTACCAAAGTATCGCGATCGACTTGAGACAGGCGGCCACGCAGCGCTAAAGCTCCTTCTTTAGGATTTTCCAGCAGTTTTGTCAAATCCCGCTTAATCCCTTCTGGATTGAGTTCTGATTTGCCAGTATTGCGGAGGTAATCTGCAAGGGCGGTTGTTGTATGGTCGTACTGATCCTTAGCTTTTTCCGCCAACTTTTGCGGCGTATGCAGCGCGCCGTGCCAAGTTTCTTCGGTGCTGTCGAGAAGCTGATTTGCTTGGTCTTCGCTGAGGTCTTTCCGCTGAGATAGCAATTTTACCAAAGTTTGGCGATCGAACTTAGAAGCCCTAGCTCTCAGCGCCCACATTCCCGCTTCCGGGTTGTCCAGCAGCGTTTTCAAATCGCGCTTGATGCCTTCGGGATTGAGTTCTTCTTTGCCCGTAGACTTCAAGTATTCTTGTACTCTTTGCCACTGGTTGTCTAGTCGGGCTTGCGCTGCTTCTTGCAGACCTTGAGAATCTGCTAAAACTACATCTCGCGTCCTTTCCAACTCTTGAACAATCTGTTCTACTTCCTGGAATCCGAAGTTTTCGCGACCTCGGAGAATTTGCACAAAACTGTCGCGGGTGTAAGGAGAAAGCCGATCGCGCAACTGTTCGTAACTAGCGTCGGAATCCTCTAAGATTTTTTTGAAATCCCTGCCGATACCTGCTGCTGTCAGTTCTTCTTTCGGCGTCAGCTTCAAATAAGTTTCCAGTCGCCACTGCAAATCACGAGCTTTTTCTTGCTCCTCAGCAAAGATTACGGTTTGTAAAACGCGCTGTCTAATTGCTTCTAATTCCTGGGAAATTTCTTTAATTTTGTCTTGGGTAAAAACGCCTCGACTGGCCAATATTTCCGCAAAATTAGACTGTTTTAGTTTTTCTAATTCGCGGCGCACTGTTCCCGGATCGGCTGTAGGATCGTAGAGTACGTCACGAAATTCGCGCTCGATCGCTTGCGGGTTCATCTGCCACGAATAAGTGTTGAGCAAGTAGTTTTCTACGTCGGCGCGAATTGGGCTGTAAGTTTGGGGTTCGCCTTTGACTTGAGCGGTAATTTTATCAGTTTGCTGGGTAACTTTGTCTTTAGCTTGTTTGAGCTGACCGACTACTTTTTCCACATCCAAGTCGGAAATATCCGTGCGACCCAATACTATTCCCATTAAAGCATTGACTGCCATTGTCGTTGCTTGGGACATCATTGTCGGGTTCTGTCCAGAATTTTGACCGCCCAGATTGCTGAGGGCTTTTTCTACCCTACTTGCCAATTTATCTGAGACCAAATCTCCTGATTTAGCAGATTTGAGATAGTCTACTAATTGGGCGATGCCGTCTGATGGCTGCCCTTGTTTTCCTACTTGTTTCCAAGCATCTTGAAGTTGGTCTACAATCCGGTTTACGTCTCGTTTTGATAAGTCAGATCGCGAACTTACTAAATCTACGAGAGTTTGCCGATCGAGATTCGGCAAATTTTCGGCTGCAATGGTTTTTAGTTGCGGATCATTAAGCAATTTTTCAAACTCGCTACGCATCCCTTTGATGTCTAATTCTGGCGGTTTGAGGCTTTGGATGTAGTCTTCGACGTTTTCGCGCAAGCTTGTGGGGTCGATCGCGCTACCAAGTTCGTGGCCCACTGCTGCTGCTGCCGCTTTGGCTGTGGCGACGACTTGGTTGCTGGCTGCTTTTGCGCCGATGGCCGAGGCTGCGGTGCCGAGAATCGCTTGAAAGCCTGATGTGGCGCTGTTGACGACGGAACCGATCAAAGAACCGACGGTGGTGGAACTCACCCAGACGAGCATTGAGAAATAGGTGGCCCACACGACTAAACCGACGATCGCACCTAAACCGGGATTGCTAATCAAGCTGAGCTTAACTGCTAGCAAGCAAGCGAAAAATAAAGCGACGGTGACGGTTATTAGCGTCCAAGTGCCTACTTTTCTGCCGATGTGGCGGACTGGGGAGCTGCCGCTATCCGAGTGCTGGCCGCCGTCGTCGTGCGATTGTCCAATGTAGGAAAGGCCCGCAGCTACTGATAAATTTGTTAGCAAGAGTTGGAAAGCGCAGGCGAGCACAACTCCAGCTATCAAGGCGATAAAAAATTGTGGCCCGGAATAGAGGAGTGCTGCGTCTTCTGCTCTGTATATAGTAGTCTGCTCTACTGGCACTTGTGCCAGCCAAGACCCGATGTTATACAGTTGTGGATTTATTGGCAAATTTTGATACATAGTATATTCCTCATTAAGGGGTGGGTGCGCGCGATCGTTGGCGCGAGTTAACCAATGTATAGTTTTAGACTCATGCCCCCAATGGCAAGCATCGCCTTATTGACGAGCTAAAGCATCCCCCTACAGTTGGAAGTGTAGAAATATGTCTGTGGCCGGCTGTCACTTTAGAAATATTTGTGGTATGTAAATTGGCAGTTGTGAAGTTGTTAGTTCTCAGTTATGAGTAAAGTGTGCTGCTACGCATCCGAGATAGATGGTAGTAATGGTAAGTCTGATTAAAATAATTGCAGAGGAAAATCTTTTGTTGATCGATATAAAGAGTCTGTACAGAACCGCGACAAATTGTTGACAATTCATCTACCAATCCCATACCCAATTAGCTTTCAAGGAATTCGATCGTGCAGCGAGAAAGTCATGCAATTATTATTGGCGGTAGTTTAGCAGGACTGTTAGCCTCTAGAGTATTAGCAAAACACTTCGACCGAGTAAGTATTGTTGAACGAGATTTTTTCCCAGAAAAACCCGCACCTCGCTCTGGGATTCCTCAATCCCGTCACCTTCACGTCCTTTTAAATAGGGGAAAAATGATCCTAGAAGAGTTTTTTCCCGGCTTGGAAAAGGAACTCGTAGCTGCTGGTGCTCCTAGTTTAGATCCGAGGTCGATCGGGTGGTTTAGTCCGGCGGGTTGGGCACCGCAATTTAGCCCGGATCTAAATGATTTAATTATCTTCAGTCGGGATTTACTTGATTGGCAAATTCGCCGTAGGTTGGCTGAAAATATGAACGTGCATTTCCTCGAAGGAGGCACAGTAACGGGGTTGCTGGCGAATGCCTCACGCACGGAAGTTGCTGGCGTGTCGGTGCGTTTTCGCGATCGCCACAACCCAGGTAACATCCATGCAGAAAATTTGTATGCAGATTTAGTAGTCGATGCTGGCGGTAAAGTTTCAAAAACACCTCAATGGTTGAAAAGTTTGGGCTATGAACCTCCGCAAGAAACCGCTATTAATGCTTTTGTCGGCTATGCCAGCCGCATCTATGAAGGCAGCGGTAAATTGTCAGACACTGCGCCAGTATTTGTGTCAACCGCACCGCCATTTCGCACCCGTGGCGGTGCAATTTTCCCGATCGAAGGCAATCGCTGGCTGGTGCTTCTCATCGGGGGCGATCGCGATTATCCCCCCACAGACGAAGCAGGTTTTCTAGAATTTGCCCGCACTTTGCCAACCCCGACAATTTATGATGCAATTAAAGACGCAGAAGCAATAACACCTGTTTATAGTTATCGAGGTACAGAAAACCGTTTGCGCCACTACGAGCGGCTCGCTCGTTACCCTGAAAACTTAATAATTATCGGTCATGCAGTTTGCGCTTTTAACCCGATATACGGACAGGGAATGACGGTTGCTGCACTAGATGCTCAGATGCTAGATAAATGTTTGCAAAAGCAAAGAGAGCGGTATCCAGAAGGCGATTTAACAGGCTTTGCGCGACAATTTCAACAAAAACTAGCAAAATTACACACTATTCCTTGGACGTTTGCCATCAGTCAGGACTCTCGCTATCCGGGAAGTGAAGGTGCAAAACTAAACCTTGCTACGCGGCTGACAATTGATTACATAGATTTGGTGTTAAAAGTGCTGGTGGGAGATGCTAAAGTTTGTCAAGCTTTTTTGGAAGTTCTGCACATGATTGAGTCGCCGGCTGTACTTGTTCATCCCAGTATTGCGGTTAAGGCGATCGGGCAATTAGTCACAGTTCGACAGAAGGCAGAATTAATATAAAGATTTTATACAGAATCCGGTTATTTTTGCCAATTCTATTTTTTCCCGCCGAGGAAGGAAGATAAACCCAGATAAAATCCTATTCATCTGCGTTTATTTAACCTGATATTATGTCCGCTAGAACAGGGATGATAAAAAGCGTGACTTTTGCGACTGCGGTTTTCGGGTATTTCACGTAATTAAGAGGGGTAAAATCCGATTTAGTACCCCAACAGTCGGTTTTTGAAATAAATCTAATGATTTATTTCAAAAAAGGTTTTTAGTCACGACTTCCCCACAGGACTCAAAAAACCGAGTTTTTCACCCATATCCCTCGCCCTTCACGGTATATTGTCGTAAAAAAAATCGGTTTCTGCCGCCTAGAATAATGTAGACTTGTGCAATTCTCACTTACCAGCCAAACAATCTAATTCCCGTTGCATTTGGGCGGTAACTCGCTCGAAACAAGCATCAACATAATCGCGATCGCGCGCCGCCTCCGAACCGTACCTCTCAAATACAATCGGTTCGCACACGCGAGTCCGAATTTGCACGGGTAAAGGCAAGTTCGGCAAAGGCCCAATACCCAGTCCCCAAGGCAATCCCAAATACACCGGAAATACCACCGGATCGATGCCCAACAACCACGGCATCCCCAATTCATGCAATTGCTTAACTTGTTCGTACAAATCTGCCAAAACTATCAAAGTATCGTGTGCACCGTGCGATACAATCGGTACAATTGGCGCTTTTTCTCGCAATGCTAATTTGATAAATCCCTTGCGTCCCGCAAAGTAGATTTGATCGCGCAAGTGGTGCGGGCGGAAAACATCTTGAGCGCCGCCCGGATAGACGAGAACTGGAGCATTTTTTCGCAAAGCTGCGATCGCCATTTTCGGATGCGCCTTGAGGGCTCCACACTGAACCGCCATGCTAGCAACATCAGGAGAAACTTCCCAAACCGTCGGGTGCATCAATCCGTAGGCCAAGCGTTCGGTTCCGTACCTGCGGAACCATTCGTATAGGAACATAAACATATCGGGAGCGGCGAGTCCCCCGTTGTGAGAACCGACAACAAGCATTTTTCCGCTCGCGGGCACGTGGTGCCAGCCGTCGCTTTCTACGCGAAAATAGTAGCGGTACAACCATTCCCAGATTGGCAACAAAAGCTGAATGAAGTCGGGATTGCGATCGTCTAAAGATAAACCGTCAAAGGGATATTTAGAGGATTTTCCGTCTTTTTTGTTAGTAGTTTTTGTCACTGCAAAAATATTTAACGCTTTGGTCATTATATAGCAGAAGGAAGAAAGCTTTAACTCTCGAATAGAGAAGGCTTGAGTTATTTGGGAAAGAAGGAAGAAGGGAGGAGATTAGTTGGGCATTTCCTCTCCTTGTGCCTGCGCTAATGGCCATCGCCCTCCCAAAAAAATATTTTGCCTATCATTAATATGCTCCCATTCCGAAGGAATCTACCGCATTAGTTTCGGGAATTGAAAACCTCATAAACATCTATCGCGGTTGCTATAGCAATATAATTAAATCAGAATTGGCGCAAATATTTGGTTTCTGATGTGAGCGGGCTGCTTTTGTTCGGAGGTTTTGTGCTGGTTGTCTCCACAGGAACAAAACCGTTTGCAAACAGCTACACCAACTGTCGCTGATGGCGGGGCGGCTGTAGCCACAAAAACACAACTGTGCATCAAGCCGATAAGTTTCCGTTTTGGAAGATTTTATCAAATTGACGGGAGCCATCGCGTCAATGCTAACGATTTGCGCTGTTTGCCACAATTTTAATAGTCCTGGACGCGCGTACTACGATTTTCTGTCCGAAGATAAAGTAGTGAAGCAATCTCAAACCGTTGATTTAACGCCCTTGAGTGCGTAAGTCCTGTTTAAGTAAGGTACGATCGACACTGGAGTTATGTCAGCGCGATCGAAGAACTGTATCCGGCTTCCGACACCCCACTACGACGATGGGGTAGATCGCGCCAATCGCCTGTCACTCAGAATCTGGCAGCATCTCAAGCACAATCTCGCTCTCGAATCTGCCAAGAATTCACCTGAAATGTAGCCCCATATTACTCAACTGCAACAACTGACAGCTAAATGGTTTAACGGACACCTGACAAGATATTGGCGGACAACACATGACTTTGATTCCTAGTAAACTGTCCCGCATTTAAACAGTTAACTGTTGGCTTTCCCCCTCTGCCATTCCCCGACTCGGACACTCTGGCCTTCTCCTCCTATCCCGCTCTGCCATAATGAGCCATTTATAGGCGTAGCAGCTTTATGTCTCTTCGCTCAACTCACCAAACATTAAATAATATCAATAAAACTTGACTTGGAGTCATAAAAAAGTTATATAAAGCTTTTTTGTGGAAGACAAATCGATTTTTTTGCTATATTGACCTGCAATTAAGATAATGATTGTGGTTAAGTGAGGAGTTGAACGGATGAAAAACTTGAATTGCTGGAATAAACCCGCTGCATTGCTGGGCGCGATCGCGATCGCAACCGGAAGTTTGCAGGCCAATGCCATCGGTGTTGCCGCCCCATCAACATCCACTGTCAGTCAAGATGCGGAAAATATTTCCTTTGAAGATAGCGCCACGTTTCAAATAGCCCAGGCTGGCAACCTTTGCCGCAAAGTCACTCCCAAAGAAGGTTTGACGGTTCGTCAGAACCCAGACCCCAAATCCCCTAGAGTTGGCGGGGTAGGACTTAACACGCAGGTAACGCTGTCCCAAGGCGCTAGTTCTGTTAAAGCCTCCGATGGTCGCCTCTGGATTCAAATTAGCGCTCCCGTCACAGGGTATGTGGCTAGCGGCTATCCCAACGACGAAAGTAATTTAGGTTCGTGCACAATTAGTCAAACTCCTGCACCTGCACCCGCACCAGCGCCTGCACCCGCACCCGCAGCAACACCCGCACCTGCACCCGCACCCGCACCAGCGCCTGCACCCGCACCAGCGCCTGCACCCGCACCAGCACCCGCACCAGCGCCTGCACCCGCACCAGCGCCAGCGCCAGCGCCAGCACCAGCGCCCGCACCAGCACCAGCACCAGCGCCCGCACCAGCGCCCGCACCAGCGCCCGCACCAGCGCCCGCACCAGCACCAGCACCAGCACCAGCACCAGCACCAGCACCCGCGCCAGCACCAGCACCCGCGCCTGCAACGGGCCCAGTAAGTCTGTGCCGCCAAGTAGAACCTCGCGTAGCGCCGAGGGGTCTAGCTATCCGCACCGAGCCTTCAAAGACTTCTGCTGTTAAAGGCGGTGTACCGGCTAACGGTCAAGTAACGCTTGTACCGAATTTCCAGTTAGTGAAAGATAAGAATGGAGAAGACCGCAATTGGGTTGAGATTTCAGCCCCTGTGGCCGGATTCATCTCGGCTGGAAATTTGATCATGTGTAAGTAAACTTCTGAGTTCGATCGCTCTTTTTGACTAAAAGAGCGATCGACACCGAAAATAGTTTTAAGATTGTCGCGCAGCCAGAAAACAACGCGGAGCCCAGATTGCTTCCTGGATTTAGGCAGGAATAACTTATTTCTGTCGCGAGTCAGAGTTTTGCTGCGATATCTTTGGGGTTGGAGACGGTAATTTTGCGATCGGCAATGAACTGTTTAGCGTTAATTGCTTCGTAGTTCGATCGGGCGGCGGGCTGCCCCATTGCTGCGATGGGAATTTGGATGCAGGCGAAAACAGCTAGGAAAAAGAGCGATCACTTCACAATTGATTGCTTCAAGAGGCTTCAGCTTGTGCGAGAAATTTTTGTCTCCGAGATGCGAAAGCCGCCAAATCTGCTTCCGTGAATTGAGTTTGCTGCCATGAGGGGCGGGCAAGCAGTCGATCGCACCAAGCTTTAATTTTAGGATAGCCGTCTAGGGACACATCAACCCAAGGTAGCAAGGGCACGACGGTACCGGCAACGCACTCGGCAAACGTGACAGTGTTGCTAGCGAAAAAAGGGCGATCGTCCAACAAACCTTCAAAAAATGCCAGCACAGTATTGACTTTTTCCTTCGCCTTTTTTATTGCTTGAGGTTCAGGAGTTCCCCATCCCATTTTTTCACTGCTGAGGGGGTAAAGTGCCGGCGCAAGTTCGTTAACCGTGACCAATTCTACCATTTTCACAACTGCCAAATCTTGCGGATCTTTTGGCAGCATTGCCGGTTCGGGATACTTCGTTTCTAGATAGTCAAGAATTGCTAGAGACTCGACGACAGTGAAGTCATCATCGACCAAAACAGGGATGCGGTGAAAAGGATTCATTGCGACAAACTCAGGCTGCAAGTGATCGCCGTCCAAGTGGATTTCTACCAATTCAAAGTCGAGGTTTTTTTCTAAGAGGGCGATCCAGACGCGGCGGGAGTTGGGGGAAATGGGAGTGTGGTAAAGTTTCATGGCGGTTGCTATAATCAAAATATCATCATAACAAACTTCTAAAGATGCTATTATTGGCTGATTATTGGCTGATAGTGACTTCCTGACGCACAGACGAGGTAATAGCCTCTACTAGAAATAACCGCTCGCTAACTGACAATTTAAGCGTTAATTTCACTAATTCTTGAAAAGATAAATTTTGTGAATTTTCCGAATAATTATCATTTCGATCGGGAGAAAAACTCTCATCAAAACTTAAAGGTTTGGTATTCTGCTCTAAAGTTGTCGTCATGTCTGCGTGGAGAAGCTCTAAAAATTTAATATCGTTCCCTAGATCGGCTGCCTCATCCTCATCTACATCTTCTATTACTTGCAAACGTTCTTGATAGGCATTGATTTGATGTTCAATGGCTTCTATAATAAACCTTAAATCTTTAAATGATAAATTCATGATACTTGCCTTGGTAAGAATAAATACTCATTTGCCGACTTGAGTTAAAAATACCCAAAAGATTATTTTTTTCGAGGCAGGTAATTTGATATAAAAAACTAATCAAATATACTATTAATTATATTAGGAGGTTGAGTTTATCTACTTACACCCAACCTCCTCTTAACTTATTCTATTTTACAGAAAAATGTGCCTATGAGGTGAAGTGCCTCTTTGTATTTTTCTAGAGTCATCGGTCTACTGGGCTGGAATAACCAATGACCGTCCCGGTCATTCACTAATTCCAGTTCTGGTGGAATGTCAGTGCCGAGGTCTAATTTATACCAATTTTTTCCTGAGCCTGGACTCTCATAGGTTGATATTCCTTCTGGCCGAGACATTCCTCCTGACAACTTTCCTTCTTCTAAAGTAGGCATAACCCATAATTCACCTTGCTGTTCAGAAACGGCAATATCATTGGGTCTAACATGATCCATTCTAGGTGAACTAGCATTCCCCTTTCGATACAACGCAACGGGTGTTGTAGGCATCTTTAATCTCCTGAAATCGTAAAAAACTAACGGTCACGCACGCAGGGTTAGGTTTTTGGGTATAACCTCGCATGTGAGTACAGAGGCACGGGGCCTTATAGATTGTGCGTTTAGTTAATTTCGCTTCAGAGTTTCAGAGTTAAAGTTATGCCTATGCTAAAAACCGTTACCAAAATAACAGGGTAGGCCCAAAAGCCCACCCCATCAAACTATCGATTAGTAATCGAAGTCGCCGCCGCCCATGCCGCCGCCAGCGCCAGCAGCAGCGCCATCCTTCGGTTCAGGCTTGTCAACGACGATACACTCGGTTGTCAGCACCATACCAGCAATAGATGCGGCATTTTGCAGAGCAGAACGAGTCACCTTCGCAGGGTCAACGATTCCAGCTTCAAACATATCGACAAACTCATTTGTCGCTGCGTTGAAACCGACGTTAAACGGCTTTTCTTTGACGCGCTCAGCAATCACAGCGCCGTTCAAACCAGCATTTTCAGCAATCCGCTTCAGAGGAGCAGCCAGAGCCCGTGCCACAATCAAAGCACCGGTCAATTCTTCGCCCTTGAGAGTGCTGTTAGCCCACTCTTCCAATTGAGGAGTCAGGTGAGCCAAAGTTGTACCGCCACCAGGAACAATTCCTTCTTCTACTGCTGCTTTGGTTGCGTTGATCGCATCTTCCAAACGCAGTTTGCGATCCTTCATTTCTGTTTCGGTAGCCGCGCCGACTTTGATGACTGCGACGCCGCCAGCCAATTTGGCCAAACGTTCTTGCAGCTTTTCTTTGTCGTAGGAAGACTCGGTTTCGTCCATTTGACGGCGAATTTGTTCGCAGCGGGACTTGACGGCTGCTTCGTTACCTTCGGCAACAATTGTGGTGCTGTCTTTGGTGATGGTGATGCGGCGGGCTTTGCCGATCATGTCAAGCTTGGTGTTTTCCAGTTTCAAACCGGCATCTTCGGTGATTAGTTGACCGCCGGTCAATACGGCGATATCTTCTAACATGGCTTTGCGTCGATCGCCAAAACCGGGTGCTTTAACAGCAGTCACGTTCAACACACCGCGCAGTTTGTTGACAACGAGGGTAGCTAGAGCTTCTTTCTCAATGTCTTCTGCAATGATCAACAGCGGGCGGCCGGAACGAGCTACTTGTTCGAGCACGGGTACTAAATCTTGTACCAAAGCGATTTTCTTGTCTGTCAGCAAGATGAAGGGTTCTTCGAGAATCGCTTCCATCCGTTCGGTGTCGGTGACGAAGTAGGGAGAAATGTAGCCTTTGTCGAAGCGCATCCCTTCGGTGATTTCCAATTCGGTGGTCATAGACTTCCCTTCTTCCAGGGAAATCACGCCTTCTTTGCCCACCTTGTCCATTGCGTTGGCAATCATTTGGCCGACTTCATCGTCGTTACCAGCAGAGATGGAGCCGACTTGAGCGATGGCTTTGGAATCTTCTACTTGTTTGGCGTGTTCGGCAATTTTTTCTACCAAAAACGTGGTTGCTTTGTCAACACCGCGCTTGAGGGCGATCGCATTTGCGCCTGCTGCTACGTTACGCAGACCTTCTTTGACCATTGCGTGAGCCAAAACGGTAGCAGTTGTGGTGCCGTCGCCTGCTGCGTCGTTGGTTTTGGAAGCTGCTTGACGGATCAGGGCAACGCCTGTATTTTCTACATGGTCTTCTAGTTCGATTTCTTTGGCGATGGTAACACCGTCATTGACGATCTGAGGAGCTCCGAATTTCTTTTCGAGAACCACGTTACGGCCTTTGGGGCCGAGGGTTACGGCCACTGCTTCGGCCAAAATGTCCATACCGCGTTCGAGGGCGCGACGTGCATTTTCGTTGTAGATGATACGCTTAGCCATAGTTTTTGGGGATGAGAGGGTTTGAGATTTTGGATTGGGGATGATGGATTTTAGTCATTTGTCCCGTGTCATTAGTTGTTTGGCGGCGTTCGCTTTAAACTAATGACTGATGACTAAGGACTGATGACTAATGATTAATTAGTTAACGATCGCCAGAATGTCTTTTTCGGCTAGCAAGACGTATTCGTCTGTGCCGAGTTTGATGTCGGTGCCGGCGTACTTCGAGTAGAGAACTTTGTCGCCGACTTTGACTTCCATTTCAATGCGGGTGCCGTCGTCATTGCGCTTGCCAGGGCCCACGGCCGCGACTTCGCCTACTTGGGGCTTTTCCTTAGCTGTGTCGGGCAGAAGGATGCCGCCGGCGGTTTTTTCTTCGCTAGCGCTTACTTTTACGAACACGCGCTCGCCTAATGGTTTAACGGTAGAAACACTCAGTGATACTGCTGCCATAAATAAATCTCCAGATTACAGATCCTAGTCAGTCAGCCGTCAGGGTCGCTATGAAAGCAACAGCCGACTGCTTACAACTGACATATTAGCACTCTCGACTCCTGAGTGCTAATTTAGCTTTAGTCAGGGTCGATCGCAACTTAGTTGTCAGTACGGGTTCCCGAACCGAGGCTGAGTTGGAGGGAAGGAGAGGGGAGAGTGGGGGCTGGGGTGATGACTTTAGACCGCTAACCAATTACTTTTGATTGATGAAGACAATGACAGAAAATAACGAGGAATCTTGCAGCCAAGGCTTGCGCGCTTGCGTCCAAAGCCTGGGAATCGATCAAATCGAGCGACATATTTTTATCTGTGCCGACCAAACCGTGCCCAAGTGCTGCGATCGGCAAACCAGTCTGGAGGCGTGGAATTACTTAAAAAAACGCTTGCAAGAATTGGGGTTGGACAAGCCCAGTGCCGATCGACCAACCTGTGTCTTTCGCACGAAAGCCAATTGCCTGCGAGTGTGCGCGTCTGGCCCGATTATGGTAGTCTATCCAGACGGAGTGTGGTATCGCGACGTTACTCCCCCCGTCATTGAGAGAATTATTCAGGAACATCTCCTCAACTCCAAGGTCGTTCAAGAATACGCTTTCTTGACTCATCCTTTGCCTGTGCCTGCTGAGGCCCAGCCAAACATTTAAGTATAGCGCTGTTTAAAGTACAGGGTTATAGGTAAAGTGTTAAATTTAAGGTTAAGGGTGAGAAATTGAGACAGTTTGGCGTCCGGGCGATCGCACCTGCTACAGCTCAATAAAACTATAGTTAGGTTCTTGTCTTCCCTGTGCGGCTTCCCGTGTTCCTTGTGTTTCTCAAAAGGTACAGTAACAAAAATAGATCGGAGGAACTGTGAAATTTTGTGCAAAAATTTCACAGTGGCCGACACTAAGCAGGTTGCCAAACTACACTAGAAACAGTTAAATACGTAAGTAGGGAGCCTGCTTAAATTTCTCTATATCAGAAGTATCATTTAAAACCGGGGCATTAACCTGAAATTGAACCGATCGAGATTAAATATTTAACTTGGGCTCTGTTAGGGAGTCTCCAATCAATCAAGGCTGATCTTGATAGGGCGATCGTCCATTACTGGTTTGGGCTGCATTCCATGTCGTAAGACACTCACAAACAGCCGTCAATTATAGGTTGGAAAGCGGTAATACCCGCCCCGCTTTCCCTCACCGCCATCCCTTCAGTTGATCGTCGTCCTCCACTCCCAGCCGGGTGGCGGGGGACTGACGGAAAAAACAGAAGTGAAAACAAGGAAGTGTGCGGGATACTTTAGCGGGAATAAACATGACAAAGGACAATAATTCAGGAGAGCAAAAACGGCTGATGCTGGTTGACGACGACCCCAATTTGATCTTGCTGGTCAAGGACTACTTGGAGTTTCGGGGTTACAACGTCATTACAGCAGAAAACGGCAGAGACGCTCTGGAAAAACTAGAACAAGAAGTTCCCGACTTGATTATCTGCGACGTGATGATGCCGGAAATGGACGGCTACACTTTAGTCAAACACATCAGAGAAGACCCGCGCACGAGCTGGATTCCGGTTCTTTTCTTGTCCGCAAAAGGTCAAAGTTCCGACCGAGTAAAAGGCTTGAGCACTGGGGCTGATGTTTATATAGTCAAGCCTTTTGAACCTGAAGAACTGGTAGCCCAAGTGGAATCTTCTCTGAAAGCAGCATCCCGCTTGATTCGCCACTCAAATCCCGGTATGGAGAGTGGCCCAAAAATTAAGGCGCGCCGCAATGTCGAATTGACTCCCACTGAGTTAAAGGTGGTACAGTTGCTAGCGCAGGGTATGGCAAACCGCCAAATCGCAGACGTGATGAATGTCAGCCAGCGGACTATCGAAAGCCACGTCAGCAATATGCTCGGCAAAACAGGTCTGCACAACCGGACAGAGTTAGCTCGCTGGGCTCTTGAAAGCAAAAAGGCTTGAGCCGAGGTAGTCTGCGCTAGGAAATCAGGGGAGCAAAATCTACTGCTATGCGCTTCGGTATGCCTGCTTGGCGGTACGGCTGTACGGCGGTAGTTTGAAGGCGCCATTAACCTTGACACGCCAGCCGGTATTGAGTTACTAGGCGTATAGTTTGTGAGGGTCCCTCGCTCAAATGCAAGCAGGTTTAAAAGAACCCTCTGGCGGTAGAGCCGAAAATATGAAATACTGGGGAGATGGAGTTTTCTGAAGTCTAATCTATTGCCTCAGTTAGCTCCATGTTGCTAAAATGTGATATTTAGATTAACTTCTTTCTACAATTATTAGGTCTAAGTTTCTATGACAAACTTAATGAACCGCCTTTCTATTTTTGTGGACGGGAACAATATGTTCTACGCTCAACAAAAGAACGGTTGGTTTTTTGATCCTCGCAGGGTGCTCGAATATTTCAAAACTTCGCAGCCGAATGTCATCTTGATCAATGCTTTCTGGTATACGGGTCTGAAAGACCCCCAAGATCAAAGGGGATTTCGAGATGCTTTGATCAGTCTAGGTTACACGGTTCGCACTAAAATTCTTAAGGAATATTACGACGATGCTTCGGGCAGATATTCTCAAAAGGCTAATTTAGACATAGAAATTGTGGTTGATATGTTTAATACCGTGGATCAATACGACCAAGTTGTGCTGTTTAGCGGGGATGGGGATTTTGAGAGGGCGATCGAGCTACTCCGCTCGAAAAATACTCATATTACTGTGGTATCAACCGAAGGAATGATTGCTAGAGAGTTACGAAATGCTACAGATAGGTATATAGACCTAAATGAAATTAGGGAACATATCGAGAAGATGGATTATTAGTCAGTAGTCATTAGTTATTAGTCATTAGTCATTAGTCATTAGTCATTAGTTATTAGTCATTAGTCAGCAGTCATTAGTCAGTAGTTATGGGTTATGGGTTATTAATTATTCGTTATTGGCGCGAGACACGAGACTGGTGACTGGAGGCTAAAATCCAGAAAAACGGACAAGTAAAAATCAGGAAAACACTTTTTAGAGCTATGAAAACTCAACCAAGTCAAGACCGGATTATTATTTTCGATACGACTTTGCGGGACGGAGAACAATCTCCGGGTGCATCTCTGAATGTTGATGAAAAGCTGACGATCGCTCGCCAGTTAGCTAGATTGGGCGTGGATGTGATTGAAGCGGGTTTCCCTTTCACCAGCACGGGAGATTTCGAGGCAGTCCAAAAAATAGCCCGATCGGTTGGCACGGAACATGGGCCGACAATTTGCGGTTTAGCACGGGCGAGAAAGCCGGATATTAAAAGAGCAGCAGAGGCTCTGAAACCAGCCGCCAATGCGCGAATTCATACGTTTCTGGCTACGTCTGATATTCACTTGGAGCATAAGTTGAAAAAGACGCGGGCTGAGATTCTGGAAATTGTGCCGGAAATGGTGGCTTACGCTAAGTCTTTTGTGGATGATGTGGAGTTTTCCCCGGAAGATGCTTGTCGATCGGAACCGGAGTTTTTATATCAGGTTCTAGAACGGGCGATCGCCGCCGGTGCGACTACTGTTAATATTCCCGATACTGTAGGCTACACGACTCCGAGCGAGTTTGGGGCTTTGATTCGGGGAATTAAGGAAAATGTGCCGAATATCGATCGCGCAATTATTTCGGTGCACGGTCACAATGACTTAGGATTGGCTGTTGCTAACTTTTTGGAAGCTGTGAAAAATGGCGCCAGACAGTTAGAATGCACGATTAACGGGATTGGCGAACGGGCGGGAAATGCGGCTCTGGAAGAGTTGGTAATGGCGCTTTACGTGCGACGCCAATATTATAATCCGTTCTTGGGCCGGCCTGCGGATTCTGAGGAACCGCTGACAAATATTGACTCGCGCCAAATTTACAAAACGTCGCGCTTGGTTTCCAATTTGACGGGGATGTTGGTGCAGCCAAATAAGGCGATTGTCGGAGCAAATGCTTTCGCTCACGAGTCGGGAATTCACCAAGACGGGGTGCTGAAAAATAAGCGGACATACGAGATTATGGACGCTGAGTCGATCGGCTTAACTGAAAATCAAATCGTGCTTGGTAAATTGTCGGGGCGCCACGCTTTCCACACTCGCTTGAAAGAGTTGGGTTTTGAAATGGCCGACGATGAGCTAAATAAGGCTTTTGTCAAGTTTAAAGATTTAGCGGACAAGAAAAAAGAGATTACTGATTGGGATTTAGAGGCGATCGCCAACAACGAAGTGCACCAAGCACCGGAACTATTCCGGTTAGAATTGGTGCAGGTTTCCTGTGGCGACAAATCTCGCCCGACAGCAACCGTAACCGTGCGGACTCCGGCGGGCGAAGAATTGACCGATGCTGCGATCGGCACCGGGCCTGTGGATGCGATTTACAGAGCAATTAACCGGGTGGTAAACGTACCCAACGAGTTGATCGAGTTTTCTGTACAGTCGGTGACAGCGGGAATAGATGCGATCGGCGAAGTAACAATTCGCTTGCGCCACGAAGGGAAAGTATTTTCCGGTCACTCAGCAAATACCGACATTATCGTAGCCTCCGCAGAAGCTTACATCAGCGCTTTAAATCGGCTGTATCAGGCATTGCAGCATAGTGCTGAAAAAGCCTCCGAAAAACCAACTCCGATCGGAAATCAAGTTGTTGCAGAAGCACAGCGCTGATAAATTTACTGTCAGCCATTTTTCTTGAAACAAACCGCAGACGAACGCACATAACAGCAGATAGATCTAAATAAATCTGCGTTAATCCGCGTTCATCTGCGGTTAAAAATTAAAATCTTTTTTAGCAACAACAAACCCTAAAAAATGCAAGAAGAAACTTTAAAAAAAGAGCGACAATTCCACGATGCTTGGGCATCCACAATCGATATTGACGGCATTCGAGTCAATGATTACTTTGAAGCTTGCACCGCCCCTGAAAATAGATTTATTCTCCAACAGATGGGCGATATTACAGGCAAACGCCTCTTAGATTTAGGCTGCGGGGCGGGAGAAAACAGCGTTTATTTTGCTAAAAAAGGCGCGCATTGTGTGGCGGCAGACTATTCTCAGGGCATGGTAGAAGTTGCTCTGAAATTGGCAGAGAAAAACGGCGTCAAAATAGAGGGCTGCACGGTGAATGCAATGGCGCTGGATTTCCCGGATAATAGTTTTGATATTGTTTATGCTTCTAATTTGTTGCACCATTTACCGGAACCTGAAAAGGCAATTCGCGAAATGCACCGAGTCCTAAAGCCTGGGGGCAAAGCTTGCTTTTGGGACCCGATGAAGCACAATCCGGTGATTAATGTTTACCGCAGGATGGCTACTGAGGTGCGGACGGAGGATGAAACTCCTTTGGATATTAATATTGTGAATTTTATCAAGTCTTTGTTTTCGGAGACGGCTTATGATGCCTTTTGGCTGACATCGCTGTGGATTTTTTTGCGCTTTTATTTGATCGAAAAAGTGCATCCAAATGAGGAGCGTTACTGGAAAAAGATTATCATTGAACAAGAGAGATTGAAACCGGAATACTCTCGATTAGAAGGGTTGGATGGCTTTTTGAAAAAGTTGCCTTTGATGAAGCGCTTGGCTTGGAATTTGGCTGTGGTGGCAACGAAGTAATTAAAAGAAGTAGAATAAGTCAAAGCATTTAATTAAGAGGCTAATTATGCCAGAAACTATTACTGCTATCTACGAAAACGGGGTTTTTCGTCCCTTGAGTCCTTTGTCATTGAATGATGGGGAAACTGTGCAAATAACAATTGTAGCGGAAGTGTCGCCGGAAGAACTCAAGGGCGATCGCGAAAAAGCGATTAAGTTGATGGATGTACGGGGATTGGTGCGTTTGCCAAAGAAACAGGGTAAGCTCGATCGAGCAGAATTAATCAAGCGCGCGCAGCAGTGGCGCGAATTGATGCAAAAAATGGAACCGCTACCAGGTAAGCCTATTTCAGAAATCGTTATCGAGGATCGTGGCCCGTGGTAAATGCTTATTTTCTGGATACTAGCGCTTTAGTCAAACGATACGTGCCGGAAATAGGCAGTGACTGGATTTTATAGATTACCGATCCTGCTACAGATAACCATTTAGCTATTAGCCAGATTACTTGGGTGGAGGTACACAGCGCTTTTGCACGCCGTCTGCGGGATAGAAGTTTGTCTGCGGAGCGTTTTGATTTAATTGTGCAAAAAGTTAGGGAGGATTTTGAAAATGAATACCGAGTCATAGATGTCGATCGCACTTTGGTAGAAACAGCGGGCGAATTGGTGATGCAACATCCACTGCGGGCTTACGATGCTGTGCAATTGGCTGCTGCTTTGCGCGTTCAATCTGTTTTAACATCAATGCCAGAAACTCAACTAATTTTTGTTTCTGCGGACAACAGATTGCTGGATATTGCTCAGTCGGCAGGGTTGGCGATTGACAATCCTAATAATTATCCGTAATCAAGCTGTGTGTAGTGAGGAATGCAAGTCTTCATACAAATCAGAAAACTAAAGTCATCACAAGAAACTAATTTGAGTGCGATCGTTATTTAGAGAATTTCTTTCAAAGTTTTAACTAAGATTTGATTCTGTTCCTCCGTACCTATACTAATCCGCAATTTGTCTTCTAATCGAGGCTGATTGAAGTATCGAATCAATATTCCCCGTACTTTCAGTGTTTGATAAATTCTTTCTGCATCGCCGCTTGGTGGCCTAACTAACAAAAAGTTGGTTTGCGAGGGCCAAACTTCAAAGCCTAATTCCTGGAAACTAACGGCTAGTTTTGCTCGCGAAGCCTTAATCTTTTCGGCGTTGGCTATTTTGTGGTCTTGATCTGCGATCGCCGCCGCCCCCACTGCATAGGCTAAAGCATCCACATTATAGCTGTCTTTGATTTTATTTAATTCTGCCAGCAGCGCCGGATTTGCTATACCAAAACCAAGCCTCAATCCTGCGAGGGAATAACCTTTTGAAAGCGTCCTCAAAACTATAACATTACTGTACTTTTTTGTCAAGTTCAAAGCATTTTCTTCGGCGAAATCTACATAAGCTTCGTCGATCACAAGAATGCCCGATAACTCTTTAGCCAGTTTCTCCAAATCTGCAACAGATATGGCTGTTCCCGATGGACTGTTTGGCGAAGCTAAAAATGTCACTGCACCCTGGGCTGCTATTAGCAAATCGACTGGTAACTTGTAGTCGTCGGGATAAGGAACCTCAACAAATTCTGCATCTTGAATAGCTGCCAAAGTGCGGTACAATACATAGGTAGGCGCAGGACAAACAATCTGTTTCCCTGATTCGCCCACAGCGCGAACTATCAAATTTAATAAATCGTCACTGCCGTTACCTACAACAATCCAATCATCAGCAACTCCAAAAACTTTACTAGCAGCAACGCGGAAACTTTTGCCAGTTGGATCTGGATAGCGGCGCAGCATTTCTCCGTCTATTTCCTGAAGCACTTTTAACGCTTTGGGAGAAGGCGGATAGGGATTTTCATTAGAATTTAGTTTAATAATTTTTGTGCCTAGCGGTGGCTGTTCCCCCGGCACATAGCCAGACATTTCGTGGATGTTTTTGCGAAAGTAATTCATCTATTATCTGCGTTTATCTGCGTTTATCTGCCTTCATCTGCGGTTAAAAATATCATATCAAACAATTAGTGACTATCCGCGTTATACCCAAATCAATTAACTTTTGCATATCGGCTCGATCGTCCACCGTCCAGGCCACAATGTCAACTCCCTGACTCCGGCTTTCTGGAATTAGTGCGGGGTTTTCCAGCAACACGCGATACAGACTGCTAATCAAATTATCCTGATGCGCCACAGCTTGAGCAAATTGAGTTTTGTATGCTTCTAGATTAGCAACAATGTGTCCGATCGCCAAATCGGCAGATAGCCGCCGCACTTGTTCCAGAAATCCATCGTTAAAGGAGGTAATAACGCATTTATGTTGGATTTCTTCGCCCTTCAGAGTATTGACAAAATCAGCGACATCTGAATCAGACCACTCACAGTGCGGCTTGACATCAAAGTAAAGAAATTTGTCAACATTTTTGAGGATAGCTAATGATTCTTTTAAGGTAGGAATTTTTTCTTGTGAAAATTCATCGCTAAACCATTTTCCCGCATTAAGTGTCTGCAATTGAGACAGAGTTTTTTCCCTAACTTTGCCAGAAACTCCAGTGATTCTATCTAATGTTGCGTCATGAAAAATCACTGGTACGTTGTCGGCGGATAGCTGGATGTCAAATTCGATCGAATGAGCTCCACGGGCGATCGCCAGTTCAAAAGCTGCTAAAGTATTCTCCGGGGCGATCGCCGAAAATCCCCGATGTGCAATAATTTCTAAATTCACTGTCTTGTGCCCTCTAAAAACTCTGCCACAGTTTGATTAAAAGTTTCCGGTTGAGTCAAAAAAGACCAGTGATTACCCGGTACTTTTGCAACGGTAAGATTTTTCAAGTATCTTTTGTATGGCTGCATTTGCCAAGCCATGCGATTTACGCCTTTTTCCGGCTGTACAAACAAAGTTGGTATCTCAATATTTTCAGTTAAACCGGCAACTTTCATCACTTCTGCGAATATCTGATTTCTGGCTGCAATCGCAAATTTACTGCCCCAAGTTCCGTCGGATTTTTGTTCGATTTGGTGTTGGAATACCATTTGCTGCACGTCACTCCAATCTGCGAATTCTCCCGATTGTTTTGCTGCTGCTTCTGCTTGGGATAAAGTCGCAAACGGCCCCACACATTTGAGACAGTCTAATTTTCGGTAAACAATTGGCAGGGTGAGTTTCATCGCGGCGGGCAGTTTTGTGATGAAGATGGGGTCTACTAAAATCATACTGCAAAAGCGATCGGGATTTTGCCTAGCCCAAATCGCTGCTAGTTTGCCCGTCCAAGAATGTCCTAAAATGTGGGCGTCTGACCAGTTGAGATGTGCCATCAAAGCTTCTAAATCTGCGATCGCACTTTCAAAAGTATAGCCTGTTTTTGGTTTGCCACTTTCTCCGTGACCGCGCATATCTGGCGCTACAATATGATAGCGGTTGGACAAGTAATTGCCGAAGCTAGTCCAGACAGACGCACTATCTGCTAAACCGTGTAACAGCAGCAAACGCGGAACTTTGTCTTTCCCTGTTTCTGGCTGCCATTCTAGGTATGAAAGTTCGATTTCTGGTAAGTGCAAAGTGTTGCGTGTTGGCATGACTAGCGGTAGTTAATTACTTTGTTGAACACTCGGCGGTTGAAACCGCTGATCATCTACAAACGAAGTCCGCCTTCGCTGACTAAAAAATAAGGCATCCTCATACTAATTTTGGGTTTTCAAACTCAACAAGATAAACTGAGTTTTCTGCGCTTCATCAAAATTGTCATCGCTGACCAAAACTAGACTCTGGCTGCCATCTGGCAAGCGCGGGCCGAGAGTCATCCCCTCTAAATTGTAAAGCGGAATTCCGAGTTGGCTTAAGTCTAGCAGCAACTTTTTCTTAACAGGTTCGACCGCCACTCGTCCTTTGAAACTCTGAATTCTCGAAGTATCTGTAGCCGCCCCAACCGCTACTTGATAAATCCTAGCGCTGTATCCCGACAGCCCAAAAGAACGTTCTAAACTCAGAATCTGACCGCCACCGACAGTTACTAATTCTGTTAAACCGTTCAAAATAGTCATGGGAACTTGGTCGAGATTGTAAAGATTTTCTGAGACTAATTGCGGCGTTTTATCGACGATGATATAGTGTAAAAGACGCAGTTTACTTGCCTGTTCTGGGTCTAAATCTTGCATTAACGGCGCTTCCGTAGCTGCAAACAAACGAAACGGATCGAGACCGCCTGGACTAAATGTTTCTGGGTCGATGGTTAAAGATTCAAAACCTAAATTGTCTACCACTCCTTGCTGCTGTTTTTCATCGCTGGTATCTGGAATATAGCGCTTTGGTATTGGCAAATTTCCCCGCATTTGCCCTGTTTTAAGGTCAAATTCTCCGAGAAAAGGAGGGATGCCAACATGAGTAACGCCTTCGCTGGCGACAAATACTGAGTTGCGGGGAGAAAGGGCGATGCCTTCGGGATTGATGGAACCCCAAGAGAAGGTTTCACCGTCTGCTTTTTTGAGGGAGATAACGCCGTCAACGGTAACTTTTTTCAGGCGAATATTGCCGGGGTCACTTGATGTGAGGTCGAGTTGGAGACTGTAAAATCTCGCTTCTCCGTTTTCGCTGGGGTCGTCGGAAAGAGCGTAAAAGCGATAAGCTTTGGAAGTGACTGCGCTAATACCTTTGGGATCGTAGGTAATTCCTGACAAACCGCCGACTGGTACTCCTTCAAAATTGATTTTTGGCAATTGGTATTCGCCCAAAAATTCTAGAGACATTTCTGGAAAAGAGCGGTCTCTAGCAACTACGGGAGGGGGGGCGCAAGCTGTGCAAACAGTTAAGAGAATTAGGGCTAGACTGAATAAGCGTAAAATGCGTTGGCGAAGCCCGCCCCTACGGGGGCTACGCCAACGAAGAGGATCGCCCAGCATCTTTAAATCCCAATAATTGCTCAGTGCGGTGACATTTATTTTGTTGCTCTCGTTGAACAGTTTGCTTTTGTGCCATCTTTGTGACATAATTTATACCGTTTTGTAGATATGCAAAACTTGATGTTTCCAGAAAAGATGCCGAATCGCGGCCACCAAATTTTGAGAATGAGAAGTTCTGTGCCAATTGGGTGCTTGCTTTTCTTGTGGCTGTGTGCGGGTTCTATTGCTAGCGCCCAAACTAATCCACCAGGCCTCGATCAATTTTCCCCTAATCCTCTAGAAATTACCACACCCGATCCCCTAGCTCCCGCTAACGAATCTTTGAGCAGCACTCAGCGGGACGAACTGACAGCGGCTTTGGAACAGTTAAACTTAGAAGCAGCGGCTAAACTGGAAGCTGGAGATGGGGCTGGTGCTTTTGAAATTTGGTTCCGAGAATTGCGGCTGCGGAGGTATCTGGGGCCGGCGGCGGAAATTGCTGCTTTGAGTCGGGTGGGAAGTGTTGCTTGGAGTAACGGTAAAAACCTGGAACTACAGCTTATTACTAAACGGTTGCAAGCAATTCAAAAAGAAGTCAAATCCCAAGTACCACTTAATACTGAGTTGCTCCCCGCCTTCGCTGCGGCTTTTCAGCAGGTGCGCGCTAAAGGGCCGACTGTAGAAGTTTACCAAGAAATTCTCGAAAATGCGCGCCAAAACCAAGATATATTGGCCCAAGGTCAGATTTTGAAGGCGATCGGGCTAATTCACATCAATTGGTTGAGTTACGATAAAGCTGCTCCAGTGTATGAAGAATTGGCAACTTTAATTCAGGAAAACCGCGATTTATTTGCTGCTAATTCTGCTGTGCAAAATTCTGCTGTTGTTGCGGGAAACGGTGCGCCGCCGCAGCCTGTAACTCCTCCAACTGAGGTAGATGCTCTAAGACAGTTGGCCTACGTTTACCAACAGTCAAAACAACCCCTAAAGGCGATCGCCGCCCGTGAAAAACTAGCATCAGTGTATGTCAACCTGCAAAATCCCAGCGCTATACCACCGCTCAAAATTGCGATCGCTAGTGATTACCAAACCATAGGTCAAATCAATTTAGCCGCTCAATACTATCAGGAAGCCTACAATTTAGCCGTCCCCATTCAACAGTATGCCCAAGCTAGCGAAGCTTTGGATAAATTAGCTTTACTTTATCGATCGCAAAAGCAGTGGGAGCCTACTTTGCGGATTTATCAAATGCAGTTGCTGTTAGAAGAGCGGGCTTACAATTTCTACGGATTGATGAACACTTATGACAATATCGGTCAAGTTTATCAAGAGATGAAGGCTTACGATAAAGCTTTGGAATCCTATCAAAAAGGGTTGGACGTGGCTAAAAGATTGGGACACAGACAAGAGTATTTTGCTAAGAAAATTCAAAAAGTTAACAAGCAATTGCAAAGAACTTCGTAGTTTTCAGCAGGCAATAAGGCCAATTTGCAATGTGAGTAATTTAAATGCAGTAAGGTGTGCAATGCACACCCTACAAAACTACTTTAGACTCGTAGGTTTCTCGCGAGATAGAGTAATATAGTACATCAGTTTCGTAATAACGAGCATTTTTTTCATATTTCATACCAACTTTCTGTATCACCCGCTGGGAGGCGATATTTTCTGGGCGGGCGATCGCAACTATTCTCTCCAAGTTTAATATTCCAAATCCATAGTTTAGACTAGCAAGAGATGCTTCAGTCGCCAATCCTTGATTCCAATAAACTTTGTCGAGGGTATAGCCTAGCTCAACTTCCGGTGTCTGATCCAGAAAACCCAGTCCGCAGCGACCAATCATTTTACGGTCTATTTTATGTACTACAGCCCACATTCCGAAGTTGTTTTCTTCCCAACGTTTGAGCATGGTATGAATGGCGATTTTTGTTTCTTCTCTAGTTTTAACTCCTCTCAAGTATTTCATTATTTCTGCATCACTGTAGATGCGGTACAGCTCATCTAAGTCGTCTGGCGTAAATTGTCTCAGATACAATCGGGCTGTCTCTATTTCTTGCATGATAAATATAACTTATACCAGTAGATTATAATACCAGTTTTGTCTGCCTACAAACATTTTGGTTGGGTTTCGTTCCTCCAGCCAACCTGCTGTTACAAGAAAACACTCTTTGTGAAACAGGCATTTTGCCTGTTACTGATATTAGTGCCACATATTCATTCTATTTGTTACAATTATTAACTAGATATATTGTACAGTTTTTGCCATCAATGACTATTTCCTCACCAGTAGCAGACACCAAAAACAGATCCGGCCAGGAAACAGACTGGCGGTTATTCATGAGGTTGGCATCTTACGCAACCCGCAGCAAACGCTTGCTGATTATTTCGATCGTACTATTAGTACCGCTAGCAGTCTCAGGAGCAATTCAACCCATTCTCATCGGACAGGCAATTTCGGTAATTCGCGCGGAACCTACCTACGAATTCCTGCGGGGAGTGCCTTTATCTGCTGCATTGAATATTTTGGCTATTTTGCTCATGCTAACTATAACACTTAGATTAGCACTGCAATCACTTCAAGGCTATTTAGTCACCAAAGTAGGGCAAATAATTACTACTGACATTAGAAATGATTTGTTCGCGCACGTCACATCGCTAGCAGTGAGATTTTTCGATCGCACTCCTGTCGGTAAATTGATGACTCGCCTCACCAGCGATGTAGAAGCTTTGGGAGAGGTTTTCTCTTCAGGGGCGATCGGCATTGTCAGCGATTTATTTTCAATTTTAGTAATTGCCATTTTCATGTTTACCATGCAGTGGCAACTAGCTTTAATGTTGGTGCTGATGATGATACCAATTACCGCAGTCATAGTTTATTTCCAGTACCAATATCGCATAGCAAATTACAATACCAGAGAAGAACTTTCCGAACTAAACGCCCAACTGCAAGAAAACCTGACTGGTATTGGCGTAGTGCAGCTATTCCGCCGCGAAAGCTTCAATTCACAATTGTTTCGTGTCACCAATAAACGCTACATTAAAGCAGTTGACAAAACTATATTTTACGACTCAGCCGTATCTGCGACATTAGAATGGATTGCTTTAGTGGCGATTGCAGGGGTTTTGTGGATGGGCGGCCAAAGAGTTTTAGCCGGTAATCTTAACTTCGGTACTCTCTCTGCATTCATTTTATTTGCTCAGCGTCTCTTCGATCCGCTGCGGCAATTTGCCGAGAAATTCACCGCTATTCAAGCAGGATTTACCGCCGTCGAACGGATTAGCGATATCCTCAACGAACCGATCGAAATTAAAGATCCAACCAGCGAGGAGAAGGAAGAAGGAAGAGGGAAGAAGGAAGAGGGAAGAGGGAAGAAGGAAGAGGGAAGAGGGAAGAAGGAAGAAGGAAGAAGGGCAGGTTATTCACCGTTGTTGATAACTGGACATCCAGAGGCAACGGCTTACAACTTGTCTCCGTTCGATCGAGAATTAGCAGATAATTATCAAAATCCAGCAAGTTCAGAATATCGTTTATTGCCCAACAATCCCCAATCACCCCCCGCCAACCCCACCTTACTAAGGGGGGGAGAAAATGCCAAATCGCAGAATTCAGAATCGGGAGAAATCCAATTTGACAACGTGTGGTTTGCTTACAAAAAAGACGAATATGTCCTGCAAAACCTCAATTTCACCATCAAATCCGGCGAAAAGGTAGCATTAGTTGGCCCCACGGGTGCGGGCAAAAGTTCGATTATCCGTCTTCTCTGTCGCCTTTACGAACCTAGCCGAGGACGGATTCTGGTTAATCATGTGGATATTCGGGATTTGCCTCAAGCAGAGTTACGCAGGCATATAGGCGTAATTATCCAAGATGGCTTTCTATTTGCTGGTGACGTGAAGAGCAATATCAGCCTGGGAGAAAGTTACTCGATTGAGGAAATTCAAGCAGCAGCAGAAAAGACCAATGTTGCCCGTTTAATCGAACAGTTGCCTCAAGGTTATGATACGCAATTGCGGGAACGGGGAACGAATCTTTCGGGGGGACAAAAGCAATTATTAGCGTTTGCTCGCGCCGCCATTCGCAATCCCAGTATCTTAGTTCTAGACGAGGCAACTGCTAGTTTGGATGTGGGGACGGAAGCTTTAATTCAACAAGCTCTAGAGCGTTTGATGGTGGACCGAACCGCGATAATTATCGCCCACAGGCTCTCGACTATCCGAAATGTCGATCGTATTTTAGTGCTCAAACGTGGGCAGTTAGTAGAATCTGGCAGCCACGAAGAGTTGTTGCAGCTAGAAGGGTTGTATGCTAGTTTGTACAATTTGCAAATGCTGGGAAGTTAATATCTGAAGGAAGAAGGAAGTTCGGCAACGGATTCGCTCCACGGATGTAACGGATGTCAGGAAGAAGGAAGAAGGAAGAAGGAAGAGGGAAGAAGGAAGAGGGAAGAAGGAAGAGGGAAGAAGGAAGAGGGAAGAAGGAAGAGGGAAAATTCTCGGAATCTCGCGATACCCGACTTCTTCAAGAAGTCGGGTATCTAAAATCTAAAATCTAAAATCTAAAATCGGATCACTTGCCCGAAATCATTTTCCCCAGGGTTTCCGGCAAGTGAATTATATGTTGGAAAAGCTGATTTGGGCCGATGCCAAACAATAACTGCATCGCCAGCACAATCGCAGCTAAACCAATCGCTGTACCGATGCTGGCTTTCAATACTTTAAAAGCCCAATTAAACACCAGCCAAGATACAAGTAACGAAGCAATTAAAATAATTAGTTCTATTGGCATATAACATTTTTAACTTGATTTTAACTCTACATAACTTACGCATCAATACCAAAGAAACCGGGTTTTTTATCTGTGTTAAAGGCTTAAATGCAATATTTCCGTAAAAACCCTGTTGCTGCGTCCAAGATTACTCCACTTATTACTTTAAGCAATACTGCCGCGCTTCCGTGTTTCCTTATAAGAAATTCCGACATTTTTTAAGCCGGCTTTAATCATTTGCTGCTCTAACAAAGCGAAAAAGCGACTTCGATCGCCCCCCGTGACTACCGCTTGATTGTGAGCTTCTGCTAGCGTCACCGGATACCCGCCGCCTTTGTGTACTTGAGCCAGCATCATTCCTAATGCTAAATCTAGCTGGTCTGTATCTTGTGCTACCCATTCCGGCACTTCTATTCTAGCAATTTCTGTGCCAACGTGAACGTAACAGAAATAAACTGAATTGAGCCCGTACAAATCTAAAATTCGAGCTTGGGATTTCCACAAAGGGCTTCTTTGTCCCGGTGACAGGATTGTTGCCCACAAAATGGCATCCCGCAAAGGTTCAAATTCTTGACAAGGTGCTTTTTCGGCGAAAGAAATTGTGGCAGAAAATCCGACGTTCGGGCAATTTGTCATGCAGTCTGGTACTTCGTGGGTGCAAGCTTCAAACCGCAAAAAAGATAAGCTTTCGCTGCTGCGAGAAGCGCTTAAGTATCCTAACAGCGGAATTCCTGCTAAACGCAACTTGTCCCAAGCTTCTAAAATTGGCAGCAAAATTTGATCGCGCGCTTCGCTGGGTAACTGTTCCAAAAACCAATAAATCAGGGAACCGTCTACCATTGCTAAAGCTGGCGCGGGCAATTTATTGTCGTTAACTTTTGCCCAATTGCAGCCCATTTCTGCCAAGGCAATTGCTTCGGAAACTGCGCGCCGATATCCCATCCATTCTTCGGTTCTAATTCCCCACTGTCGCGAACCGTACAAGTCTTCGGGTTTGTAGAAAACCTCGGGCACACTGTCTAAAACTGGGTGGCGGCTTTGTCCGTAGTGCAGCATGACTGTGCCGACGTTTAGCAGGTAGCAGTAAGCTATTTCGTGATGGTTGGGGGAAATTTGCGATCCGTCTGTGGCAAAGACTGTGTGAGAGGCGGGGGGTGCGGTGATGTAGGTGCGATCGGATAATGGCTCGATCGGCCTGGCAGCATTGAATAAAGTGCGATCGCGCCAATTCTCTTGCAATTCCACCAATTTTTCCTGTTCCGCTGCCGCCTTTACCAGCAAATTCTGAGCCACTTCCAAACGTTGGCGAGCCGCGTGAGCTTCCACATTCAAATGTTGGCTCATTCCCTGCATTGCCTTCGCTGCTTTAGTTAAATCGAGCATAGGTTTTAAGTCTCAATATTAGAAAGCTTTCAAGCTGAGAAATTATCAAAACACTTTTCATTTTTTTGTGCCGAAGCTTGTTTTTTGTCATACACGCGGTTTGATAAACTAAAATATTTCATACCAGCCAGAATAAATAGTAGTAAAAAAACCTGGTTTTTGAGGTCAGAAGTACCTGCAATAGTCTAAAAAAAACACATTTTTTTTAGTAGAGATCCTTGCTTTTTTGAGGAATTTCTGTTATATTTATCTTATAATGGGATGGTGACACAAATATTATTTTTGCCACCATCCCATTATATTAAAATACCATGTCTACGCCGCAAAAGTCAACAAAAAAGATGTAAAATTTTGTGATTTTTTTTTGACTCTGAAGAGCGAAAAAAATCACACCTGTCAATAAATCTAACATCAACAGTCGATCGGCAGCCAATCTGCAAAATCTCCGGCAAACTGCGACAGAGAAAGCAATTGAACTGGTGGATTTTGAGCCACAGATTCCCGTTCTGGCAAAGTATTGTAACCCCAATCAGCCAAAAATAACCTCACCTGAGATAAATCCGGCTGCTGCTTCACCGACAGCAAAGTTTTTAACCTATCTTCCACAAACCAAATAGTCGAATCTTTGCCAGATGCAGCCAAAAATTCCCGCAAAATTTGGTGTTTCGGCTTGTTGTATTCCTTACCAAAAATCAACTTCGACGGCATTTGTACGCCTGCTAGCTGCAAAAGTTCCCGCACAAAACGGCCTTCCTTCGTAGTGACGATCGCCACTTTCACCGAACTCTCCTGCAACGAGTGCAAGCGATCGGCAACCCCTGGATAAAAGCGGTGCAAAGACAGCCACCCAGCTAAATCCTCAGCAATCCAATTATCGCGCAATCCGTCTAACATAGCGCCTACAGACTGCGCTTTCAAATTATTATCAGTCAATAAATACGGTACTATATTAGGCCAGTCTAGCAAAATTTGCTCTGGGGAAATTCCTGTCACCAGTGCGCGGATCAGCAGCGGCATTTCCCAACCAGTTTCGATGGCGGGCCGCACTCGGTAAAAACTCAAAGCTAAATCTGGATCGGGCACTGTTTCGACTGGTTTCCAGATTTGACAGTAGGCACGCCAAGCTGTTTGGAAATATTCGATTAGTCCGTCACAAATCACACCGTCAAAATCAAGAGCTAGAATTGTTGGAAAGTTATTAGCCATCAATCGATTTTAGATTTTAGATTTTAGATTTTGGATTTTGGATTGAAGAATTGAAGAATTGAAGAATTGGAGAATTGAACAAAGCGATATCACTGATGAATCCGGGGACTTTTTAATCGATTTTAGATTTTGGATTTTGGATTGAAGAATTGAAGAATTGGAGAATTGAACAAAGCGATATCACTGATGAATCCGGGGACTTCTTATTGGAGACTATGTTTTTTATTTGGACACATCTAAATTCGGGGGCTTGTACCCTGGCTGCTTTCTGTCACTGGATTGAAGAATTGAAGAATTGACTATGCAAACACTCAGCAATGATTGGTCAAGAGTGGTTATTAAAAAGACTGAACTAGCGGTTGAGCGGCAATCGATTCTAGTCCTTGGGACTGCAACAATTGCGTCCACTCGGTCGTCAGCCGCGAATCATCGGGTGCGAGGCGCCGCATTTCGGCGAGAGTTGCAAGAGTCTCGTACCAAATCCCATTTTTAGCATAAGCAATCACCTTAGCCATAGGGTCGGGATTTGCCAAATCTTTCTTGAGATTTGCCTGGGGTTCAATTCGCTGCATCCATCCTTTAACAATATAATCTCCAGAACGCTCCAGAGGATCGCAGGCTAGTGCAAACGACCACACATATCGCTTACCAACCTCAATATTTTTTGTCTGGTCTTTCTCAGAAAGGCTAACTCCAACAATTCCGGCTTTGTCATTTTTTAAAGTAGTTTCGTAAACTACTTCGGATTCATCTTCGTTTAGCAAAATAAACTCTACTTGAGCCGCCGGTTGAGAAACATATACAAAAAATGTTGGCGATTCTGTTAGCGTTAAGCCAATATTGCTTTCAGGTACTAAGGGAGTAATGAATAAACCATTGCGTAACTTACAGCCTCTATGCGTCCCCCCTTGTCGGTTGTCGGGGGCTGTTACATCGGGAGGTTTGAAATTAACATTCTGACTCAGCAGAATGGGTGCAGGCACAGCCTGCATCGGTGTCAGCAAACTGGGGAGAGTAACGGCGATCGCCAATACAGTCATCACCAGTGCAGTAAAATTTATAAAACGTTTCATTTTTCCACCAACTTGTAGAAATATTTATAGAGCACATCTCTAAATGTTAACCCGGAGTTTTAGCCCCGGGCGCGATCGAGTAAATGGGTCAATTTTCACATCGCCATCGGCTGACCGACAAAACTTCAAGAAATATCGAGATTTAAAGAGGGGCAACCAGTGGTTGAGTTGCAACTGATTCCAGTCCTTGGGACTGCAACAATTGCGTCCACTTGGCTGTCAGCTTGACATCCCCCGGTGTCTGACGCCGCATTTGGGCTAAAGTAGCGAGAGTTTCGTACCAAATCCCATTTTGAGCATAAACGTTGAGCCTAGTCATCGGGTCGGGATTTGCCAACTCGCTCTTGAGAGTTGCCTGCGGTTCAATTCGCTGCACGAACCCTTTAACAACTAAATCTGCAGCTCGGTCTTCGGGGTCGCAAACCATCGAAAACGACCATACATATCGCTTGCCAACTTCAAGGGATTTGTTGTTGTCCACGGTAGCAGGAATGGTAACTCCAACAATCCCAGATTTGTCTAGTTTAAAGGTTTTTTCGTAGACTACTTTGTCTTCCTTTTCGTTGAGCAAAGTAAACTCTATTTCGGGCGAAGTGTTAGGAATATAAACAAAAATTGTGGGAGAATCTGTTAGGGTTAAACCGATATTAGTTGGAGGCACTAAAGGAGTAATAGATAAACCCGCTGGACAAAGCTTGTTGCCGCGATGTGCCCCTCCTTGTCGGTTGGCGGGGGCTGTTACGTCTGGAGGCTTGAAATTAACATTTTGACTCAGCAGAAGCGGCTGGGATTGTGCGCGCATCGGTGCCAGTGAACTGGGCACGGTAGCTGCGATCGCAGATACGGCGACCGCAAGTGTAGCGCGATGTAGAAAACGTTTCATTTTGTTTTACCTTTCACTATAATTGCAAACACAGGCATTCGCTGATGGCGACAAATATTTTTGAGATGCTAGTCGAGGGCGCAGATACACAATTTATACCTTGACATATCATCAATAACATTAATTAATTCGAGCGGCAAGTGGATTCTCTGTCGGAATAATCATGTTGCCAAGGTTGCAAGTATCATTGAATACAGTTGCTCGGTACGTACTGTAAATTATTGTAACAAATTGGTCGGAGTTTCCGAGTGTTCTAAGATAGAAGAAGTCTCCGGCAGGTGGCAAAGGCGAAACAACTGCTGTTCCAGAAACGAGTCAAACTTTTATGCTCGGATAATGAGTAAAATATCTAACAAAATTCGATCGGCAGCGGCTCAATTGAGTCAAATGTATAAACCATCACTAGCATTGGCTAAGTCTGTATTAATTGCCAGCGCGGCAGTAACATTATCCTTAATGGGGGCCAGACAGCTAGGAATACTCGAACCCCTAGAATTAAGCGCTTACGACCAAATGGTGAGGTGGCGTCCCGAGGAACAGCCAGACTCACGTTTGCTAGTGGTGGGGATTACCGAAGCAGACATTCAGAAACTCAAAGAGTGGCCAATATCCGATCGCAAAATAGCTGAAATATTACAAAAACTCGACAAAATGCAGCCGGCAGTCATCGGTTTAGATGTACTGCGAGACGTACCTTTAGGAGACGGGCGCGAGGAATTAACTAAAGTTTTACAAAAAAGCGATCGAATTATTGGGGTATGTTTAGTCACCGACGGAAGCCCGGACAATCCCGGTTCTCCGCCTGCGCCGGGGCTCCCACAAAACCGGGTGGGATTTGCAGATTTCGGAGTCGATCCGGGTGGCATACTCCGCAGGGCTTTATTATTTATGAAACCGCCGACAATTGAGGGCAACTCTTCTGCCCAAAAACATCTTTGCAATGACGATTCTCAAGTTTTATATTCCTTCAACCTCCAGCTAGCACTCCGCTACCTGCAAGGGCAAAAAATCTATCCCAAACTGGCACCAGATCAATCTTTATGGCTGGGAGAAACCCAATTAAAACAACTAGCAAGTAATGACGGAGGATACAAAAATGCCGATGTCAGGGGATATCAAATATTAATTAACTATCGTTCCCGGCGGCAAGTCGCAAACCAAGTCAGAATTACGGATGTTTTAGAAGGGAAAGTTGACCCGAATTTAGTTAAAGATAAAATAGTTCTCATCGGTTACACCACAGAAACCGTTAAAGATTTATTTTATACTCCTTACAGTGGGCGACAGCAAAGCAACCAATTCATGCCGGGGATCGTGGCACACGCACAAGTAGTCAGCCAAATTTTGAGTGCAGTTTTAGACAACAGACCGATGTTTTGGTTTTGGCCGCAATGGGCAGAAATCATGTGGATTTCGGCATGGTCAATTGTCGGAGGAACCTTGGCATCGCGGATGGCTCACCCAGCGAAGTTGACAGTGACATTCGGAGCACTGCTGTCGGTGTGCTGCGCGCTCAGCTTTGGGATTTTTCTCTTAGGAGGGTGGGTGCCTGTGGCAGCGCCAGTCTTAGCATTAATCCTAACTGGCGGTAGCATTGTATCAGCAGAGAGATTTAATAAAGCCGGATACGGGAAAGCAATTAGCGCTCGAGTAAAACAAGTCTTCAAAATCGAAATAGACCAAGCCAAAAAAGAACAGCAAGTCGCAGAAATCACAGAATCCGATTTCTTTAAAGAATTACAGCAAAAGAAAGATAAACTGAGGATTAGCAAACAAGAAACCTCTGAAAAAGCACCTTCCGAACCCCAAGAAATAACTGCCAGTACCCCAGAGCTTCCCAAGGCCGAAAGTCAGACAGACGATTACTTAGCTCAGTTGCAGGAAAAAGCCAAACAGCAGAAGCAGCGCACCGCCGTGACTGAATCGGAAAGTAGCTCAAAAACGGGTGTTCCGAACGGTACTGGTTGTGGTGCTAGTTCAGCCGAAACCAAACCTGATGACGAGTTCAGCGATTTGCAAGCCAAAGCCAAACAGATGCGGCAGCGCAGGGGCGCACAAAAGAGCATAAAAGATGAAAAAATGGATAGTCTAGCTGACAAGGAGGATTTGGGGGGCAAGGAAGAATGACCGACTACTCGACTGCATCGAGAATTGCATCATAATTATTGATTCTCGCCGTTTCTTACCCTCATACGCATCATGTCCAAAATCATCTCTGTCCACTCTTACCGGGGCGGAACTGGCAAATCGAACACGACAGCAAACCTGGCATCTATTATCGCTCGCGGCGGAAATCGGGTCGCCATTGTTGACACAGACATTCAATCACCGGGGATTCACGTGCTGTTCGGTTTCAGCGAGAGCAACATGGATCACTGCCTGAATGATTACCTGTGGGGCCGGTGTCCGATCGCGGATACGGCGTACAATGTGAGTTCGCTGCTGCCACCATTAGCCAGTAACGGCAACCTCTACCTGATTCCTTCGAGCATTAAAGCAGGGGAGATAGCGCGAGTTTTGCGGGAAGGCTACGATGTGGGCCTGCTTACCGACGGCTTTCAAGAACTGATCGAGGTTTTGAACTTAGACTACCTATTTATAGACACGCACCCGGGGCTCAACGAAGAAACCCTCCTCAGCATCACCATTTCCGACATCCTGCTGCTGATTCTGCGTCCGGATCAGCAAGATTTTCAGGGAACGGCTGTCACGGTAGATGTGGCCCGCAAATTAGAAGTTCCCAAAATTTTGATGACGATCAATAAAGCCCCAGAATCCCTTGATTTCGAGGATTTGAAGCAGCAAGTAGAGAGTATTTACAACATCCCAGTGGCAGGGGTACTGCCCCACAGCGACCAGATGATGCTGCTCGCCAGCAAGGGGGTGTTTGTGCTGCACTTCCCTAACGACCCTCTAACTCATGTGGTGGAAGGGATTGCGAAACAGATTGTGGGATAATTGGTGTAGCGAATGTCGATCGCCCGCCCAGGAGTTTCGCTTTCGCTCTCAATTCTTGCGGAGCGATGTCCTCCTGCGTATCCCGAATATTTGGTTAAAGAGTCAAGAGAATGGCGACAAAATGAGATACAAATAGATTATGAGAATTTGTTAAAAAACTTTAGGAGGAGAACTCATGGAATTTGACTTCCGCATACTAATAGTATTGATGCCCGTATTGTTGGCGGGCGGCTGGGCTGCTTACAACATCGGCAGTATAGCTCTCAAACAAGTGCAGAAAATGTTGAACAAGCAAGCTTAAACTCAGCCTCTTTTCAGGTAACTCCACAGCCGACTGTTTTTTGAGATACAAAAACAGCCGGCTGATTTGTGCATTGGCTCTGCTTAAGTGATGGCTGATTGTTGGCGGGCAATTTACGACTGCAGAGAGATGGGGCGAAAACAAAAGAAAAGTTAGATTTAAAAGTTAAGCAGAAACCGGGTACGCTCAAGCAAAATACTTTGTTGCAGCAAACGAGCCTGGGTAAAAAACCTAGCTGTGAAAGTAGGGCGATCGCGTAACTCCGGATTTTGATGTTTTGAGATCTACTCAGGAGTTATGAGTAGAGTTATAAAAATATTTGGTAAGCACGTTATCGCACAAAATATGAGACAATCACAAAAGTATTTGCCCTGACAATCGCCCTCAAAACTACGAAGTTTAACTGGTAGGGAAGATAGGTCAAATTGTCAATGTTAAATTCCTATATCTTTAGATAGATTATGCTTTTTCCCCGATCGAGCGGCATATTACTCCACCCCACATCCTTTCCCAGTCGATTTGGCATTGGGGACTTGGGAATGGAAGCATATCGCTTTATTGACTTTTTAGTAGAGAGTGACCAGCTATACTGGCAGATATTGCCGCTGGGGCCGACAGGATACGGCAATTCTCCTTATTCATGCTATTCAGCAATGGCGGGAAATCCGCTGCTGATCAACCCAGAACTGCTGCGGAACGATCAATTGCTCGCAGATGAAGACTTCGCTAATTTGCCAGAATTTCCGCTCGATTATGTAGACTTCGAGCCGGCGATCGCCCTGAAAGTGTCTTTGCTTAAAAAAGCTTGCGAAAACTTCAAAGCCAAAGCATCGCCGGTGCAGCAAAGAGATTTCTCAGCTTTTTGCGAAAGCAAAGAGAGTTGGCTGGAAGATTATGCCTTCTTTATGGCACTAAAAGATCACTTTGGCGGTGTTAGCTGGAACAATTGGGAACCAGAAATTGCCCGTCGAGAACCCAAGTCCTTAGAAAAGTGGCGCAAGCAGCTAAATGCTGAGATTTATTACTACAAATACGTTCAGTTTGAGTTTTTTCGCCAGTGGACGGAGTTGAAACGCTATGCCAACCAGCGCAACATTCAAATTATTGGTGACATTCCGATTTATGTAGCTCACGACAGCGCGGATGTGTGGTCGAATCCCAACTTATTCTGCTTAGATGAAGCCAGCGGAGAACCAGCTTTAATGGCGGGAGTTCCCCCTGATTACTTCAGCAATACAGGTCAATTGTGGGGGAACCCAGTATACAATTGGGAGAAGTTGCAAGCAACTAATTTCGAGTGGTGGGTGCAGCGTTTTGAAGCGATTTTCTCTTATGTAGACGTGACTCGGATCGACCACTTTCGAGGATTTGACGCTTACTGGGCGGTGAAGCGCGGACAAGAAACTGCGATCGAGGGAGAGTGGATTAAAGCGCCGGGAACAGCTTTGTTGGATCTAATTAACGAGAAGTTTGGCAACTTGCCGATTATCGCTGAGGATTTAGGGGTAATTACTCCAGAAGTGGAAGCTTTGCGCGATCGATACGAGTTTCCAGGAATGAAGATTTTGCAGTTTGCTTTTGGCGCGGGCCCTGGCGATCCTTTTTTGCCTTTCAACTACGATCGCAATTCCGTAGTCTACACCGGCACCCACGACAACGACACGACTGTCGGCTGGTTCAATCAACTGCAAAACTACGAAAGAGATGAGGTTTTGCGTTATTTGGGCTGCATCGATCCCCAAGGAATTCACTGGTCTTTAATCCGCATGGGTTGGATTTCTGTTGCTAATATGGCAATTGTGCCGTTTCAAGATTTGTTGGGTTTGGGTACAGACGCGCGGATGAATTTTCCGGGGAAACCAGAGGGAAATTGGGGCTGGCGGTATCGGCCAGAAGCTGTGAATTGGGAAGTGCGCGATCGGCTCAAAACTATGACTTACATCTCCGGGCGCGCTCCTAATAAACATTGAGCGTCGGGAAGGGGTAGTTGGTAATGGGTAATTGGTAATTGTTAATGGGTAATATCAAATCTGTTAGCATCGGAATTATTCCTATCTATCTACTCTTAATCAGCGTCAATCCCTTGTCATCTGGGGTTAATACATTCTCTTTTTTTTACCGCAGATACAGGCAGATAAACACAGATGAACGCAGATGAATTCTATCAGTTCCGGTTGCACCATCCGTGGTTGACGGTTGACTGGATTTGACTATTCCGATGCAACCGGGTTTGATAGAATGGGTAATTGGTAATTGGTAATGAGTGAATCAAGACGGACATTCTAATTAAACTCTGTGGACTACCCGCTATTACCTATTACCCATTAACAATTACCAATTAACACTCAGCCTTCATTCTGGGGCGGTGCTGAAGGCTTGAGTTCACTTGCTTTAAAAACAACTTCTTTGGCGACTCCAGGATCTCCGAGTTGTTCGGCTTGTCCGTTATTAACAGCAACCATTACCCCGCCGGCGTTACCTGCTACCACTACCAATTGCTTTTGAGCCCCCCAGGTGCGAACAGTCCCGGTCGGCAAAGTTCCCTCAAACTCTGTTTTACCATCGACTTCAACCTGCATCCATGATTCTGCTTTAAAAGTGACGTTAACCATCACTGGTTTATTGCCAGATTTATTTAAATTTTGACCGGTTCTTACTGCTTCGACAGCCTCGTAACTATCCGGTTTCTGATTTTGTGAGGCTCCTGATGCCTCAGCCGCTAAACGAGCTTGTTCTTGCTGCCCAAGCGCTCGTTCTTCGGCTCCCGCACCATTTTTTGCGGTCATAGAACCGCTCATCAACTGAGATAAGACATTGACCGAACAGATAATTAGAAATGTGTAAAAGAGGTAGAGGTGCATCGGCCGCAACTGAGGCGCATCTTGCCAGGATAGCTTGGTTCTCGATCGGGGTGGCGGTTCGATCGGGAAAAATTCGGCAAACTGATTTCCGTCCAAACCCATTGCTTCAGCGTAGCGCTTGATCAAACCCTGAGTGTAGACGGGTTCGGGAAGTTGGTCGAGTTGACCGTCCTCGATTGCTTGTAGCAGATTCCGCCGAATCATTGTTACCACGGCTACTTTGTCCAAACAAATCGACTGCTGTTCGCGGTATTGACGGAGTTTAGTTCCAATTTCCGCTAGCTTCTTCTGAGCTGTTTCTGGCTCTTGGGAGTGCAGTTTCTGCTTAGTGGTTTTGAAGAATAAAAACAATAAATTCTTTGTCATATGCTGTGCTCCTGGGAATTTACTGGCACGCTTATTGATGTTAGGTTGACTAGATTCCATAAATAAATAATTTCCGCATCTTCTAGGGGTCGGCAGCAGCCGGGTGGCAATATTGGCGAACCGGGCCGCTGCAATTGAATCGGGCCGATGGCTGTGCGGTGCAGGCGCACCACGGGATATCCCAACTGTTCGGCCGTTCGCCGAATCTGTCGGTTTCTGCCTTCTGATAGAATGACTTCTAACAGAGTTTGGTCTTGCGCGCGATCGATAACTTTAACTTTCGCGGGCAAAGTTTTTCTGCCGGACAAGATGATGCCCTGACGCCACGTTTGTAGTATGGGTTCCGGGGGATCGCCGCTCACCCAAACCTGATAAGTTTTGGCGATCGAGTGACGCGGATGGGTCAAACAAAATGTCAGCTTACCATCATTGGTGAGCAAGAGGGCGCCGGTGGAATCTGCATCTAAGCGTCCTACGGGGTGGATGCCTTGACCGGAGCGCAGTTGGGGTGGCAGCAAGTCGAGAACTTTCGATCGGGCCCTTGGATCGCTGCAAGTAGAAACTACGCCTGCCGGTTTGTTGAGCAACAGATAGACCTTTGCGGGTCGATCCGTTGGTTTCACCGGGACTCCATCGACTTGGATGAGATCGCGATCGGGATTCGCTTTTTCTCCTAAGCGAACAATATTGCCATTAACTCGGACTCGTCCAGCTACAATCATCTGTTCTGCAAGACGGCGAGAGGCAATGCCCCACTGGGCGAGGATTTTTTGCAGCCTTTCATCAGACATGACGGGAGTGTAGAAATCCCCAGCGAGCCAGCGGTGGGGAGGAAACACGACACGGTTAATTGATTAACCGTACTAGCAATGCTCAATTCCTGATTGGGAATAAATTATAATGCTGACCAATTATTACAGGACGCCCGGCCTGGCAAAGATTGTCCTTGTGCCCGGTGCAGATTGTCCTGATGGCATTACCCTGAATGCTGTGCAAAAACTACGAGGAAAAGACTCGCGGCAGGCACAGGTTTGCACCGTTGGTTTGCGGCTGGTTTGGAAGGTGTGGGTCTGACCCGACCATAAACCAACACTACCATAAATCCCGTACTGCTGGTTAAATTTATACGCTCGATCGCGAAATTTTCATCGGGATCGCACAACTCGTGAACTCCCCAAAGATCCCAAGGGGAGAAAGGTGAGAATTTTTCTGCTTCTGGCGTTGCTGATGCCAGATTTCTGCTTGATTTTGGAGTTGATCGGACTTGTGTTCATCAACCCGGTTTCTCAGGAAAATCAGAGGTTGACGGCGATATATCTGTGCAGAAACCGGGTTTTTGAGATTGGATGTGCAAGCTCTAGTTAAATTTCTGTGCTTGAATATTAAGGTTTATATTCTGAAATTGTTTATGACTGTCGATCGAAACTCTCTTCAATTTGACAATAGAGATGGGGCTGCTGGGTCTGGTGGGACTGTTAATCTGGGCGAGGAACCGGGGAAACCTTCGCCGAGTCAAGGCAGCCGGATCGCGAGCGCGGTGCTGTCTCCGGCGGTGCAGTTGTGGCTGCGATCGCAAGTTCAGCAGGTGGACGAGTTGAAGGTGAAAATTGAGGGGAGCGATCGACAAATCTTCAGCGGTGCGATCCCCAAAGTCACGGCTGCAGCTCGCGGTGCTGTGTATAAAGGACTACACCTAACTGAAGTTGCCATAGAGGGCTGTGGCATTCGCATCAACCTCGGTCAAGCTCTCAAAGGTCAACCCCTACGCCTCCTGGAATCCGTTCCGGTGGCAGGCGTTTTGAGGCTCAGCCAAGCGGATTTGAATGCGTCGCTGAAAGCGCCTTTGCTTGCTGATGCTTTGAGCGAATTTTTGCTGCCTATGCTGCCGCTGACAGATAGGGAAAAGTCGCTGAAGTTGCAAAATTCTCAGATCGCAATTGAAGCGGGTTTGTTAACGCTTTCGGCGGCAATTTTGCGCGCTAGCGGTAGGCAAATTCCTTTGTTATTGCGGACTGGTTTGCGGATAGCCAGCGGTCGCAAATTGATGTTTGAATCACCAGAAATCGAACTCGATGGAGAATTAAAAAGCAGTGATTTAAATGGTTTTAAAATTGATTTTGGGCCGGAAGTTGAGATTGAAGAATTGATTTTGAGTCCGGGGGAGATTGTTTGTCGGGGAGGCATTAGAGTGTTGCCTTAGTTAGTTGAATGTTGACTGTTGACTGTTGACTGTTGACTGTTGACTGTTGACTGTTGACTGTTGACTGTTGACTGTTGACTGTTGACTGTTAGCTTTAACCTGGTTCTTTGGTAGAGCCTGGGAATACTACCCAATGCCCAATTCCCAATTCCCAATTCCCAATGCCCAATGCCCAATGCCCAATGCCCAATTCCCAATTCCCAATTACCGATTAATTAAAAAAGAGTCGATCGCGGGCAACAGTAAAGTGACAAAATAGTAGACTAACGGTGCGGTAAAAACATAACTGTCAGTGCGATCAAGAATGCCGCCGTGACCGGGGATCAACTGTCCCGAATCCTTAACGCCGGCGTCTCGCTTCATCATCGACTCAGTTAAATCTCCCAACAGGCTAGCAACCCCAATCAACAGACCAAAAGCAGCCCCAGTATACTGCCACCCCGGCCAGTGTAAATACCAAGAACCAGCGACTGCCACGGCGATGCTGCCGCAAACTCCAAATACGGCACCTTCAACGGTTTTTTTGGGGCTGATGTGGGACAGGCTAGTGCGGCCGAAGAATTTGCCGACAAAATAAGCGCCAATGTCAGCGGCCCAGATGCAGAGGAAAGCCAGCAGCAGCGAAGTCAATCCTAAAGATATGCTGCTGGAACTTGTCCAAGACGGCGAGGGGTAAATGTTAACGGGCAAATTGCTTGCTACTGCTTGCGAAAGTTGGGCTGTAGCGAGATTTGCCGGGTCGAGACCGACTCGCAGCCGTACCCAATAACTGGGCAAATAACCGCCGTAGAACAATCCTAAAACTGAAGCGGCAATATCGGCGATCGTCGATAACTTCGGTTGGAACAGCAAGTAGAAACAGATGAAGGTTCCAGCTAGTGGAAACATCGCATCTACGAGTTGCGGTGCAAGGGCCGCCGTAATTAGCAGAACTTGACTGACAACTAAGGTAGTTTTGGCAGCGGGTGCAATGCCTTTAGCCCTGGCTAATTGAAAATATTCCAATTGACCTAGGTAAACGATGATCCCGAAGCCGACGGTGAAGTACCATCCGCCCAAAATAATCATTCCCAAAGCAAGGGCGATCGCAACTATTCCACTCAGGATACGAGACCAAGGCATAAAATGAATTTCTCTTGCAGACGGCGGTGGATCATTCGATTTTGGATTTTGGATTTTGGATTTTGGATTTGAGATTTTTCTAGAGCACGAGTTGATCCCTTGCACAAATAACCCTTATCCCCCATCGGTCATCCAATATCTCAAGTCAGGCGGTCAATCCAGCTATGGTGGCCCCTATTCTTAAGTATGAAGGTTAAGTGAACTTAAAAAAGATTAAGAATTACATTTAGGAATGGGCATAGGGCATAGGGCATGGGGCATTGGGTATGTACTCCCAGGCTCTGCCGAGGAACCAGGTTAAAGTTAACTGTCAACTGTCAACTAACTTCTAATCCAGCTTTTCGCCGCTGAGAATAAATATGGGATTGACGGCGGCAAAGGTTTGACTGAGGCCGCGAGTCTCCAAGCGGTTGACGGCGGACTGGACTACTTCAATGTTGCGGACTTGTAACTCGGCGAACCCTTCGGAAAGGGCGTAAAGATTCTCTAAATTCGATGCTGTGGCGACAACTCTACCGTGGGGTTGCAAGTACCGCCAGACTTCTTGGAGAATGGCTTTAATGGGGCGACCTCCTTCGATGCAGACTCGGTGGGGGGGTTGGGGCAGGTTTTCCAGGCATTCCGGGGCACTGCCTTCTATGACTTCTACGTTGTGGAGCTCGAATCGATCGCAATTTCTGCGAATCAAGCTTGCTACTTCTTCGTCCCTTTCGACAGCGATAATCCGACCTTTGGGACACAGCAAACCTGTTTCTACGGCGATCGTACCAGTACCTGCACCGATGTCCCACACGACTGAATCTGCTTGCAGCCGCAAGTGGGAGATTAACAGCAGTCGGACTTCTCGCTTACTCATGGGAATTCCCGGTAAACGTTCAAATAAGTCATCCGGGATGCCTGGAGTGACGTAGGGCCAAAGCATAGTTCTATTTTTGATTTTTGATTTTTGATTGAAGCAAGACCGAAGTTGGAACTCGCGGAAGAAGTAGAAATTCTCCCAATTTCCCCCAAGCCTTAATATTTACTGTCGCACAACCTTGAGAGTTTGGAGGCCGGGATCGCTGCAACCTGTGATTTTTCCGCCGGCGGCCAGGATTTGTTGCAGGTAGTCAACGGCTTCTGGGGTAATGATTTCACCGGGCATCAAGACTGGTATGCCTGGGGGATAGGGACAGATGAGTTCGGCGCACAGGCGATCGACTGCTTTGTCTGCTGGTACTGTTTCCGCTGGAAAAAAGAAAGCCTCACGGGGGGAAAGGAGAGGGGGAGAGGGGGAGAGGGGGAGAGTGGAATATTGGGCAAATCTTCCATCGGACATCGGACTTCTTCTCTCGGACTTCTTCTTTCGGACTTCTTCCTTCTTCCTGACATCCGTTACATCTGTTACATCCGTTACAGAATCCGTTGCCGAACTTCCTTCTTCATGACATCCGTTACATCCGTTACATCCGTTACAGAATCCGTTGCCGAACTTCCTTCTTCCTTCTAAAATCGTAAAAGCTTTAACTAGATTGTCGATATCTGTTTCTGTATTGCCCAAGCTAATAATAAATGTTAGATGTTCAGGCATGGGAAGTTCTGCGGTGACTGCGAATTCCGAGTGCAGAATTTCATCGGCGGCAAATCCTGTGATTCCTAAATCTGATACTTTTACTGTTAGCCTGGTGCGGTCTAATGCTGCAAAACCCGGTGTATTTAACGGTTCTAAAACTGATAAGCCGGGAATTTGACTGATGCGCGATCGCGCTTTTTCGGCTAGCAGTAAAGTTTTGGTCATTAACTGTTCGCCGTGGAGTGCGATTTGTTGGCGGGCTGCGTCTAGGGATGCTAATAGTATGTAACTGGGACTGGTAGATTGTACTAACTGCAATGCTCTATTTAATTTTTGGATATCTATGCGAGATCCCTTGACGTGCAGCATCGATGCTTGTGTCATTGCACCGAGGGTTTTGTGGATTGATTGTACTGTTAAATCGGCGCCGGCTGATAGTGCCGATTCTGGCAAGTTTGGATGAAAGTTAAAGTGCGCGCCGTGGGCTTCGTCTACTAATAACGGTATGTTGTATTGATGGGTAATTTGGGCGATCGCCCGCAAATCTCCGCAGACGCCGTGATAGGTTGGGTAAACCATCATTACTGCTTTGGCGTCGGGATGTTGTTCTAATACTGCGGCTGTGGCTTCTGGGGTGATGCTGTTGGCAATATCCCAATCCTGGTTGTACTCTGGATTGACAAAAATCGGAATTGCACCCGATAAAATTAAACCAGAAATTGCCGATGAGTGGATATTTCTAGGTAGGATAATTTTATCTCCAGGGCCGCAAGTTGCTAAGATGGCGGCGATTATTCCGCAAGTCGAACCGTTAGCCAAAAACCTAGTTGATTGGGCTCCAAATGCTGCGGCGGCTAAGTCTTGAGCTTCGGCAATTGCACCTTCTGGGTTAAAGAGATTGTCTAATTCCGGCAATTCGGGCAAATCCGATCTAAATACTGCCGCACCGAATAAGTCAATTAGGGGTTGAGAGATTCCTTGTCCGCGTTTATGTCCGGGGGCGTAGAATGGGGCGTGTGGGTGATTTGTGCGATCGCGCAAAGCATCTAATAGGGGAGTTTTTGTTTGAGAGTTTGCTGGTGACACGATTAATCTTGATTGCTGTATTTGATATCTAAGTAGAGCGATATGAAAAAACCATAATATCTTATAGGAAGGGGTTGAGCCAGTATCTTTACTCTCAAACAGCTTATTGCTTTACTCACGCGCCCTCCCCATCTAATATTTATTTGTAACCACGTATTTAGTTTAATGCCAAAGGCATAAATTTATGCAGCCGTAATAGTTAATTATAGCTATTTAGATAGATGTGAGCGCTGCACTCTTGAGTTTAAAATTATGAGATAAAACAATACCACAACTCAGTTATTTTTGTAAAAAAATATACCGACAAGTGGCGACAAAATGTTTGTGGAACATCTCTATTAGCGAGCAAAAAACTAACATGATTTTTCCCAACCCTACTCCATTTCCAGGCCCGCAGATTCCCAGTACCGAACCGGGGCTGCCGACTATACCGGCATCGCCACCAGTGCCGGGCCCCGTACCCGAACCGATTCCCGGCATTGTACCGGAACCGGTACCTGCGCCAATTCCTCAGCCAATTCCCCAACCGGTGCCGGAAACTGTACCATCTCCAATTCCTCAGACAGTGCCGGGGCCTATTCCTCAGACAATCCCTGAACCTGTTTAAATTATGTTTTAGTCGATCGCGAAATTTAAGATTGTTTGTGAGGTCGATCGCAAAAACCGGCTTTCTCCAAAGTCCCCAATCTTTTTGATGAATATCAGACTTGAAAAAACTCGGTTTTTGCGTAGATTATCGATTACTTGAAGTTGAGCGCAGTCTCTTTACAAAGGTCAACAGAAGGCAAATTAGTGGATGTGTCGTCAACGTATTCGGCCCTGACATCAAAAACACAGCCCGCCTCCGACCCACCGTAGTCAGCTTGATTCCACTGAAAATCTGCCTTTTCCCGATCGGCAATGGGGGTCTCTAGCTCATTTTCTCCCCAAGTATCCTTATCGGGAGGAGACATATAGACGGCTGTCATCGTCTTGCCGCTGTTGTTAATCACCGAAATTGTGACCATCTGAGCAAAAACGCTAGCTGCTGTGAGCCCTAACAGAGGCAGCGACAGCCCCGCAGCCATCGTTACTTTGCTTAACAACTTGTTAATCATTTAGCCATCTACCTCAAGTTCGATATTTATTCAAGCTTAGCTGTAGAACTTAGAAGGGACAAGTCAGATATATTGCTATTCCTTATGATATTTTGAAACAGTGATATGTTTCTAAATAGCTATGCTTACTGCCGGAATTGTCGGACTGCCTAATGTTGGCAAATCTACTTTGTTTAATGCTCTGGTTGCTAATGCCAAGGCGACTGCTGCTAATTTTCCTTTCTGTACGATCGAGCCAAATACGGGTATCGTGGCAGTGCCAGACGAACGGTTGAAGGTGCTGAGCAATATTTCCAATTCCGTGCAAACTGTGCCGACGCGGATGGAGTTTGTGGATATTGCGGGTTTGGTGAAGGGGGCGAGTCAGGGAGAAGGATTGGGAAATCAGTTTTTGTCTCACATCCGGGCCGTAGATGCGATCGTCCACGTTGTCCGCTGTTTTGACAATGATGATATTATTCACGTTGCGGGTTCTGTCGATCCGCAGCGAGATATTGATATTATCAATCTCGAATTAATTCTAGCAGACTTAGCTCAAATTGAACGCAGGCTCGATCGCACTCGCAAGCTAGCCCGCAACAATAAGGAAGCTCAGGCAGAAGTGGATGTACTCGAAAAATTAGTCGCTGTTTTGAATGCGGGGAAACCGGCGCGGCAGTACAATTTCACAGATGAAGAAGCTGAATTAGTTAAAGGTTTGGAATTACTGACCAACAAACCAATTATCTATGCTGCTAACGTATCCGATGACGATTTAGCAACTGGAAATAGCTATGTCGAACAAGTGCGGGAAGTAGCAGCTAAAGAAAATGCTAAGGTTGTCATAGTTTCGGCGCAAGTTGAGTCAGAATTGGTGGAGTTATCCGAGGAAGAACGAACGGATTTCCTAGAATCTCTGGGTGTAAAAGAAGGTGGCTTGAAATCTCTGATTCGAGCTACTTACGAATTATTGGGTTTGCGGACTTATTTTACTAGCGGGCCGAAGGAAACTCGCGCTTGGACGATTATCGCGGGAATGCTAGCACCGCAAGCTGCGGGGGTTATTCACTCTGATTTTGAACGGGGTTTCATCCGGGCCGAAACTGTAGCTTATGAAGATTTGGTTGCTACGGGCGCGATGAATGCAGCTAAGGAAAAAGGCTTAGTTCGCAGTGAAGGAAAAGAGTATATTGTACAAGAGGGGGACGTGCTGTTGTTCCGATTTAATGTTTAGCTTTTTTAAGGAGATGAACACATGGATATCGTTTCGCTAGCAATTGCTTGGCTGGTAACTTCTGTGAGCTTTTTTATCATTTCCAAGTTGCCCATCGGGGTAGATATTGACACTTTTGGAAAAGCGATGATTTCGGCGGCGGTTTTTGGATTGCTGAATGCTTTGGTGCGGCCGCTTTTTGTGGTTTTGGGTTTTCCATTTGTGTTGGTAACTTTTGGCTTGTTTATGATTGTTATCAACGCTGCTATCTTTGGATTGGCGGCTTGGCTAGTGGATGGATTTCGCTTGCGGTGGGGAATTTGGAGTGCTTTGCTGGGGGCGATCGCCCTCGGTTTTATCAACTCTTTGCTCTATGAGGTGTTGCGGACTCTGCCTAGTTTTCGCTAGTTAAATGTAACGCGCTAGGCGGAAGGAAGGGGCGGGTTTATTTATCCTGTTGGTCATAGCAAATATTTCGGTTGAAAAAGGTTTGTAGTTGCGCTTCAGCGCTGACCGGCGCTGAAGCGCAACTACAAATCTAAAAATTGCTTGAAGACTGTGCCAGTTTGCCTTAGTCCTGTAGTTATTATTAGCTTTCGCAGTAGTCGATAAATTTGTCTGGAACTAGGCGCAATTCGCCAGATCGAAAGCGCTTGACCGCAATCCAAAATGCAGTATGTTCCCCATCTCCGTCTGCAAAGGCTAGACTATCCAATTCATAAAATTTGGAATCGACAAAATCGCACTGGTATAGTTGTATTAATTCATGTCCGGCTTGGCCATTATAAACAAAGAAGTTTTCCAAACAAGCCAAATATTTGATGTTTGTCAACTCGGCTTGAATTTCTTCTTGAAACTCTCTTTGCAAAGCGTCGATGCTGTGCTCTCCGAATTCTACGCCGCCGCCCAGAGCTCGGTAAAAAGTGTCTTGTTTGACCGGATCGCAGCATTCGGAAACGAAGATGCGATCGCCCGATCGAATCAATCCTAAAACAATTACGCGAATTTTATCTTGCATAATATAGCCATTCAGTCATCAGTCATTAATCATTAAGCATCAAACTAAAGAAACCGGGTTTTTGGCCCTTCAAGGGTTGTAACAAAGTATTCAAGGGAAAAACCCGGTTTCTGATTACCGGTGCGTCCAGGACTATATTATCTCTGTATCCGTGTCATCCGTGTGATGCCCACGTTTAATTATCGCTAGCAAAACCCTCCCTGCTGCTTCTATTTTCAATTGGCCAGTCTATATTTTCACCGCCGATAATTAGTTTTTCAATCGTTACGAATTCTTTGCTTAGTTGCTGGAAAACATTAATTAAAACATCGAGGCCAATTGCATCGCTAGTGCCCAAATCAAACCAGCAGCGAGCCCAAGAACCTTGATACTCCATTTCTCCCATATTGTGCATCAAAGCCATCATGCTTTGGTCGGCTAGATTAACATCGTAATTCATATCACTGATGTCTAAGCCTTCATCTTGAACTTGCAAATTTTCCGCATTAAATCCTCCCAGTTTTCCCAAGAAAAACCAAGAGTCAAACACTTCTTCAACATACTGTTTTTCACCGTTTGAAGGTACGTTGCTGAACTTCAGCCAAATCCAGAGGTCAAAGGGGTTAAACTCGCGAAACTCTACTTGCATCGTTTTTTTTGTTTTTATAGTGGTGGTAAGGCCGCCGGCCCCCAGACTCCATCTGCATCTCTAATTTTATCGCGCATCGGGTCGCAGTCGCGAGATTGGCTGTCTAGACGGTTGCGGGTTCTGCACTGTTGAAAGAAGATTTCGGCTACTAAACTGCGCGGCAGTTGGTCGGGTTTTGCTAAGGCTGCGTCGAAGTTTTTTCGGGCTTCTTCAAGTAAGGTTTTGTTGCTGTCTTTACCCTGGGATTGGGAAAACAATATTTGTGCTTTTAGATAGAGAATTTCTGGATTATTGGGGGTTTCGGCTAGGGATTTGTTGGCAAACTCTAAAGCGCGATCGTACTTTTTCAAGTCTCGATAGCCTACTGCCATGCCGCGATAAGCTAAGTAGCGCGGAGAGGCTTTTTGTTCGAGTCTTTGAATTGCTTCGTTGGGGTTGGAAAAGGGCAGGTTTTTGGCTAGCATTAAGTCCATGTAGCCTTTGATTAAGTTGAGTTCGGGGTCATTGGGGGCTATTTTTTCTGCAGCCTCTAGGTATTGAAATACTACTCGCAATTTACTCAAAGCTTGGGGCGCGCCTTTGGCTGTTCCTTCTTTTGCTATAATGTTCGCCCCTTCTAAAAAGTGGCCGACGGCTGTGTAAATATTGCCGCGCAAGGGATTGGTTTTAGTCAATTTTTCGCCGACTTCGCGGGTTTTTTGTGCGTAGGAATTCATCGAGCTTAAGTCCTGCTCGATGTATGATAGGGAGGCTGCCATCGCATAGGCTAGCGGTTCGTTTGGTTCGGCTGATAGTGCTTGTTGAACTTGTGCTTTTGCTTGTTTGTAGTTTCCTTGCTGAAACATTGTTTTGAATACGGTTTCGGTGTTGGGCCCGATCGCCTGCTGGTTGCTGCTGCGAAAGGGATCGCCCGCTACTGCTGAGTTAATGCAGATGCTGAGGGCGATCGCTCCTGCACAGGCGATCGCCCGCACTGTCTGTTTAGAACTTAACATTTGCTTGCCCAGCGATGCTAAAGGGGTTTTCGTCATCGTCAATTCTCTCAATGTAATATACTGTAAACTAGAAACAAGAGAGTTAAATTTTCAGGCTTTCGGGCCGCGACCAAAAAAAGAGCGAAATTTGCTTGATTTTTTGTGGTTGTTGAGGTATATTTTAATAATGGAAGTGTGACTTGTAATATATTAAACGACAGATTTCCATTGTTAAAGTATACCATGAAACAACAAAAAAATCAAACGCCAATCCTGAAAAAAAAGGAAAATTTTGTAAAGATTTATGTAAAATAATTGTGTGCGATCGGCCCCAGCCAAAAACAGCCTTAACTATCAATAGCACAACCAGAAGTTCCCCGATCCAACAATAACTATTTTTATGATTGTTGACTGTTGACTGTTAACAACTGCCAACTGCCAACTGCCAACTAACAACTGCCAACTGCTAACTAACAACTGCCGTTAATGCTTTATCTAAAAAACTTAGTATATCATCCTACCGCCTGTCCGAATCCTATTCTGAAAAATATTAACTTAGAACTGCCCTCGCAGCAAATGGGGCTGATTGTGGGTCGCAGCGGTTCTGGCAAAAGTACGCTATTAGAAATATTAGCAGGTTTAGCGGAAAAAACTAGCGGCGACATCCGTTGGCGGGAACAAGAATTAACACCAGAACACTTGCAACAGTTAGGAGGTTTAGTGTTCCAGTTTCCAGAAAGGCATTTTTGCGGAGGCACAATTTTAGAAGAATTGCGGTTGGGTCATCCTGAATTGGGACAAGAACAAATTAACTCAGCAATGGCAGAGGTGGGACTAGGACATTTGCCTCTGCGCGCTTCCCCCCACGCTTTGAGCGGCGGACAACAGCGCAGGGTAGCCCTGGCGGTGCAGCTAATTCGGCAGCCACATTTGCTACTTTTGGACGAACCGACGGCGGGTTTGGATTGGTCGATGCGACGGCAGTTGGTAAGCTTGTTGAGTAAGTTGAAAAGTCACTGGACTTTGTTGATTGTTACTCACGATGCTAGCGATTTGTTGGGTGTAGCCGATAAATTTTGGACTTTAGACCACGGGGATTTGCAGGAGGTCGATCGGGCTAAATTAGAAGCTAAGGAAACGAGTTTTGTTAGTCATTAGTCATTAGTCATTAGTTAGTGCGGGTGGGTCTACCGCATTATGAAGCATTTTTAAGTACAGAGAATTTGCAGAGCTTACAAAAGAGTGGGAATAGAAGATGAATCAGATTACAATGCCTATGTTGCCCCAGATGAACGACTTGTGGCAAAAAACGCTGAATTGGCAGCCGGATGAGTCGCAGCAACAACAATTTCAGCGACTTTATGAGTTAATAGTCGAGGGAAATCGCTCCTTGAATTTAACTCGAATTACTGAGCCGATGGAGTTTTGGGAAAAACATTTGTGGGATTCTCTGCGGGGAATTGCGAGACTGCTGCCAGCTAATCATAATTCGGCGGAAAATCCCGAATTAGGCGCCGAGTCGGTTCAGAAAGCGATCGACATTGGGACTGGTGGGGGTTTTCCGGGTCTACCGATCGCGATCGCCCTGCCGGAACTATCAGTTACTTTGCTCGATTCTACTCGCAAGAAAATTGATTTTTTGGCAACAGTTGTGCCATCTTTAGGGATAGAAAATGCGGCGACTTTGTTGGGCAGATCCGATGAAATTGCCCGACAGCCGCAGCACAAACAAGCTTATGATTTAGCCGTTCTCCGAGCAGTGGGAGCAGCTCCTCTCTGCGCTAAATGCGCGCTGCCTCTGCTAAAAAATGGCGGTTTGGCTGTACTTTACCGAGGGAATTGGACGGTGGAGGAAGAGACGGAGTTGCAAAGGGCGATCGAGCATTTGGGCGGCACAGTTGAGTCAGTCGAAGCATTCACAACGCCGACGAGTCAGGGGGCGCGGCACTGCGTTTACTTGCGGAAAGTTGTACAGCAGTTCGAGCGTCCCGTTCGCTAGTAGGGACACGGCACTGCGGTGTCCTGTATTTCATCTGCCGTGTCCTGTATTTCATCTAATTGAAAACTACCCGATCGCCTTTTCGTAGCGCTTGTTAATTTCCGCCCAATTAACAACATTCCACCAAGCTTTTAAGTAGTCGGCGCGCAAATTTTGGTATTTGAGATAATAAGCGTGTTCCCAAACATCGTTACCCATAATTGGATAGTTGCCATCTATCAAAGGAGTGTCTTGATTTGCCGTAGTTGTAATCTCAAGTTTGCCAGCTTTATTGCGGACTAGCCAAACCCAACCGCTGCCAAAACGCTTGGCGCCGGCATCGTTAAATTTTGCTTTAAAATCGTCAACACTGCCGAAATTTTGCTGAATTGCTGTTGCAATTGCCCCTGTCGGTTCGCCGCCACCTTTGGGACTCATGATTTCCCAAAACATACTGTGATTTAAGTGTCCGCCGCCATTGTTACGGACGGTTGTGCGAATATCTTCAGGAACTTTGCTCAAATCTCGCAGCATATTTTCCGCAGTGATATTTTTGAGTTGCGGGTATTTGCTGACAGCATCATTGAGGTTTTTAACGTAGGCGGCATGGTGTTTGTCGTGGTGAAATTGCATTGTCCGCGCATCGATGTGCGGTTCTAAAGCATTGTATTCGTAGGGCAAAGGCGGCAGTGTAAAAGGGCCGGGGGTTTGGGCTATTTTTGGGCTTTCTGCAATGGGACTTGCTTGCGGTACATTATTTCCTGACGCTTGGCAAGCACCTGCGGTAATAGCTCCGACGCTGGCCGTCAGCAAATATAAGAAATCTCGGCGTTTGAGAGTCATAAAAAGTACCTAAGTGAATTATTAACTGTTTTATCTCAGATTAAAGCAAAATGGGAGTGAGTTGAGAAAAAAAGTTGTATCGCCCGAATGGATGAGACGGATGGGCGATGGTTGTGAGAGTTCCTCAAGTATAGGCTAATTGTATGCGCGTAACTAACTCACGTGCTCCGGTTCACCAACCCGGTTTCTGTCTCGAAACCGGGTTTTTTTGCGATTATTCTTGGGACAAGCGTTGGATGGCTTCGCCTCCAAAAAGCCGATCGGCTGCTTGGAGAATACCGGGAATTTTAGCAGCGTGGGGACTGTGGGCGAGAGAGCGACGCAAGTCTAATTCATCGAGGCGATCGGCTTTTTGGCCGGGGAACCAGTGGCCCCCATTACCTAAAAGGTTGTAGCGCATCTTGCAATAGTCGATCGTATCGTAAGCCTGCGCCAAATTCCACAGCCACAGAATTACATAAATATTAATACCTCCGGGAGTATTTTCGATACTTGGTAAACCGACGTGCCAAGTCTTAAACCAATCTTCTCCTAATTTATCAATTGCTGCTTTTTCTAATTTTTCTAATATCGGTGGCAAAATTTCATCGGCTCTATCTAACAATTCTACAGCTTTAAGATGCTCGTTAAAATCTTCAGGTTTGGCGGCGCCCAAACTTAAAGTATGTACTTGCGGATGCGACAAACAAAACAAATCATTAAACACCATCGGACTCAGCGGATAGCACAAATCTACCAATTTTTGCGGCGGGCTGTAAAGTTGACCGCCTTTGTCGGAAGGACTGATAATAAAAACGCCCATATCGTGACGTTTAGCAGCTTCTATAGCCTGCCAATTACTTTGATTGATGTAGTACCAGTGCAAGTTAAGATAATCAAATTGATTAGTTTCAATTGTTTTGACAATCACATCCGTCGGGCCGTGAGTGGAAAAACCAATAAACCTAACTTTGCCTTCTGCTTGCAACTTTCTCGCCACATCCATGCAGCCGCCCGGACGCATAGAATCCTCTAGCAATTCCCATGTATTAATGCCGTGTAGCGACAGTAAATCGACGTATTCCAGTTGCAAATAAGCTAAGGATTTATCAAATTCTTCGCGAAACTCTTGGGAGTTTGGTTGGGGATTAACTTTCGTTTGCACTATCAACTTTTCACGGGGAAAGTTCGGCAAAATTCGCCCCAACTGCATTTCGGAAGTGCCGTAACCGCGAGCAGTTTCTATGTGATTTATGCCGCATTCAATCGAGTAGCTAATCGTCGCTTCTAGATTTTGTTGGTTGGCTGGTGGAATTTCATTGGCTGGCACGTCTTGCCATTTGTAATGATATCTCATGCCGCCGCAGGAAAAGACAGGCATGGATAATTCTGTGCGACCGAATCTGCGATATTGCATCATCATAATTAAAGTCAAAGCTATAGCAGAAGGAAGTTCGGCAACGAGCAATGTACGGGATGTAACGGATGTAACGGATGTCAGGAAGAAGGAAGTTCGGCAACGAGCAATGTACGGGATGTAACGGATGTAACGGATGTCAGGAAGAAGGGAGAAGGAAGATGTAACAATCGCACTGGTTTTACTGATTAAGAACTTCTTAATAGTGTTGGCGGTTGCTAAAGGGTAAGAAACCTTGTTTTTGGTATTTTTGCGGGTGGTAAATCCCATATTCCAGCGTTCTCCTGAACAGGCAAGATGCCTGTTCTACAAAGAGTTCTTGCAGCATTCTCCTGAACAGGCAAGATGCCTGTTCCACAAAGAGTTTTTGACCACCAGTGGGCAGTTTTGACTATTTAGAAATCTCCCGTACTACGGGTTTTCCGTCTTGGATTTCGCCGACTAAAACCAAATCTGTACAGTCTACAAACAAACCATTTTCTAACACACCGGGAATGTTATTCAAGGTTTTTTCCATTTCTCCGGGGTTGGCAATGTCATCAAATTTGACATCGATTACCATATTACCTTGATCGGTAATTACCGGGCCTGCTTTTTTCACGCCCATGCGGAGTTCGGGTTTGCCGCCCAATTTTTCAATGGCGCGCATCACTGGTGTTAATGCCATCGGTATAACTTCGATGGGTACGCGAAAAGTTGAACCCAATTTATCTACCATTTTGGAACTGTCAACTACTACAATAAACTGAGCTGCGAGGTAATCGACTACTTTTTCGCGGGTGTGGGCTGCGCCACCACCTTTAATTAAGTTGAGGTGAGGATCTACTTCATCAGCGCCGTCAATAGCAACATCAATTCTGTCGATTTCATCTAGTGTTGCCAGCGGAACTCCGTACTGTTTGGCTAATACTTCTGATTGAAAAGATGTCGGCACTCCCTTGATATCTTTGAGTTCACCTGATTTTATGCGATCGCCCAATGCTTGAATAGTATAAGCTGTAGTTGACCCGGTGCCGAGTCCGACAATCATACCAGATTTTACGCGATCGGCTGCAGCAAAGCCGACTTGCTGTTTCATCAATTTTACGGGATCTTGTTCTGTGGTCATGTTCGGTACTCCTTAATAGTTTTAAGATTATACCATTTATTATGGATTTATTTAACCGCAGAGAGCGCAGAGAACGCAGAGAGGAAGAAGAAGAAGAGAGGAAACTCGCAAATTATTTCAAGTGGGAACTTCTCTCTTTTTTCTCTCCGCCCTCTGCGTCCTCTGCGGTTAAATAAAAAAAATATAGTTCACAAATCGGTGGATAATTGCCACAATGAAAATCAGCTTTCTCGATCCCGAAATTCGTCAAGCTGTCCCAGGAACCAGATTAAAAGTATTTTCAAGCATGAAAGTACACCAAATAGATGACAATGATAACAAGCTTTTTTTCGGTCAACTTTACCGCCAGTGCCAGGAAACAGAAGGCGTCGAGTACGTCGGTTCCTTACCGCAACCCGAACTCGTCCGGCAACTGCGTTCAGTCGCGGTTTTAGCTTACCCGAATACCTATTTGGAAACCTCATCTATTGCCGTGATGGAGGCGATGGCCTGCGGTTGCCGGATTGTGACGAGTGAATTAGCAGCTTTGCCGGAAACAACTGCTGGATTTGCCCGTCTAGTTTCAATGTCAGGGGTGAAAAATTTTGCATCGATAACTAATTGGAAGCGGGCGGGCAGCGCAGATTGGGAGGGATATACAAGGCGGTTTTTAGAAGCCGTAGTTGGAGTTTTAAATGAGGACACGGGTGCGGGTGGCGCAACTGCTGAAAATCATCTGAGACAGCAGGTAGAATATATAAATCGAGGGTGTACTTGGTCTGTGCGATCCCGACAGTGGGTAAAATGGTTGAATATTATTAGTGTAAAACCTGTAAGAGTGGCAGAGCAAATGATAACGGAGTCGTTGGTGGATTTAGAATCAGCTCAAGCATATTTTGTAAAGGGAAATCGGCTGAAAGATGCAGGTGATCTCGGTGGCGCTATCGAGAATTATCAGAAAGCTTTAGAGTTAAATCCAGGAGATGCGGAAGTTCATAAAAAGTTGGCGGAAGTTTATGTTTTGCAAGGAGAATTTGAAAAGGCGATCGCCTCTTGCAATCTTGCTCTTAAATTCAAACCTAATTTTGCTGCCGCTTACTTGACGATGGGAAATGCCCTGCACAGTCAAGGAAAGCTGGAAATTGCAATTCAATCTTACTTGCAAGCTTTAGAAATTCAGCCGAAATTTGCTGAAGCTAGCGCGAATCTCGGCAGTATGTATTACAAGTTAGGACAATTAGAACAGGCGGCCAATTATTACCAGAAAGCTCTGCTAATAAATCCTCAATTGTGTTCGGTTAATATGATGCTGGGCAGCGTTTTGCAGCAGCAAGAAAAGTTAGATGCAGCCATTGCGTGCTATCAAAAAGTGCTGCGTCTACAACCGGGAGATGCCAGCGCTGCTGAGAAACTATCGAGTTTAATCGCACAAAAAGAGCGGCAAACTACCGACAGCAACTTTATCGAATTAGAAACAGAATCAGGCGAAGCGCAACCAGTATCTGTCAACAAAGATGAAGGCTACGGCTTGCAGCCTTCGAGCATCAATTTGCCGCCAGCGCCCACCACTGAAACTTTAAATACTCCCTTTACAAACCCCGCCCAACTTTCAGAACAAGTTACCTCGCTTAATGTTCCAGATAGCGGACAAGTTGCCAATTTTCAAGAAGTAGAACCCTACAAAGAACTGGCAGAACAGTTTTTAGTTCAAGGTAAAATTAAAGAGGCGATCGCAGCTTGTCAGCAAGCCCTAAAAATTCGACCGGATTTCATCCATGCTTACGTAACTTTAGGGAATGCTTTGCAAGCAGTAGGCAAAACAGAAGCTGCAATTCGATCGTATTCTCAAGCCCTAGAATTGCAGCCAAATTTTGCGGAAGTGCGCGCCAATATCGGCAGTATGTATTTCAAAATGGGGCGTTTGGAAGAAGCGATCGCCCATTACCAGCAAGCCATTGCCCTCAGTCCCGATTTAGCGGGCGCTCACTGGAACTTAGGGAAAGTATATCAGAAACACGGCAACATCGAAGCAGCGATCGCCTGTTTTAAAAGAACATCCGAACTCAACCCGCAGCTAGTCGGTGCAGACTTCCACTTTAACTTAGGTAATCGACTTTTGGGCCAAGGAAAGCGCGATGAAGCCATCGAATGCTACGAAAAAGCGATCGCCATTAAACCGGATTGGGCAGAAGCCTACGGTAACATCGGCAGCGCGCGATCGCAACAAGGCAATCTCGACGCCGCCATCGCTTACTATCAGAAAGCTGTAGCTTTAAAGCCACATTTAGAAGTTTTGCACTTCAATATAGCCAATTCTTTTTTACAGCAAAACAAGTACGAAGAAGCGATTACCAATTACCAAAATACTCTGAAAATCAAGCCCGATTGGCCGGAAGTTCACGCTAACCTCGGCAGTTGTTTTTCCATGCAGGGGCGGCTGGAAGAAGCTTTAGTAAGCTATCAGCAAGCCCTGGCATTAAAACCGAGTTGGGCAGAGGTTTACTGCCGGATGGGACACATTCAGAAACAAGATAAGCCGTTGGAGGCGATCGCCAATTTTGAAAAGGCGATCCAATGCAACTCCAAATATAGCGAAGCCTACCAACAATTGTGCGACTTGCTAAGCCATTCCACCAACCTCGCCGGAGCCCGTAGCATAGCTGACAAATACTGCGAAAACTGCGGCGAAAATGCCCCAATCATGTCAGCTACAGCCTACGTCTTTTCCTACCTGCAATCAGGTGTCAGCCAACAGGCAATTCAAAAACTCGAAGAAATCGAAAAACTATGTTACGAAAAGGTCGAAACCTTTAGCGTAATCGAACTAAAACTGCTCTACGAAATCTTCCTGTTTGCAGTTTCTCACCTGCGAGACAACCGCGAAAAAAATGCCAGTTTTTATCGACTCATTGCCAAAGAATACTACCAAAAAGCCGTCCCTAAGCGCCAGGAAATCAACAGAAGCAACCTAGCCAATTATCAAACAAAAGAACAGCGCCCTTTAAAAATCGGCTTCCTTTCCAAACACTTCCGCCGCCACTCAGTAGGCTGGTGCAGCGAAGCTTTAATTCGCGAATTAAGCCACATCACCCCCCACGTTCACCTTTACGTCACTGGGAAACTCCACCGAGATGAGGTTACGCAGCGGTTTGAAGACATGGCGGGCAAGTTTTACTGGCCTAAAAAATATCCAAACGGCTTTGCTGATGGCGGTGAAATCTTCGCCGAAGTAGCGCAAGACAACTTGGATGTTTTGATAGACTTAGACTCGATGACTGTACCCACAAATGTCGAAGTGCTGTATCAATATCCTGCGGGTATTTGCGTTTCTTGGCTGGGATTTGACGCACCCTACATTTCAGATAATCACTACTTTCTATGCGACGAACACACTCACCCCCCTGGTGTTGAAAAAAATTACTTAGAACAGTTAGTAAGATTGCCTGCTTGTTCGGTAGCAATTGGCGCACTGCAAAGCATTCCTGTCAATCGAGAGGCGATTAGAAATGCTCTCGGAATTGGCTTAGATCAGATGACTTATCTGTGCGTTTCGCCAGGGAGAAAAACGAATCCCGAAATGGTACGAGCTCAAGTTACAATCCTTAAGCAAGTACCAGATAGTGTGTTAATCCGCAAAGGTCAAGGCGACCCCGACGTTATTCACAGCACTTACCGCCAAGAATGCGAAATTCAGGGAGTAGATTTTGGTCGGATTAAGTTTATAGGGCAAACCAGAAGTGAAGAAGAACACCGGGCTATTTATTATGTAGCCGACGTGCTTTTAGATTCCTATCCTTACAATGGGGGGACTCACAATTTAGAGGCTTTGTGGGCGAATTTGCCAGTGGTAACTCGATCCGGCGACCAATATCTTTCGCGCATGGGTTACGCTTTTCTCAAAAGTGCAAATGTTGATGTTGGTGCGGCGTGGACTTGGGAAGAATACACGCAGTGGGGAGTTAAGTTTGGCCGCGATGCTGGTTTCAGAAATTCGGTGAAAGAGCATTTAGTAAAATCTAAGCAGCCAGAACATCTCGCACCTTTGTGGAATCCTAAAAAGTTGGCTGAGGATATGTATAAGGTGTTTCAAAAACTTTTGTCAGTTGACGGTTGACTGTTGACTGTTGACGGTTATTAGAAGGAAAAATTTCCGCCTCTCTTACTCTTCCCCTCTTTCTGTGAAGTCTTGTAACAATCTTCGTGGAAATGCGTAAAAATTCCGCGCCGAGTCTGATAGATAAATAGCTGATTCATAGTACCGCGATCGCACTAACTTTATGCCAGTTAGGGCGATCACTTTTTTAGTAATACCAGTTTCAAAAAAGAATGCAACTGTAGACAAGCTCCAAACCAGCAGCTTCATCAGTAATTCCCCAATCTAAAATCTAAAATCTAAAATCTAAAATCTAAAATAACCTGATTACTCACTAATTGCCACTCGATCGCGCCCGCCAGACTTAGCTCGATACAATGCCTTATCCGCCGCTTCAATCAACATTTTCGGGGAATTTTGACTTGGCGAAACTGCCGCAACTCCCAAGCTGAGAGTCACACAATCGCCGACAACAGACTTGATGTGGGGAATTGCCAAAGCTTTGACGCGGCTGCGGATTCCCTCCGCAACCGCCTGTGCAGCCATGACATCTGTATTTGGCAAAATTACCGCAAATTCCTCGCCGCCGTACCTAGCAGCCAAATAGAGGCGTTCTGCGGGTGCGTTTGTGCAAGCATCCCCGATCGCCCGCGCCACTTGCTGCAAACAAGCATCCCCGGCTTGATGGCCGTAATTGTCGTTGTAAAGTTTAAAACAGTCAATGTCGCACAGAATCAAAGATAGCGGTTCCGAAGAGCTCGACTGCTCCCATTCTCGGTTGATCACCTCGTCAAAACGGCGGCGGTTAGCTAGTTGAGTTAGACTGTCCAAATTCGCCAACCCGTCCAACCGCTGGTTGGCCGCAGCTAACTGCTGGTAAAGTAAAGATTGTTCGATCGCGATCGCCACTTGAGTGCCCAACTGACTCAGCAAATCCACATCAAACTGCTGCCACTGGCGGGGTCCCGAACAGTGGTGGGCAATCAGTAAACCCCACAACTTCGGCACTTGACAAGAACTGTTACCTTCCCTAGGTTCTATTCCCTGCTGGACAATCGGCACCACCAAATTTGCCTTCACCTGACAAGTCTCCAAAAATTTAAGGTGACACTCGCTCAAATTAGAAGCATGAATATCTTCTATGGCGCGAATGCGACCCTTTAAATACTGTCCGATGTAAGTATTGGCAAAACAGCAATCATCAATTCCCATCCCCTTCAGTGGAATCCATCCTTCTGCAACCGACTCCACCACCACATCTCCGTTCCAGTCGGGTCGGAAGCGGAAAACCAGCACGCGATCAGTTGCCAAAAACTCCCGCACTTCCGCTACTGTAGTGTTGAGAATATCTTGGAGATCCAGAGAAGAACGGATGCGCGATTGAATCTGCCCGATCAGGCGTTCCCGTTCTATTTGTTGCCGCAGCGCGACTTGGGCTTGCTTACTTTTAGTAATGTCCCGACCTTCCGGCAGCAACAATACTATTTTGCCCGTTTCATCCGCGACAGGTTTGAGAGAAAAATCAACAGTTGCCGTCCGACTTACACCTTGAACTTCCACTTCATAGCGGACAAATTCACCTTTTGCCGATCGAGAAATCGCCTCTTGCAACTGTTCCTGAACTTCCTCAGAATCTCCCCACCAAGGCAACAGCCAAAACGGTTTATTTGCCACATCCCGTAGCTTAATTCCCGCAAAATCCAGAGAAGTTTGGTTAGCTTCCAGCAGAGTGCCGTCCGGTTTCAATAAGCTCACAAATTGGAAAGAAGAATCAAAAATTGCCCGAAAGCGTCTTTGAGAATCTCCCAACATTGCCGTCACCTTTTCGCGAGAGGTAATATCGCGGAAGCGCCACACCCTGCCAATAATATTTTGTCCGACTCGAATTGGCTGCGTGTAGCGCTCAAAAGTGCGGCCGTCTTTAAATTCTAGAATATCGCAACCTTCCGACTCCGCATCACTATAAAATTCTTTAACTCTCTGCAAAAAAGCTCTCGGATCTTTCACTTGCTTAGTGAGAAATGCCAGCCGCAGCGTTCTATCCATTGAATTTCTAACTTCTTCATAAATTCCCCACATTTGAACTAATTTTTCGTTATAGCTAATCATTTCTCCGGCCGTAGTAACGGCGAGAATGCCGTCGGCGGTTGCTTCTAAGGTAGCGTGCAGCAGAGAGCGCGATCGCTCTAATTCTGCTGCGGTCAATTTTCGTTCCGTGAGGTCTCGGACTGCTTTCACCTGTACTAAACGACCTTCCCAAAATACAAATTTGCTGCGAACGTCAGCGGGGAAAGCAGTTCCATCTCGCTTGAGAAAAACAGTTTCACAGACTGTATTACTGGCTGCAGAAATCATTTGCGGCGCCTGTTTGTATGATTTCGGCGACAGTAGTTCCAGCAAGCTCATTCCCACCATTTCCGCAGGTTCGTAACCGAAAAGTTGGGCAAAATTACTGCTAACGCTCAAAATTGTGTCGCGGTCAGCCACGGCAACTGCTTCAAAATAAGCTTCGCATTCGAGCAATCGCGATGCTGAGTGGCGGCTGCCATTTTCGGTGGCAGAATAGCTGTTGTTAATTAACTGTTGCAATTGCGTATTGGCAGAGTACAAAGCGGTCATGGCTTGCCTGTACATAGCAGTACGTTTCTCGACTTTTTCGGCGAGGCGATCGCGATATTCTCGCAGTTCTTTTTCGACTTTAATTAAATCAGTTATATCTACTGCAAACACGATTACGCCAGCGACGTTACCTGTTTCATCCCGGTAAGGTATTTTATCTGTCCGCACCCAGCATTTTTGACCCGATGCTGTTGGTAGTAGTTCGACTTGGCCCTGCTTGGGAACGCCGGAATTGATTACTTCCAAATCTTCTAAATAATATTGCTCTGCTTCGTCTGGATAGATTTCATAAAAAGATTTACCTTCTAATTGAGCGGCCGGCAAACCTCTCGATGCAGCGGCGGCTTGATTAATTCGCAGCAGGCGACTTTCGGTATCTTTGAGCCAAATCATCGCTGGCACGGAATCAAAAATTATTTGCTGTTCTTGTTGCTGCAGGCGTAGTTCGGCTTCTGCTTGTTTTCTTTTAATTATTTCTTTTTGCAGCTTGTGGTTAGCTTTTTTGAGTTCAGCAGTGCGTCTTTCTACTCTTTCTTCTAGTTGATCGTAGTATTGGGCCAGCAAGTTTTGCTGCTGTTCGTGCCGCATTGCTTCTAATTTTAACTTTTCGCTAGCTGACAAACTTGAGGAGACAAAATCTGCTAATATTTGGGTAAATTCGTGTTCTTCTTCCGTCCAATCACCGTGGGAACCCTGGCGTTCGGCGCTGACTATTCCCAACCTTTGACCTGCTAGCATAATCGGTACGTTTAAAAGGGAAGTCGTGTCCTGATCGAGCAAATAAAGGCCCACAAGTTCTCGCGTTCTGGGGTCATTTTCTGCTGCCACAGTAGCGATCACACTTGCAGATTTTAGAGCTTGAAAATATGCCGGACAGTCTGCGGCTGTGATGATTATTTGTACGGAATGGAGTCTAGTATTTTGTTCGTAAAGGTCGATGCAGTGAAGCTGTGTTTTGTCTTCGCCGTATAGCCAAATACTGGCTCGATCGCAGTTGACAATACTGACAGCGGTTTCTGTTACTTCGCGGATGAAATCTTCTATATTGTGGCGTTCTTTAAGTTGACTTTTGGCTAATTTTGCGATCGCTAAAGTTGGACTGCGCCAATTTCCTCTCTGGTTGGGCGGCATGGGTGACTGCGAAGTGGCCTTAATTTCTTCGCAAACTAACAGTACAGCCGGTCGTTGGAAATTGGCAAGTGAGCGACCCTTGGTATTTTCATCTATTTTCCAATCTACCGCCGGCATTGCGCGCGCTGTTGCTTTTACCTTAATAATCTTGCCGTCTTTGCAAGTCAAGCAGCCTTCCCAACAGGCAATTTTTGTAATTGGCGTACCGTTTTCCGGCTGGGCCAATCCAGCAAATTCTGCCTGCATTTTGCCTTGCTCTTGGCAGTAAAATATGTTAAAAATTGAATGACAAATTAATTCCTGCGATTTGTAGGCGAGGCGAGACGCGCCGAATTGATTGAGCGAAAAAACTCTTCCCAAAGCGTCTAGAACGAAGTAAATGCCCGGAAAATTATCGTAGAGAGTTCCATACCAATCTTGTTCGACTTGTTGGCTGCACGAAAGTTTTGCTGTCGCGAAGTCGCCGTCCGTGTCGATCAAGTGAGAATAGTTGGTTTCGGGGTTGCTGGAATTACTTTTTTTAGCAAACACTTTTAGCTTAACTCGACTGTAATTAATTTTACTTTCTGGAATTTAACTTTTTTGTGAAACTAAATTAAACCTGTTGTTTGAAAAAAGTTACAAGTTGTAACAAAAATACCACTTGTCCAGCGTGCTGGTTTTCGCTTCCCCATCCAACCACTGTGTTTGTTTGTAGCTGGTACACGGTCTGCAGACGATATTTCCCGCTAGTTGCAATGCCAGCAGGTTTAGCTACAATTACCCGGTCTGTACTTTTAGCATCCTAGACAATAAAAAAAAACCGACAATCAATGGTTTTAAGTATATATGATAACACTCAAATACCTAGTATTGGGATTGACTTACTTCGGATTCGGTTTGGGATATTTGCCGGGGCTGCGGATGAACCGGGCGGCGGTTGCAATTGTCGGGTCAGATGAGTGCGGTGGCTTTGGGGATAATCGACCTGAAAACTGCTTGGGAGACGATCGACCCAAGTACGATGTTTTGTGTTGGGAATGACGATCGTGAATCTAATTAATTAGACTGTTTAATAAATATTTATAATACTTAAGTTAAGTAAATCTTATAATGCACAATCGACCACGAGCTTTAGTCCTATAGTTTATACTTAATCTTGTCCAGCAAACGCTAAGGAGGTAAGAAAGAGTGACTACCCTAAAACCCGCTGCGAAACCCCGACTTAATTCTGCGTTCAAACAACTGATGTCTTTACACTGGGTAATGTCAGCTTGCTATTTATTTCTGTTTATTAGCGGTACGTTTATGGCTCAATTGCCAGGAGAATTGTCTATTCGAGGCCCCCTTTACGATTTTCACAAATCCGTAGGAGTGCTGACAATGGCTTTGCTGACTTGGCGGATTTTAACTCTGCTGCGCGTATGGTGGAAAAAATATACGAAACGCCTGCCAAAGTTTACGAAGGAATGGTACACAAATTTTGCTCTGCACGCAACTTTGTACGTTTTTATGTGGCTAGTTCCGGTTGCTGGTTTCTTACTTTCTAACTCTTACAAAAGTAACAATGTGAAATTTTTCGGAATTATTTTGCCGGATATGTTTCCGCAGAATTCCGCAATGGTTGATCTGGGAAGGAGTTTGCATTTTTGGCTTGGCTACACGTTTTTAGCATTCGTAATTTTGCATATTTTAGATCAGAAGAAAGTTGTGAGGGCTAATTGGCGCAGGTTGGCAAATTTTGTTCGGACTAAGTTCGCAAAGCCTCAAAAGGTTGGATAAATTTGCGATGGGGTACTATTCTCAATTGGTAGCGGTAGAGTGCACGCTGCCTACCGTACATAATTAGTTGATGCGTCCACGACTATTTAGGATAAGACTATTTAGGATAAATTGACTGCAAAACTCGCTATTTTCCACGGCGATATTCTGAAACTTCTCCCATCGTCTGAATTCTGGGGCAAATTTATGGGTTGTTCTAATAAATCGACAGGCTGGCTAATCGCCAAACCCAAATCGCTCTTTAATTCCAAATTTGCCTCTTCACCATGACATTCGCAACACCGCAAAATCCAGACATTAGAATCGTCTTCCGATTGTTTGAAAGCCATCAAAACTAAATTGTCGGCAGACAAATCCAAAAACTTCCCCACTGCAGGTAAACTCTTGTTTCGATTTTCTCCCAACTGCGGCAACACCTTTACTAACAGCGGCAAATTCAACTCGTACCCGCGCCGAACTGTGCCCGCCTCTTGCCAATTTCCGCTGTGGGGATAGACTGCACAAGTAAATTCCGAAACTCCTAAATCTGCTTGTTCATCAGGCCAAGTCGAACCCCGAAGCAATGTCAGCCGAATTTGATTTGGTTGAAGGTCGCAACCGTATTTGCAATCATTGAGCAAACTCACTCCAAAACCGTCATTGCTGATATCAGTCCAGCGCAAAATGGGCACTTCCCATTTGGCTTTTTCGGCGGATGTTTGCGGCTTGGTGGTGCGCTGAATCGCACCGCCGGGAATTTCGCAAGTTGCAAAATCTGCTTCTACATTTAACCCAAAGGCTGCTTTTACTAAAACGTGCTTTTCTTGCCAATCTGCAACTGTCTTGATTTTCAGCAGCGGCGAACCTATTTCTACTATATAATCTTGGCAAAACTCCGATTTGCCAATTTGTCGGACTACGCGCAAACTCTGTCGCAATTCCCCCTCCTCTACCCAAGAAATATCTTTCAGTATCGGCGCGGGTAACAGATGTTTTTCATAATTTGGATCGATGTTCCAAGCATCCCAATATTGGCCGCTGTCTTGAAATGCTTGCAGTTGATTGCCACCGGCTGCATTCAGGACTTCTCGGTTATTTACTTTATCCCAAATGCTCGATAAATCCCCAGTTTTGCCGTCTACTATTGCCCGAATAAATTCATTTTCTAACACCATTTCTGCGGTTGCAAAATGCGTTTCTTGACAAGGTGTGTTTTTTTGTGATATACCGTATGTAAGTTTCGATAACTCTATCTTTTTTTCAGTTTCTGGACTCGCGGACGCATTATCCACAGTTTGAGCGTCTTCGCGACACAGCCAAAACACCTGGTAGCCAACGGCGGGGAGATTATTTGCCCAGAATAACAGTGTAGATTGCGATTGCGGTCGATCGCCCCTGACAATCTGCGAAGCCAATCGCCGTCGGGAAAAATCGTATATTTGCCAAGCTGAATCAGCGGCATCGGGAAGCGGTACAGCGACAACCTCAGAGCGATCCCAATTGAGAGTATTGAAAATCAAAATCGGTTGAGCGTCGGGCTGCGGAGGCGAAGGGAGAGAAATTTGAGCCGAGATTGCATCCAAAGATTTTGACAGGATTTCGCGACAAGTGCGATCGACCTCGGCAAAGGCTAGATTAGCATCGGCGTAGACTTGGGCGATCGCAGAACCGGGCAAAATATCGTGAAACTGGTTAAACAAAATTTGTTTCCAAGCTGATTCTAACTCAGATTTCGGATAAACCGCACCAGTACAAATCGTTGCCAGCGAAGACAGCAACTCCGCTTGGTAGAGTAATTCTTCGCAGCGGCGGTTTTGGCGTTTTTGATCGGCGTGAGTCGTGTAGCAGCCCCGGTGGAATTCTAAATAAAGTTCGTCTTTCCAAACGGGAAGAGTTTTGAGTTGTGAGATGGGAAGATTTGCACCCGAAATTGCCGACAAGTTTGACAATTTTCGCGCCCCCAAATTCTCCTGATTGTCCGATTCTGCAACATCACTTTCTGGCTTAGTTGTCGTAACTTCCGGCAAAAACTGACTCTCAATCAAAGACAAATAATCAACCGCTTTTGCAAACTCCAACTTCGGGAAAAAAGGCGACATTTTCCAGCGTTTCGCCACCTCCAACATATCACGAGTCGGGCCACCGCCGTGGTCGCCAACCCCAGGCAACCAAAGAGCATCTTGCAAACCAGTCTTAACTTGCCAGTCAAAAGCATAACTTGCCATTTTCACAGATTCTATACTTTCGCCAATTGGAGGAGACATCATACTAAATATTTTCGTACCGTCTAACCCTTCCCACCAAAATGCACCGTGGGGAAATTCCGTTGTATCATTCCAACGTAACTTTTGCGTCACAAAATAGTCAACTCCACCTTGCCGCAAAATCTGAGGTAATTGCCACCCAAAACCGAAAGTATCCGGTAGCCAAGCCACCCGCATCAATTCCCCAAATTTTTCTTTTGCATAACGCTGTCCGTAAAAAACTTGCCGCACCATTGATTCAGCAGAAATCAAGTTTAAATCCGGTTCTACCCACATCCCCCCGACAACTTCCCAACAACCCGCCGTCACCTGTTTTTTGATCGCTGCAAATAAGTCCGGCCGATGTTCTTCCATCCAAGCATAAAGCGCCGGAGTAGAATGACAGAAAATTAAATCGGGAAACTCCGATTGCAATTTCAATACCGACTCAAAAGTTCGCTTGGCCGCTTCCCAAGTTTCCGGGACAGGCCACAGCCAAGCTAAGTCTAAATGAGCGTGGCCTACCAAATAGATTTTACCTGTGTATATAGATGTCAGTTCACCACTTTCTCCTATATATATAGATGTAGCATTGCTATTTTCTCCAACCTCAAAAACCTCATCTTTTCTTCCTCCCTCTGCGGCCTCTGTGCCCTCTGCGGTTCCCTCATCTACATCCCCCGAAAAAGATGTCAGATCACCAGGTTCTCCTATATATATAGATTTAGCCTTGCTATTTTCTCCAACCTCAAAAACCTCATCTTTTCTTCCTCCCTCTGTGTTCTCTGCGGCCTCTGCGGTTCCCTGATCTAACTCCCCCGAAAAAGCCCGCAGATATCCCAATAAATTGTGCCGCAAAACAGACAGCGAGCGATCGAACTTTTCGCGATCGCACACCGCCGACCAATCAATCAAACCAAGCGCCAAATCAATCTCAGATTTCAGCATTTCCCCCTTGACAAGAATTGCGCTATCGGCTATTATTTCATTGGGGAGGTATTGGGAATTTAAATTTTCCAGATTACCGGACAGCGAATTTTGCAAAATCTCTAATTCGGCAGCCACAAAACCCGGATCGAAACAAGAAGAGTCAGCAGATTCGTACAAACAAATCGATCGCACTAAAGCACCGTTATCGTGACCCGGACTTACCAACCGCACAATTACTAAAAATTCATCTCCGGGATTGGCCGACGAACTCAACAAAACTCGATCGGCAAAATCAAATAAATCTCCCTGTCCGACTAACTCGCCGTTGACAAAAATTTGAGCATCTTCTGCCCACCAAGTCAAACCCAGCAGCAACCGCAAACCCACCACAGGATAGCCGTGCAAATTGTCAGGAATTACCAATTGCTGGCCCAAATACAAAACTTGCTTCCCAGACGGCCAAGCAATATGTCCTTTGCTGTTAAGTTCGGCAACAGGACTGTTACAAATATTTACTGAAGAGACAGCAGAGTCAGAATCGCAGTACCTCCAACCAGACTGAACCTCCACTTGACTGAGGCGGCGCAACTTCTCGACAGTGGCAGAAATATTGTTGCTAGCAGGTGACACAGAAGCGCTCATATTTCGCTAAAATAGGAATTGTGTATTAATCAAAAATCGGATTGAACCGCCCCGACGCAAAGGACGCGAAGAAATAAAGGTTTCAGAGGGTTTGAAGCTGCGATTAAGATCTCGCTTTGATTTTACAGCAATATTCAGCAATTCCGGCGCGAATCAAAAATCTGAATTCAATAATTAAACTTATGTCCAACGGTTACTACGGCCCCTACCAAAGCCGACTATTAAATTTTATATCGAAACAGTCCCGTCAAGTCGCTGACAATTGCGATCGAACTTGGCGTCAAATTAAAGAAACAACTCTCACCGCTACCCAAATTCTGCTTTATCCAGCTTATTTGCTGGTGCAAAGTTCCCGACTGCTAGGCAGACAGTTGCGGGAATCAAGTCAAAAAGTAGATTTACCGGAACTGCAAGAATTTGGTGGTGACGAAAATCCCGATGGGCAACAAAATTGGTATCAGGGCGAAACTTCCGAGGAAAGTTCGATCGCCGAAATTTTGCACCTCGCCGAAAATTTGCTAAACTCGTCGCAAACTGCGAAAACTTTAGCCAGCTTCCCGCTGTTAATTAATCAGGAAAATACTGCTAGCGATTTACCTCCGGCTATCAATTTTAGCGGACAAATCACCAAGCATCAAACAACTTCCGTCTTAGAACACCCGCTTGCTAAAACTGAACTAAAACCGCAACCAAAAGTTGAGGGAATTGCCAGTTTTATCCCAGCCCGCACTTTAGTATTGGTGGGAAGAGAAAATCAGATATTAGATATTTTGACACCCGAACAGCAGGAAATGCTGGAAGGTCGCATAACTTGGGAAATTGCCAACAGCGGGCCGGAACGGCGGGAAATTACCCAAAAAGAGTTAAAATTTAATCTCGGTTTGGAGTCGGCAGCAAAAAAAGCGCAGTTGCCGCCGATGCGTCGTTTTTGGGAATTGATGGCATGGCTTCAGACGAGTCCGGTTGCCCTCAAAAGAAATAAATTTGGAGAATCAATCCTCGCAGTTAAAAAATCGATCGACCGCAATGCCATCCTAGTCCAAAAAGCCCGCGTCCAGCTCGAAGCAAAAACCGCACAGCAGTCAATTGCGGCATCGAATTTGATCGACCACAATACTCCAAAACTAGAAACTAATTTTAACACCAAGTTCGATCGACCTTCTACTCCTCTCTCCTTTGTTACATTACTCGATCGCGCCGCAGTCAACCTCGAAGAATTTACCCTGCCGCCAGCGGCAAAAACAATCGCCGCACCCACAGAAGCCTCCGCAGTCAAAATTAATACATCCGGCACAAACGCCAATGTAGATTTGTCCGCCCGCGACATCCTCGAAAAATACGCTCGAAACATCGAACAAATTATTTGGTCGTCAGTAGACCACCTTTTGGGAAAAGAAACGGCAGCCAGTGATAATACGGAGAAATCAGTCGCAATTCAGTATTATTTGAAACAGCGCTCAAAACTAGAAAACACACAAAATAGCCCAGAGGTCGATCGACCCTGGCTGAATTGGCAAGACTTATTCGGGGAAGCAGCACCTCAACATTTAATCGAGGGAAGTTCCGAACCCGATGTAAAAGCTCAAAGCCCCATAGCACAAGCCAGCCCAATAGTCAAGGAGAAAATTGCAGAAATAGGAGAATTGGCAGAAGGTCGATCGACTGCAGTCTCAATCTCCCCTTACCCCGAAGCACTTCACCGCCTGCTGGGGCAGCTAAAACAGAGCTTGCTGACAAAAAGCCCAAATAGTCAACCCCAAACCGCATCTGATTTATCTGATTTAGCAGTTACTCAAAAAAATAGCTCTGCACTCGCAGCAGAATCAACCCCAGGGCGCGCGCCGGAAACCCAAGTGCCAAAAAACACAAACTCGAACACCGGACAAAACAACCAATTCCCAGCAGCAATCACCGCGCAAACCCGCAGATACACCCCCGCAACCCCCGCAAACCGTGCTGCTGCTGAACCCAAAAATCCCAGCGCAGGCGTCCCACCGGAGGGCGAATACTTAGAAACAAAAGCAGAATCGATGGGATACATTAAGCACCCCCTAGAACAAGTGCTCGAATGGCTCGATCGAGTTATGCTGCGGCTAGAAAACATAGCTGAGCAACTCTGGAATTGGGCAAAAATCAACTTGCCAAAAATCCTCAAAAGCAAAGATAAAATTGACTAATCTTTAGCTTATGATAAAAAAGTTGCTGCAACAGCAGCAAATCAGCTCAGTATTATGCCATCTTTGGAGACTCCCACAGTGCTAACCCTCAAAATCGTAGTTAATGTAGTTGTTTTATTTTTTGTTTCCCTGTTCATATTTGGATTTTTGTCCAATGACCCAGCCCGGAACCCCAACCGCAGAGACATGGAATAAACAAGTTATCTCGGCCGCAGAGTAGGGGCGCGTCACCGCAGCCCCTGCAACAGCCGACAAACCAGCAAAAATTAGTCGAACAAAACTTGACCGCAAGCATCCAGGATACAAGCCCCCGGATTCATTCCTTCGCAGACTCAGGACCCAGAAATAAAAAACCTGTATCCGATAAAAAAGTCGCCGAATTGATCCGTGGGGTCAATGCTTCAAATCTAAAATCTAAAATCTAAAATCGATTGACCTCGCACCGCCAGCGAGGTTATCTTGTGGCGGAAGCAACTTCTCAAATCAGCCATTTTCAGGCACGCCAAAGCCACTGCAAATTTTAGATGTCAGATTAATCTCTAAACAGTTGCCTTTTAGATGCAAAATTTTCAATAATTTGCACCCTATAAAATCTAAAATCTAAAATCTAAAATCTAAAATCGGATGACTTACCTGTTATAACTATGCCCTATCCGGTACCGCCGCCAGAACCCCCTGGCATCATCTACATCGCAAAGCCAAAAAAAGTCGCCCTCACTGTCGCGGCCGGCGATGGAGACACTCGCAGCAACCCCGCAGAAATACCGGAACCAATCCCAGATATCGTTCAGCCAGAACCCACACCAGCCTCAGCAGAACCCGCAGCCACACTCCTCGGCACCACCCCAGCCACCGACCAGCCTCCAGAAATCGCCGACCCCCTAGCGGAAGTCGAAAGCGGCGACGCAGTTCTGGGATTTCAGCGTCAGGCCCCTGTGGGAGAACCCGCAACAGGGACTGTTGAGCAAGATTCCTCGTTTACGGCTTACCAATTGGGTTCGGTAGAAAATGCCATTGCCATTCGGAATCGGGAACGAACCGCAGAGGCGCAGAAACAACAGGAGACGAATGTTGTCGGAAAGCAGGAAAGTTGGTATCAGGCCCAAGGCCGGCAGTTAGAAGATAACTCTCCCGAACCTGCTGAAATTCCCGTTCCCGAACCCGCGCTAGAACCAGCACCTAGCGGGCAACAGGAGTTCGACATTCCCGCACCAGGCCCAGCCCCTGCACCCAGAACACCCGCTGCGCCGAAACCGAAACCGAAACCAGCCGCGCCGCCGGGAGTCCGCACCGCCCCTTCTCAGCGGACGGTTCCTTTTCCGGTCACTCCGGCCGATACTATTGAAGTTAAGGCCGACAGCCAAGAATTCGACGACAAGCAGCAAATTGTCACGGCGGTGGGTAATGTCGTTGTGCGGTTCCGGCAAACTGTGATTGATGCCGATCGAGCGATCGTCAACTTAGTCACCCGCCAAGTGGTAGCATCCGGCAATGTCGCCTATACCCGCGGGCAACAAGTAGTTCGTGGCCAGCGGATGGAGTTCAATCTCGGCCTCAACAGCGGCGCAGTCGAACAAGCACGCGGCGAAATATTCCTGCCCGCAGCAGGTACCGAATTGACCCCCACACTGCCGACAGATATCAGTGCCGGGACAATTCTGGAACAACCGCTGAGCGATCGAATTACCAGCCAGCAGCCCGTGCGCGGAGTCAAATCCCCCGGCGCTGCTACAGTGACTATTGGTGGCGGCGGACAGCTAGCAGCCCCCCAAGTTACTGGTGCCGTCAACCGCATCCGCTTTGAAGCAGAACGCATCGAACTGCTGCCAGACGGCGCGAGGGTAGCAACCAACATTCGGCTTACTAACGACCCGTTTTCCCCGCCGGAATTTGAATACAGGGCCCGGACGGCGACGATTAGAAGGATTTCGCCCACGGCAGAGGAATTGGTCACAACGAAACCCCGCTTGGTGTTCGACAACCGCGTGAAAATACCCGTGTATCCCCGCAGGCAAGTGTTTGACAGCAGGCAGCGGAGCGGCCCGTGTTTGACCTTTGGCTACGACGGGGGCGAACGGGGCGGTTTGTATGCCGAGTGCGGTTTTGAGGTGTTGCAAAACGGGCCGGTGCGGCTGACTCTGACGCCCCAAATTTACCTGCAGCGGATTGTGGCAGAGAACGGCGGTAATCCGTTTTCTCCCGACAGCTACGGGCTGAAAGCGAGGTTGGGCGCTAGTCTCGGCCGGCGCACCAGGTTGGACGGATCGGCAATATTTCTGAGTTTGGAAGATTTCCCGAATTTGCCGGAAGACAGCTTTCGGGGCAATTTGCGCCTGCGACAATTGATCGGCACTCACACTCTGGCAGCAGAATACAGTTATCGCGATCGACTGTTCAACGGTTCTCTGGGCTATCAAACCGTGCAGAGCAGCCTGGGGGCAGTCCTCACTTCCCCAGTCATCCCACTGGGAGGCACTGGCATCAATCTCAGCTACCAAGCTGGGTATCAATTTATCAATGCTGACACCGATCGAGCAGACTTGCTCGAACCAGTGCGGGAAAACAACCGCGTCGATCTGGGCCGTTCCCAAGTCAGCTTCGCCTTGAGCCGCGGCTTCAACCTGTGGGAGGGCGAACCGCTGCCGCGCACTCCCACCCAGGGTTTGAGGTATACGCGGACGCCAGTGGTTCCTTTCTTGCAACTGGCCTTGGGACTCCGGGGAGTTGGTACTTATTACAGCAGTGGCGATCGACAAAATTCCCTCGCCCCCAGCGTCGGCATTCAAGGGCAGTTCGGTCATTTCTCCCGCCCTTTCCTCGATTACACTGGGTTTAACGTGACTTATACCCAGGTGGGGCGCGACGGTATCTCGCCGTTTTTATTCGATCGCTTAGTGGATTTGAGAGTCCTGTCTTTTGGACTTGTCCAGCAAGTTTACGGAGGCTTTCGAGTTGGATTTCAAAGTGCTATTAATTTAGAAAGCGGGGAAGCAATCAGTACGAATTACACTTTAGAATACAGCCGCCGCAGCTATGCAATTATTTTGCGTTTTAACCCTGAGCGTCAAGTCGGCAGCCTGACTTTTAGAGTTAGCGACTTCAACTGGAACGGGACTCCCGAACCTTTTTCCGGGGACGCGCGAACTGTAGAAGGAGGCGTGCGTTTATCCGATTAATTCAATTGGCTAATTGGGCATTGGTCATTGGGCATGGGGAATGGGTAATTGGTAATTGGGTAATTGGAACCAACAGTCAACAGTCAACAGTCAACAGTCAACAGTCAACAATCAACAATCAACAGTCAACAGTCAACAGACAACAAATGACAGAAGTGACCGCAATATCTGCACAAGCAGCGGCTCTGCTGGTTCACTACGGTTTTGACCTAGGTGGCAAAAAAGCCGAGAAATTGGCGGGTGAATGGCTAGCCAAGTATCCCGGCTATTGGCTGCGTTTAGCAGTGGTTGAAGCGCTTTATCAAGGCCGCTACAAGGCTGTTTCTGTGGGACAGCTATTGAGTATGTGGCACCGGATAGGTGAACCTCTCTATCATTTCAATCGCGAGTTTGAACGCTTGGTATGCAACAATTTCCCTCAAAATTTAACCGGTGAAAGTCCTGATCAACTGTCACCGGAAGATATACTTTTATCAAACCAGGAATCGGAAGTCAGTGCCGCAGAGTTAGATTTTCGTGGGCCGTCAGAGGCGCAACTCGATCGGGCGCTTCATGCAGAAGTCCCAAACACAGAAGCAGAGGAAACAGGAAAATTACCTGCAGCGGACGATCGTACAAAAGAAAATACAGAATTTGTAGTATATGAAGATGTGGCTGTTACCGCCCTCGCCGATCGAGCCGAAGCTGAGCACAAATTAGCGGACAAACCTGTGGCAAAATCATTCCCAGTTGTCAAACACACTGATTTTCATACCAAGTTAAAAGCGATTGCCAGAGAAGGTCGAAGAAAGAAGGGAGAAAGCAGAAATAGACTGTAAACTTTGTAAACTAGATAGTTATTTGTCACTCTTCACTTTTGGGACTGCCTCCCATCCGAATTTCCGAACAAAAAGATGCTTGTTCGGTACCGTTAGCTTGCTTAACAACGCTAGTCCGCAGCCGCAGGTTGGGCATGAGATACCAAAGCCTTTCTTCCGCATGGAGGGTGTCTGATTCTGTAATCAATGTCAGCACGTCGTCGCCCATCACGTAGCGGCTGTTACCCTTATCTTGCAACACTTTGCCTTCGCTGGGATTGTCGGGATTTGGTACGATCGCTAGTATTGTAGAACCGATTTGTTTAGCTTTGTCGCGATCGGGAATACCGTCCCAACTAATCCGAACGCTGGTTAGCCCAGTTGAAGCCGGGTTAATCGAGTGTTGTTGGCAAAGTTTGACGACTGCTGCATCGCTAGCTGTCAGTAGTTCTATTTTGAGGTCGGATTTACCGGCCTGCAATTCTCCAGAATTGAGATTGTGTACGGTACGCTGAGAAAACCATTTGCCTGCACTTAACTCGAAAAACTCGATAACATCCATGAAATTTGTCTCTAAAGTCAATACTGCTTTATTTGCGATCGCCACTTGCGCGCTATGGAGTCAGAAACCCGGTTTCTTCCTACGTACCTAGCGGTCAAACCAATGATTTTGTCTAGAAACCCGGTTTAATAGTGCAAGTCCTTTTCTATATTTTAGAGGAAGGGGGCGCACCTGCAAAGCTTTCTGAGAGCTTTGGGTGAAACAGATTGCAGATGCCTTTGAGGTAGGAAACCCAACCAGGGGGACATCTGCCTCGCTGAGGCGGCCGACTTGACAGAAAATTAGAGCATCCGCCATCATATTTCGTTATAAAAAGTCTTTTTTCGCACTTTAAATAGGATTGCGATACCGGAAATTTTTTAGCTTTGACCGAAAGCATCCAGGATACAAGCCCCCGAATGAATCCGTCCAGAAATAAAAAACTTGTATCCGATACACAAGCCCCCGAATTTATCCGTGGGGTCAAGGCTTCAATCTAAAATCTAAAATCTAAAATCTAAAATCTAAAATCTAAAATCTAAAATCGATTGACAGTGTTGATCGATCGACCCTCATCGCCCAAATACCAGCTATGTTAAGAAAAACAACGGTATATGTGAGCTTTTGTCGCTCAATCGGTAAATTGGGCGTTGCTGAGTTGAATTATATTGGCGGCGATTTATTGTAATCGCACTGCTTGAAAATTCTCAAAGCAGACTCCGACTAAAAAACAAGCAATTCATCGAACCATCACCAAACCGAGGACAGCAAGCCCATAGCATAGAGCATTTAAATATGTCATGCTAAGTCTAAGAGAAAAGATTCTCGATCGGCTTTTCGGTAGGGTGCAGCTAGCGATCGTATACATTTAAAGAACACATCCGTAAATTTATGACCGAGTTTACACAAGGGCTGGATAAAATGCAGCCCGCAGAACAGACGCACTACCTGGGAATATTGCCCAGTCAGCTAGCAGCGACTTCAGACTCAGAAAAATTATACAGCTTACTAACAGATTACAATTTTATTAAAGCCAAGCTGTCAGCATGGGGAGTACAGGCGCTAATAGAAGATTACGATTTAGCAACAAGTCCCGATATTATTATCTCAGACCAAAAAGCCGACCAACTCAAATTAATCCAAGAAGCAATTCGGCTGTCTGCCCACATTCTATCCACAGATAAAACCCAACTAGCCACCCAACTAATAGCCCGCTTGATGTGCTTTGAAAGTCCAGAAATTCAAGCACTGCTAGCACAGGCAAAACACCAAACAACCCCCTGGCTGCTACCGCTAACGCCCAGCTTTACCCCTCCTGGCGGGAGATTGTTGCGTACCCTCACCGGACATACAGACTGGGTACAAGCTGTAGCAATCACCCCCGACGGCAAGCGGGCAATTTCTGCGTCCTCCGACCACACTCTTAAAATATGGCACTTAGAAACAGGAGAAGAACTTTCCACCCTCAAAGGTCATCTTACCTACGTCAATGCTGTAGCTGTCACGCCCGACGGCACTAAAGTAATTTCCGGTTCTTGGGACAATACGATTAAAATTTGGGATTTAGAAACTGGACAAGAAATATTTACTTTTGCCGGCGATACTTTTGCCGTAGAAGCAGTAGCAGTAACTCCCGACGGCAAGCGAGTAATTTCAGGTTCTTGGGATGGCAGTATTAAAGTTTGGGATTTGACAACCAGGGAAGTAATTTTTAACTTCAAAGGTCACAGCAGTTTTGTCCAGTCCGTAGCAGTAACTCCTGATAGCAAACGGTTAATTTCCGGGTCGGGAGACAACAGCATAAAAGTCTGGAACCTAGAAACCGGAAAAGAACTTTTTACTCTCACCGGTCATGCAGACTGGGTAAAAAGTGTAGCAGTTACTCCCGACGGCGAACAAATAATTTCCGGCAGTTACGACGGCACTGTTCAAGTCTGGAGTTTGTCAGAAAGAAAGCAACTTTTCACTTTAGGAAAACACAGCAGTTTCGTTCAAGATGTCGCAGTCAGTCCCGACGGCAAACGAGTAATTTCGGCTTCCGGCGACAAAACGCTGAAAGTTTGGAATCTGGAAACAAAAGAAGAACTTTTCACTTTTACCAATCACATCGCTCCCGTGAATGCTGTAGCTGTTACCCCCGACGGCCAACGGATAGTTTCTGGTTCCTCTGACAAAACTCTCAAAGTTTGGCACTTAGAAATAGGCAAAGAAAATTTATCATTTGCAGGTCACGATGACTGGGTAAATGCTGTAGCAGTGACGGCGGATGGTACGAAAGCGATTTCCGGTTCTGGAGACAACAGCATTAAAGTCTGGAATCTCCAAAACGGACAAGAAATTTTTACTATTCCGGGACATCAAGATTGGGTAAAAGCGATCGCAATTACACCGGATAGCAAGCGAGTAGTTTCGGGTTCCGGCGACAAAACGGTGAAAGTTTGGAATCTAGAAACCGGAAAAGAAATCTTTACTTTCACTGGTCATACGGACTGGGTAAATTCTGTGGCAGTGACGGCAGACGGAACGATGGCGATTTCCGGTTCGGGAGACAAAACTATTAAAGTTTGGAATCTAGAAACAGGAGAGGAACTTTTTACTTTTTCAGGTCATGAGGACGGGATAAAAGCTGTGGCAGTTACTCCCGACAGCAAGCGGGTTATTTCGGCTTCCGGCGACCAAACTCTGAAAGTTTGGAGTTTGGGGAAAGAAAAGAATATTTTGGCAAATTTATGGAATTTAGCCGTCAAAAATCTACTTTTCACTCTCAAAGGTCATGAGAGTTTTGTGAATGCTGTGGCAGTTACGGCGGATGGCAAATGGGCGATTTCAGGAGGGCGGGAACACAATTTGAAAGTTTGGGATTTGTTAAGTAGAAAAGAAGTTTTTACTTTGGCAGGTCATGCTGATGCGGTAACATCTGTGGCGGCTGTGGGAAATAGAGTGATTTCTGTTTCGGATGACAATACTCTCAAAGTTTGGGATTTGTTGAGTCGAAAAGTAGTTGCTAGTTTTATGGGAGATAGTGCTTTGAAAGCTTGCGCTATTGCACCGGATGGGGTGACAATTGTGGCGGCGGAAGCTTCGGGACAGGTGCATTTTTTGAGGTTAGAAGAGGGAAAATAGTCATTAGTCATTAGTCATTAGTTATTAGTCATGACTCATTAGTTATTATGCCGATCGCACTTTTGCTAAACTTTAAAAGTGCGATCGCTCTTTTCCCCAATCTAGTTTACAATTTTTCGCGGTCAATTCCCATCGCTCGCAGTCTTTCTGCCAGTACAGCAGCCCAAAGTGCGATCTTTCTCAATACAGCGGTTCATCAAAAAAAAATCTCATTCAGCATAGAAAATAGGGCAGACACCGCCCGCCCTACAAAACTACTTCCTCAGCAACTTCACCCCGCGAATCGAATAATCCAAAAGCTCAATTGGGTGCATTAAAGTAACTTCCTTTCCCTGCAACTCCAAATGCTTCTTAATTTGCAAAGAACAACCCGGATTAGAAGAAGCAATCAACTCCGCCCCAGTATTCAGCAAATTCTCAACCTTTTGCACCCCCAATTCATCAGCAATTTCCGGCTGAAGCATATTGTAAACCCCCGCACTACCGCAGCACAAAGCCGCATCCACAGGTTCTTTTAGCTTCACCCCAGGGATTTGTTGCAGCAACTGACGCGGCTGCAAACTAATCTTTTGCCCGTGCAACAAATGACAAGCATCCTGATAAACAATTGTCAAATCTCCCTCAATCAAAGGATTGAGTTTTGCCGTAATTCCCGCACTTGCCAAAAACTCTTGCACGTCCTTAACATTAGCAGCAAATTTCTCAGCTTTCTCCCGATATTCCGGGTCATCTGCTAAAATATGACCGTATTCTTTCAAAGTGTGGCCGCACCCAGCAGCGTTGATAATCACAAAATCAACACCCGTATTTTCAAAGCTATCAATCATTTGTCTCGCCAAAGCTTTCGCCTGTTCCGCTTGGCCTTGGTGTTCCGGCAAAGCAGCACAGCATCCCTGACTTTTAGGAATCACAACCTCGCAACCGTTAGCCGTCAAAACTCGCACAGTAGCTTCATTCACTGGCGAAAATAACAGCCGCTGCACGCAGCCTAAAATCACGCCGACTCGATAGCGTTTTTCACCTATTGCCGGAATTACCTCTGGTAAATTATCCCGGAAAGAATCGACAGTAACTTTCGGCAAAATTGATTCCATCGCCGCCAAGCGGGGAAATACTTTTTTCAGCAAACCTGTTTTGCGGACAAGTTTTGGCAGTCCTAATTTTTGATAAATAAACAGCGGTACAAGCAAAGGCCGCAATCTGTGAGGATAAGGGAAAAGATTAAAAATCAGAGTGCGAATTACATTGTCGGAAAAAGTGCGTTCCTGATTTCTAGTAACTTGGTGGCGAGTTGCGGAAATTAACTTGTCGTATTGAACTCCAGAAGGGCAAGTTGTAACGCAGGCCAAACAGCCCAAACAAGTATCGAAATGCTGTGAGGTGGCTTCGTTTAATGGTGCGTCGCCTTCGTTAATTGCATCCATTAAATAAATGCGGCCTCTAGGCGAATCCATTTCTTTGCCGAGTACGCGATAACTCGGACAAGTTGACAAACAAAATCCGCAGTGTACGCAAGTATCGATTAATTTCGGATCGGGCGGATTGTTGGCGTCGAAACCTGGGATTTCGAGGGTTTGTAAGTGGGGATTTTGTGCTAGGAAATTGCTTTCTTTGGCAGGTATTAAATCGTCGCTGGGAACGGGAGATTTTTCTGAAGTTTGCATATATATCTTACCTAATTGTTTTGGTTCCTAGTGACTATCGCCTAAAACCCTTCATAATTATTGCTTTTAGCTGAGTCTATATCCCGCTAAATCCCCCTTAAGAAGGGGAGTAGGGGTTGACTTTGAGCATTTCCTGTCCCCCCCTTCTTAAGGGGGGCTAGGGGGGATCTAGAGCCTAATCGTCAAACAGTAGATCGATACTACATAAGACGTTAAGTTGACACCAATGAAACTGAAGTCCTGACTATAAACTTTAAACTAAATACCGCTTATAAAACGATGGGGACTCAAAAGATTTTCCGGGTCAAACTGCTGTTTAATCCGGCGCATTAAATCGATCGCACTTCCATTATAGCCCCAAACATCTAACTGCTGCTTGATGTCGGTCGGGGCTGCTAAAACAGTCAGAAAACCGCCTTTAGCTTCGCACCCTCTGCGTACCTGCAACAGCGTTTGGGCCGTCGCATTCTCAAACCGCAAAACCCCCAAACCGCTGCCTGCATGAATCCAAGCGTCCTGTACCGGCAATTCGTTAATGGCCGTTACAGCTTCCGAGGGTCTGATTCCTATTTTGCAAATAATTGCCGACTTTCTGCCAGAATCCCACATTGTTTCTGGCAATCTTTGCCATAACTGATGCTCATCATTTTCGCCGCAGCTAGTGCCTTGCAAACCCAACTTTTCGCCAACTTCCAGTAAGCGGGCTGATTGTTGTTTAACACTTTCTGCGATACTTTGAAATCTGACGATTAATCCCGTGCCTTTTCCTAAGCCTAATTTTGCGACTAATTCAGGTGACAGCAAATCAACGGCACTTGGTGTCAAAGCAGAGGATAATAAGATTTGAGCCGTTTGGGACAAAGCATTAACTTCCCCTGTCAGCACTACGGTTCCCGATGATTCAGGCAGCGGATAAACTCGGAAAGTTACTTGACTTATGAGGCCCAATGTGCCGTAAGCACCAGTAAACAGTTTCATCAAGTCGTAACCGGCGACATTTTTAACAACTCGACCTCCGGCTACCGCAATTTTACCGTCCGATCGCACAAAGGTCATTCCCAACAGCAAATCGCGAACCCCGCGATAGCGATGCCGCAAGGAACCCGCATCAGCAGTAGCGACAATGCCGCCCAAAGTTGCCTGTTGCGGATACGCCGGATCGATCGGCAAAAATTGACCTGCTGCGGCTAAAAGAAGCTGCAAATCGGCAAACTTCATTCCCGCTTCCGCAGTCACGGTTAAATCGCCCACAGCGTGTTCTACAAGCCGGTTCAGACGCGCGGTACTCACGGCCGCGATCCCCCCTGCCGCAGGAGGGTTGGCGGGGTCTAATTTAACTAAACCCCCCCAATCGAGTTTGCTCCCGCTTCCCGTCGGCAAGACCGCCCACCGATTGTTCCGAGCCCAAGCAATCACCGCCGCCAGTTCTTCCTGAGTATTGGGGTAAACGGTACAATCTATTTTCGTGCCCGGGGCAACTGCTTTTTCTACTCGTTCTTGCCAAGAGACCTCTGTGTACTCTCGCAGACAGACCCCAGCAGTGCCGACAATACTTTCTAATTCTTGTGTGCTAACGTAATTTTCGGTAGAAAAAGATTTCATGAAGGTTATCAAACGCCCGGTAAAAAAAATTATCAAAACACTGCCTAAAACCATTAAATATTAATACGGGCCCGATATTCAAAACATGAACAAACAAATGTCTCAAAACCGACTTTCTCTCGGAATTACCGGTCTCAACGAAGTGATTGGCGGCGGCCTAATTTCTCAACGCTCTTATTTGGTGCGCGGCGGCCCGGGTACTGGCAAGACTACACTGGGCTTTCACTTTTTGGCAGCAGGTGTGGCCCTGGGAGAAACTCCCCTGTTTATTACTTTAGGAGAACCGGAAGCGCAATTGCGCGCGAATGCCGAAACTCTCGGTTTTGATATTGAAGCGATGGCGTTCCTCGATTTGAGCCCATCCTCAGAATTTTTTACAGAAGTTCAGACTTATGATATTTTCTCGCCCTCGGAGGTGGAGCGAGAACCGACTACACAAAAGATTATCGAACGAGTCCAAGCTGTCAAGCCACAACGGGTGTTTTTGGACGCGATCACTCAATTTCGCTACTTAGCTGCGGATGAGTTTCAGTTTCGCAAGCAAGTTTTGTCTTTTCTGCGGTTTTTGGTGGAAGGGGGGGCGACGGTGGTGTTCACCTCAGAAGGCACTTCAAGTGCTCCCGACGACGATTTGCAATTCATCAGCGACGGAGTAATTTACTTGGAACTGCGCCCTGAAGGACGCACCCTGTCTGTCACCAAGCTGCGAGGATCCAACTTCCGCAGCGGCCGCCATTCGCTGCGCCTGACTCAGGCTGGTATGGAGGTATTTCCGCGACTGCTTCCGGACAACTTTCAACAGGATTTTGTTGCGGAAGCGATTTCTTCTGGGGTTCCAGAAATCGACGAACTGCTGCACGGGGGACTGGAACGGGGGACTGTGACGGTGATTAGCGGGCCTAGCGGCGTGGGTAAAACGACGGTGGGGATTCAGTTTATGAAGGAAGCCGCAGGAAGGGGGGAGCGATCGGTAGTTTACATTTTTGAGGAGTCAAGTTCTACTCTGCTGCAGCGCTGCGAATCAGTTAACATCCCGGTTGAAGCGATGATGGGGCAAGGAAGTCTTTCCGTGATACCTGTGGAACCTTTGCTGTACTCGCCGGATCAGTTTGCCTGTATGGTACGCCACCAGGTGGAGCAGGAAAAGACGCGGATTGTGATGCTTGACAGTATTTCTGGCTATCAGCTTTCGATGCAGGGGCAAGATTTGGTGAACAATTTGCACGCTTTGTGCAAGTATCTGAAGAATATGGGAGTCACCGTTATCTTGATTAATGAGGTAGAAGCCATTAGCGGAGATTTTCGGCTGACCGAGATCGGGATTAGCTATTTGGCGGATAATCTTCTGTTTATACGCTATCTCGAACGCCAACTGCATAATAGGACAGAAATCCGCAAGGCGATCGGAGTAATTAAAAAACGAGTCAGCAATTTCGAGAGAACTCTGCGAGAACTCGAGATTACTCGCTACGGCATCAAAGTCAGCAAACCGATACGGGGGCTGCGCGGCATTTTGAGTTCGGCGCCGGTGTGGATTGAGGGGGGAGCGGATGAAGATTGAATCGGGGTTTGTCCTGCTGTTTCTGGGCAAGTGCAGCTAATTTTGCAGTCGTGAATCTACTAATGAGTAGGGGGCGCACCGCGCACCTCACCACTAGCTGTAGGGGGCGCACCGCGCACCTTACCACTAGCCTAAGTCCTAGAAAACTTAAATATATTGGTAAATTTGTGTATTTTTCGACTTTTATCGTAGTGTAGTTTTCAATTCTATGAAATACAGTAGGGACACAGGGTACGCGGCCGTGTCCTGTGTCAGATCATCTGTACTTCACTTAAGTGAAAACCGATGTAATCCCTCGCCGAAAAGTAAGCTAATACCAGATAAAAAAAGAAGCCAACTTTAGGCCACCTCCCAACCCATATATAATCAGTCACTCGCCATTGTAAAATCTAAAATCTAAAATCTAAAATGGTATAACCCGTATTCACAGGAAGCTGATAAATGACTGGCAACTCAATAATTTTAGCCGTAGACCGCAATCAGCGAAACTTGGAACTATTAGCACAATTTCTCAATAAAGAAGGATACCAGATGATCGCGGCTTATAACTTTGAAGATGTTGCACAAGCTATCAGTCAGCCTGCTAGGATCGGGATGGCTTTAGTAGATATTTCTGGTTTCGATCGCCGGATTTGGGAGTGCTGCGAACAACTGCGAAATCACCAAATCCCTTTTCTGATACTCTCGCCCAAACAAAGCGCTGCCATTCAGCACGAAAGCCTCTGCCACGGGGCTCGGAATATGTTGGTAAAACCTTTGATCGTTAGAGATTTGCTGGGAATTGTTCACAGCTTGCTAGGAGAATCTGCGTGAGTCAAATTTTATTGCTTGTCGAACAGAAAGAAAATCGCCGCCTGTTATTAGAATGGCTAGCTGTTTACTATGAGGTATTGCTGCCAAACTCAACAGAAAATAGTGAGGAGTTTTTACCATTTAATCAATCTTTTGACCTGGCGATAATTGACGGTATTTCGCTGAAACGCCACTGGCAATGGGTTGCCGCCCAAAAACAGGCAGAACACCCGGTATGCTTGCCTTTTCTTTTGATTACATCCCGCTCGGATGTAGGGATGGCAACGCAATTTATTTGGCAAAGTATTGACGATTTGATTATCGCTCCGATCGAGAAGATAGAGTTGCAAGCGCGGGTGGAGATTTTGCTGCGATCGCGCCAGTTGTCTTTAACTCTCAAATTGTCTCACGACCAACTCGATCGCACTCTGCAAACAGCCCAAGAGCTCAATGAGATGAAAACATCTTTGCTGTACATGATTGCCCATGATGTTCGCAATCCTTTGAATTTCATCATCGGCACTACACAACTTCTTACCAAGTACAAGTTGACATTAACAGATGAGAAAAAACAAGAACTTCTAGACAAAACTCAAGCAGCGGCAAAAGGCATAGATTTGTTATTAGATGATGTTTTGCTGCTGGGGCGTGTTGAGTCAGGACAAGCCGGGTTTTGCTTGCTACCGCTAGACTTAGCAAAGTTTTGTAATGAGTTGGTAGGGGAATTTCATAGCAGCCTGAAGTTGAAACCAGAAAATGATCGGGTAACGCTGATTTTTGTCAATCCCTATCAATCCGCTATGGCGTGTTTGGAGGTAAGCTTGCTCCGGCGAATTCTAGGCAATTTGCTGTCCAATGCTATTAAGTATTCTCCCCCAAATACCGAAGTTATTTTTGAATTAAAACTTACTAAAAATGAGGCTATTTTTTCGGTACAGGATTCAGGAATTGGCATACCTGTAGCAGACCAAGGACGGTTGTTTAATTCATTTTACCGGGCTAAAAATGTCGGTCGAATTCCCGGTACTGGACTGGGGCTGAGCATTGTTAAAAAATGCGTGGACTTGCACGGTGGCGAAATTACTTTGACCAGTGAAGAAGGCGTCGGCAGTACATTTATAGTAACGCTGCCGATCGCCAAACCTGAAAAAAATCAAATCTCGCCTACAACGCCTTAAACTAGATGCAGGCATTATATTGGGATATTCATCGATGGATTTGACGCCCCGGTGAGACTCTACCTGGTAGTGTGACCCTGAGATGTATCCTCAAAAAGCTGAATAAAACTCTCGCTATTTTACAACGCCAGAATGTGAAGAATCATTAACAGTCGCTGGTCAACTGATGAAATTTAGCATCGTCGTTCCAGAAGCTATCAACCAGCCGGAGAATTGGCGATCGTTCCTCAAAGCTCGATCGGCATCGTAAAAAATGTTGAACGCACCCAAAAAATAATTAGATACCATTCAAAACTTATCCGAGTAGCCAGACTTTATATTTCTGAAAAAACGCGAGCCAACAACCGTCACATCTGAGATTATCTGAGTGAGTATTTTAACACTTTAAAAATGGTTAATGAACTCTTTTAGGAATTATTTTCGGACTCTTGTGCCGTACAATCAATCAAGAGTTGAAGAGCGATCGCATGAGCTTTCAGGTGGACAGTCCAACTGTTCAACTATTAATGGTTGAAACCTGATGTCTCCAGGTTCAATCGCCACTCTTCTCCACCAAGCTGGCAACAAGAGCAGCCAAAACTTACCTAAAGACACAGAACGGTGCTCGTGAACAAAAACCAACGTCAGGAGAGCCACGAGTCGTAAAACGGCTGAGAGCGCAAACACCCCTGGCAAGCCACCGAGATTGGTCAAAGTGGCGAGAAAGCCACCTACGGTGATTCCCATTGCCCCAGTGACACCAGGAACCGCGGCCGCGATCGCAAAGTATATCGACTGATTCAACAGCGGTGCCACCGACATCATCAGATTACCACTGCACAGGTCGATCGCCGCCCACGTCCCACCGCCGATTATGTGCAACAGCGGGAACCAGACCCATAGGAAAATTGGAGCCGTTCCACCTTCTAGCCAGAGTAGAGGGGTCAGAGCCACCAAAACTCCCACTACTAGCATAATCGGGCGATTCCCAACCCGGTCAGCCAGCTTCCCCCAAAAAACCAGCATCAGCAAGTTAGCACCAGCACCTAAACTGCTATAGAGCGTTACCACGCTGACATCTATATTTAGGTCATCCAGCAAGTAAAGATTAAAGAAGGGCGCGCTGACGTTAACGGCAAAGCTCCATAGACCAGAGTAAAGCAAAAACTTTAAAAAATTGGCTTCCTTGAGAAAGCTAAAAATTGTCCCTGTGGATGATTTTTCGCCTGTATCTAAATGGACGTGTACAAGCTTTGGGTTCACATCGGTCATAAAGAACTGACAACCTAGACTGATGAGGCCAAGTACAATTCCTAAAACCAAGATGGCACTGTAACCTTGGAGCTTCCCACCGGGCCAGTTCGATACCACTAGAGCCAGCAACGGCACACCAATGAGATTCGTCAAGCTGACAGCACTATTGCGAAAGCCAAAATACCGCCCGCGCAACTGCTGAGGTACTAACGCCGCCAACCAGCTCAAGAAGGAAGCCCGACCTAAAGATTCTAAGACTTGAGTTACCCAGATGATTGCCAATGTCAACTGCACAAGCTGATGTCGGGCCAGATGAAATGAGCCTCCCCACCACAGGGCTGGCACGAGAATCAGCCACAGCAGTCGCGACATTCCGAAAATGTAGAACGAATACCAGTGGCGGCTTTGTGTTCGGTCTGCTATATAAGCTCCGAACGGTTGGAGCAAATTTACCAATTGAGGAATGGAGGAGAGCATACCAATTTCGACTGGACCAGCCCCCAAATCGAGCAAGAAATTACTGAGCAACGCGCCGCCGATGATGCTGTAAAAAAGCGTAGCAAATACACCGTCCAAAGTTAGGGCTCTGAGGCTTGACCGAGTTTCCGGTTTGGAAAGTTTTAGAGGTCGATTGGTCAGAAGTACCGTCTCTGGTAAGGCTATATCCTCTTGGATTTCTTCCTGAAGAGGGAGAGGATTCGTTCCTACTAAGCTGTATTCTTCTTGTTTTTCGAGCATACTAGATAGCCAATAGATAAGCTGCGTAGCAGCTTAATTGTATAATATAAGATTAAGTATTTTAAGGAGCACAGCCATAGAGGTCAGGTAAAAATCCTCAGTCTAAAAACCCCAAAGAAAGATTACTTCAAGAAATCAAATAAAATAAGACGACCCAACTTAGATAAAAGAAATTAACTTTATTAAGCAGTGAGGCAAAATTGTCAAGAAATAGCTAATTTTTTAGAAATTTTCTATGCGACATTAGCTTACTGTATGGTTCATCGCGATCCAGATAAAATAGAAAAATTTTCCGATGGAAGAAGTCAAGGGAACTTGCGAAAAGCCACCTCTGAGTAAGGAAAAATGTTGCTAAAAATAATAAGGATTAAATCTAAAGTTCTAAAGGAGCAAGGGTGCTCAATAACTCTTCTAGGATAAATCGCAGCAAAGATTGAGTTGCTAATATTAAACCTAATCGAGATTGGGCGAGTTTGGGCTGTTCTATTTTAACTTCTCCCCAAATTCGGCACTGGCTGTAAAAAATCTGAAATGCTTCGCTCAAACTATTGGCTAATTTGAAATAATTGACAGGTTGTTCGCGTTTATTTACCTCAAAAATAGGATATAAATAGTCAAGCACTATTAAGAGTTGCGAAATTAAATTGCATTCGGCTGGATGCACTAACCGCAGTCGATCGCCCTCGTCAGTCCAAGGGATAGGATTTGGACTCGCCAGGAACCAAATTTGCGGCGCTGTAGCGACATCGGGCTGCGCGATCGAAATGATGCGATCGCGGTGGGCCATTCGCAGCAGGGAACAGCAGCGCGCGTGGCTGTACTGAATGGGAAACAGTCGATCGGCTGACACAACAGGAGATAATATTCGAGATTCTGGAAGGGGGAGGTGCGTTTGAGCTAAACGCTGCAACCAGACGGCTAAACCTGGATCAGTCAACTCCAACTCAATAATTCCCGCCGGCGCTACTTTAACGGCGAAATCTGGGTAGCACAGCGGTTCGAGAGTTTCGGCCAACTGTGCCGCGATTGTCTGCGGTGTCTGCTGCCAAGTTTTAGCCAATTTCAGGGCGATCGCAGACACGTACAGCACCCGCGCGCTATCTTTACTCCGATTTAACGGAATTTCCCCTAGTGTCCCCTGCTGGCCGATCGCCCTTTGGAACCTTGAAAGCAAGAAACACTTCACTGTAACTTCCGGGCACTGCGAGATATTTGCTGTATCCATATCGGCTGATCCTACGGTAACAGCGACGGTTGACTGTTACCGCTTGCACTGTTCTTGTACGTTAAACTGCTGATGTCAGAGATAGTTGATCGGCTTCCCCAGGCGGGGCTACATCGAATTAATCAGCTTTCTAGGGATTTTTGGGCTAAATATACAATAATTTACGACAAATTTTTTGCTGAAATCTACCATTTTGATGTATTTTTTGCTACATTAAATTTTTCGGTAAAACTAAGAAAAGTCAGCACAGTTAAGAAGCGTGCAAGCTCGATCGGGGGTTGGTTGTCTCACTTTGTATCGCACTGCTGGCAGAAGCTGTTTTTCTCACTGATAAAATATATCCCAGAGCCTCACTTATGCAATCAACTTCCACACCTCTAGAGACTATCGATCGACCGTTTATCACTTGGCAGCGAATTATCGACTGGGCCCAGGAACACTACCGCTGCCGGACTTTTAGCAAAGACGAGCGGATTCCCGCAAGACCCGGACTGCTGTATTTAGTCCAGAAGGGTTCTGTGAGGCTCGTAGGCAGCGCTCAAGTGAGCGCTGCGGCGACGAAGTCGAAATCCGTTGACAAAACTACAGAAGAAGCTTTTTTGGGCTTCGTCGGCGCAGGCCAGCCCTTTGAACTGGTTGCTCAGTCTCCGTTTACTCTCCAAGCTTACGCCCACGCCGATCAAACTCACGTAGTGTGGATGTACTGGCATGACTTGGATAATTGGCCTCACTTCCGCAGGGAAATTTTGGATGCGTTTCGCTACCAACACCAGCGGAAACTTCTCTGGCTGAGCACTTTGGGACAGCGGCGGACGATCGACCGACTGTTGGGATTTCTCACTTTGTTGATCGAGGAGTTCGGCGAACCTTACGTAGGTGACGACGAACCGGATGTGGTTCGGGGCTACCGGCTGCCTTGGGCCTTGACTCACGCTCAAATTGGCAGTGCAATTGGCTCGACGCGGGTGACGGTGACGCGACTGATGGGTAAGTTGCGATCGAAAGGTTTGATTAATACTGAGGATGATAATTTAATCTGTTTGCCGGCTAAGTCTAACCCCCAAAAGACAAAAAACCAAAAGCAGGACGTAGAAGATTCCCTGGAAGATTCTCTGGAAGATTCCTTGGAAGATTCCCTGGAAGATTCCCTGGAAGATGAAGATTCTCTCGAAGAATCTGCATAAAATCCTGCGGGAAATTGCCAACAAACAGCGCGTCACTATTAGTTTTGGGCAGTCGCGCTCGATCGCTCGACAGTGTACGATGAATTGTGTAAACTTTTCCCGTTCTCCAAAGGTGCGACTGACAATGACCGATGACAAGCAAAAATCTTCAATCCCGAATAATCAGCAACGGGTGGTATTCTGCGACTTTGACGGCACGATAACTGTTGAAGAAACTTTTGTGGCAATGCTCAAGCATTTCGCACCGGAACTGTCGTCTCAACTGATGCCTGAAATATACGCTAGAAGGCTGAGTTTGCGATCGGGAGTGCGGCAGTTACTAGAGTCTATTCCCTCGGAACGTTACGGGGAAATTGTGGAATTTTCTAGGGGAAGGCTGATGCGGCCGGGATTGTTGGAATTGCTGGATTTTTTGGACGAGAAAAAGGTAGATTTTGCGATCGTGTCCGGCGGTCTTCGGGTCATGGTAGAGACGGTAATGGGCGATTTGGTACACCGGGCGAGGGTTATTTACGCTGTGGATGTGGACGCTAGTGGCCCTCGTTTGCAAGTCAATTCTGAGTTTGAAGGAGATGAGGAACTGGTGTCTAAGGTGCGGGTGATGGCGCAGCACCCGGCCGAAGAACAGGTGGCGATCGGAGATTCGCTGACGGATTTTAATATGGCTTTGCAGGCTTCGTCGGTGTTTGCGCGCGATCGGCTTGCCGAGTATCTAGACGAACAGCAAAAGCCTTATACTAAATGGGATAATTTTTTTGACATTTTGGAAAATTTGTCCCAAAAATGGAATTGAAACTATCGCCTTTCTCAGGTAATATAAATTCTGTTTGCATCGGTATTGTATGATGTTAAATTTTGTAGGGGCCCGTGAGCCAACAATAATTGCCCATAATAAACAATATAATAAACTCGCCCCCGTGCAGATAAGTCCGATGCGACCCAATTTGATATGAGCTTTGCACGGATTACCCTACGTTTAGATAAGCCAGCGCAATTCCTATTAAAGTAAAAAGTAGATTAAAAACTGAGGATTTGTAAACAATGAGTGGCGATTTGAGATCGGATTTAATTGCAGCAGCCAAACATTTTTACGATCGCGGTTGGATGGTTGGGACTGCTGGCAATCTTTCAGCCCGCTTACCAGATGGCAGCTTTTGGATTACTGCTAGCGGCCGCGCGAAAGGGCAGTTAACTGAACAAGATTTTATCAGAATGAACTCAGACGGCGCTATTGTCGAGCAACCTGTTCCCGACAGCCGCCCTTCGGCCGAAACCAGCATTCATTTAGCCGTTTACAATTGTTTTCCAGACGCTAAAGCTTGCTATCACGTCCACTCCATTGAGGCAAATTTAGTTTCTCGGCTAACAGCAGGAGATGCAGTGCCTTTACCCGCGATCGAAATGGTGAAAGGTTTGGGGGTGTGGGAGGAAAACCCGCAAGTGTCTATACCCCTCTTTACAAATTATTTGGAAGTCCCTAAGATAGCCAAGGAAATTTGCGAATTCTTTGCCATTTGTGCGCCCTCTGTACCCGCTTTGTTAATTCGGGATCACGGCATCACAGTCTGGGCAGACTCGCCAGCCGCCGCCTACAGTTACGTAGAAATTGTAGAATACATTTTTCGCTATACGATCGCAGCCAGCCAATTAAATTTAGATTTGAAATTTTAGATTTTAGATTAAGCGGTGCATCGATTCGGAGGGTTGGGTATTTGAGATTAGGAAACGAGAAAATATTCAGAATAGGCAACAATTATGGCTAAATATACCAGAATTTTATCCATAGATGGAGGTGGAATTAGAGGAATTATTCCCGCGCAAATTTTAGTTAGCGTTGAGTCAAAGCTGCAACAAAAAAGTGGCAACCCAGATGCGAGAATAGCTGACTATTTTGATTTAATCGCCGGCACGAGTGCGGGAGGAATTTTAACTTGCATCTATTTGTGTCCAGATGCCGAAAATCCTAGCAGGCCTCTGTGGGCTGCCCAAGACGCTGTTAATTTTTCGATTAAGAGTGGCCGTGACGTTTTTCAGACTTCATTTTGGCAAAAAGTCAGATCTCTAGATGGTTTGATAGATGAGAAATATGCGAGTGATCGCTTAGAAAAATTATTTTTGGAAAACTTTAGAGATTGCCAACTCAGCCAACTGCTAAAACCTTGTTTGATTTCCAGTTACGACATCGAAAGAAGAAAAGCTCACTTTTTCGATCAAATAGATGCTCAACAATATCCAGCCGAAGACTATTTTATCAGAGATATCGCCAGAGCCACATCTGCCGCTCCCTCATATTTTGAAGTTCCAAAAATTTACTCTTTGACTAACGAACGCTACGCTTTAATTGACGGGGGAGTATTCGCCAACAATCCGGCACTTTGTGCCTATGCTGAAGTTAGAAATAAATTCAGTATTCCTGACGATAGCCTCGACAAAAGCCCGACAGCAAAAGATATGGTAATTTTATCGCTGGGGACAGGAGAAGCTCAGAAAAAATTCCCCTATGAAGAAGTGAAAAATTGGGGTCAAGTTGAGTGGGTTGAGCCTTTAATTAATATCATGATGACGGGAGTTGCGGAAACTGTAAATTATCAACTCATCCAGATTTATGATGCGGTTGAAAGACCGAATCAATATTTGAGAATTACTCCCGATTTGAGCCATGAACAACCGCTGCAGATTGATGATGCCTCGGAAGAGAAAATATCAGACCTGCTGAGAATTGGCAAGGAGCAAGCGGAAGAATATAATGAACAGTTGGATAACTTTATCGACTTATTACTTGCGGAGTAGTCCTAGAATTATAGATTTTAGATTTGGAAATAAGTGATGATTACCACAGAATCAATCAGTGCCAATCTAAAATCTCAAAAGGTATAGCACACCAACTGCAGGGCAGGCAGACTGAAAATATATGTTGACAAATCGTGCAATAATTGCTGTAGGATTGCCGAAAATCTCTCTGTGGCAGTGCTTCGCCCTGTTTGCAATTAATCGCGAGCCATCAGTCATTGGTTAAAAAATACCAAGAAAAGCACGATCGACATTTAGATGAAACCTTCAATAACAGGTGGTTTCAGCGTTTTTTTGTGACCTTGTTCCTGGGCGGCCAAGTGCTGCTACGCATAGTCCAAGGCAAAATTGACCGTCGCAAAATCATGGAACATTTAGTAACGGTAGGCCTGGATTCTTTGCGATCCGTGCTGCTAATAGCCTTTTTTGGGGGCATGATTTTTACCTTTCAATCCGCCCGAGAATTGGTTCGCTTTGGCGCGGTTGAGGCGGTGGGAGGTCCTTTTGCTGTGGCATTTTGTGGGGAATTAGCACCGCTTTTAACGGGGGGCGTGGTGGCGGGACAAGTAGGTTCGGCCTTTGCGGCGGAGATAGGAGAAATGCAGGTGACGGAACAAATAGACGCCCTGTATATGTTAAGAACAAATCCGGTTGATTATTTAGTAGTGCCGAGGGTGATAGCTTGCTGCATCATGCTGCCGATTTTAACAATTTTTGCGGTAGCGGTGGGGATTTTGGGCGGGCTATTTGTAGCGGTTAATTTTTATAATTTGGAACCGTCGGTATTTTTGGAATCGGTGCGGACTTTTTTGGCGCCTTGGGATTTAGTAACTGTGGCGATTAAAAGTTTTATTTTTGGGTTGATAATTGCCCTTGTCGGTTGCGGTTGGGGATTGACGACGGTGGGCGGAGGGAAAGGAGTAGGCCAAGCTGCCACGGCGGCGGTGGTAACTTCTTGGGTGTTGATTTTTATGGCGGATTTATGTTTATCGCTGTTGATGTCTCAGGAGTTGGGGATTCCTAGAACTTTATAATCTTGGCGATTATAGCAGGAGTCAGGAGTCAAGATGCTTAAATATTAAGCGTTTGAACAATCATCAACGCCCTACGCCGCCAAGGCGATTGCTATAAAAAAATCAACATGAAGATTTTTTTAACCGCAGATGAACGCAAATAAACGCTGATAAAATTGCATCAGCGTTCATCCCTGTTCATCCGCTGATATTTGCGGTTTAAAACTCTCCACTTGAGATTTTAGATTGGAGAAAGGAGGGCGATACACTCGAATTGCCTGGATTGGAACTTTCCCATCTGTTTCGGGGACGATTTCGAGGGTGTGTTTGGAGTTGCTCAAATTCTGAGCCAATGTTGTAGAATACTCACGGCTTGAATCTGCAATCTTTGGCGGAATGTATGAATCAACAAACATTGGTCGCACCTGCCAAGAAATCTCAAATCCTTTTGGCGTCGGTTTTTTAGAGTGTTCATAGGCTTTTTGCAGCCACCAGTTTCTCGGTTCAATCACGACGCGGCCGGAGTTGGAGACAAACATTTCGTCGTTTGTACCGCTGCCGTCGTAACCTGTTTTAGAACCTACAACGTCAAATTTAAACTTGCTGGCGTCGCTGTTAATCTCAGTAATTATGGCTTTCCAATCTTCGACGATTAGCGGTTTTTGGCTGGATACTTGGATGATTGCTGGCCAACCGACGCCAGGACTAGCGCTAGGTCTGGTGATGCTGTAAAGTTCAGGAAATTCTGAGGGTTTTTTGCCGTCGATCGCAATTTTAGCAGAAATTGCCTTGCCGTTGAAGTTTTTATCGGCGATCGCATCTATTCTATTTCCTTCAAATTCTAAAACCAACTTGCCATCTTGCCACTTAACATCGCTGCCAACTGTGTAGGTTTTTACTAAATCCTGCGGCGGTTGGGCAGCATTCGGATTGTATCGCAGGTGCGGTTTTATCAGAGCAGCTAGGAGAAAATTTCCCCAATCGTTGAGGTGAACGCTGTCGCTCAATAGCTGTTGTGGCTGCAAGCGATTGTCTTTCAAATACCTGCGCCAAGGTTCGCGAATTTCGGCGATTTCGCAGCCGTATTTATCGGCTAACTCCGGCAGCCATTTAGTAGAATGAGTGTTGTGCCATTCGTATCTGCTGACTGAATTTGGATCGTCGCTGTTGCCTGTCGGCATCCAGTCGATGTGGTCTGAATGCAAGAGTATTTCGCTAGCAGTGCGGCTGCGGACATTGGCAATTATGGCTTCGTAATCTTCACCGCCTCCGTAGACGTGAAAAATTAGCAAGTCTGGATAAAAAGGATACAAATCGTGTTCGCTGGGACGGATTAAAATGGGGGCGGCAAATCCTCCGATTGCCCGATTTTCCACAATCAAATCTGCATTGGGAAATCGCTGTTTCAAATCCTTCACTACATCTTGCCACCAATCTTGCTGAGTGATGGATTGACCGTAGAATAGGATACGCACTTGGCGGCGGTCTGTTGGAGTGCTAGCAGCAAGTAGCCCCATCGTCCTTGGAATCCTCGCTCCAAAAGTAGCACTATTTTCAATAGGAGCGGGTGGGGGGAATGGCGTATCGGCAGCTATTTTTTTGATGAGCGGAACTAACAGAAAGCTCAGACACAAAAAAAGCAGCCACAAGTAGCGATAAATCTTGGATTTTCTGCTATTTCCTTGGTGTTTTGCCATTGTTCTATTTTTTCTTGTCCGTTTCACTTCGCTCAAGGCGACTGTGGGATGAATGCTACGCCTCTAATCAGTAGCTGTAGCGTGCTTATGGGCGCATCTCACCAGTAGCTGTAGTGTAGGCTGTATGGAAATATCTTACCAAATTGAGCGCGACAAAAAGTGATATAATGCCAGCTAATTAATTGCAGGAGATCGATCGCACGTCAAATGGATTACAAAACAGCCCGCAGTTTTCTGATCGACCAAGGAACCGCCTTGGAAACCAAGAAAAATCCCGACGCCTTCCTGATGCGTCTCAAACAAGGTCAACCGCCCGTACCCGGACAGGTGACATCGATTTTATTAGCTTTAAAAATATTGTTTGAAGGGCTGCAAGAATCTCCAATGCTCGATCGACAATTAATCTCGGCACTGCATTTACTCTCAGTAGAAGGTTTGCAACAATTTGAAGCAGGACTCCGCAGAGGAGTTTCTTGGCCACCGCTGCTGAAGGAAGACTTAAATCGAATTGCGATCGCAGTCAAAAATATATTTTCCGGCGTCTGGCAATAATTAGCTCAGCAACCACCGAACCCAATACCCACCGCCAGCAAACTCAATTTTTCTTCTACATTTTTTTTCTACAATTATTTGTAAAATTTTATGTTAATCTTGCTACATTTACCCTCTAATTGTGGCATCTTAATATAATAATCAGTTCTCACAAACACTTGGAGAGACTACCATGAACGCCGAAGAAAAAGCTAGACAACTAATTGCACGAGAAAGGCAGCATAGCGAACACTTGCACGAATCTATGCTCAATCGTTCCTCCCACGAGCTAGAAACACATGGGGAGGGAATTGCTGAAGAAAAAGCCAGAGAATTAATGGCTCAAGAAAGGCAGCACAACGAACACCTGCACGACTCTATGTTAAGCCGTTCCTCCCAAGAGGTAGAGGCATCGATCGCACCCGATGACACTGACAAATAAATTTTGTAAACACAAGACTTACGGACACATACCAATAAACCTGGTTTTTATACCATTTTTCATACCATAACAAAGGGCTGTAAAAATGTTTGTGTATAAACAACCAGGTTTCTGAGTCTTGCAATAGTTCAGCACAGCAAAACTATAATCAAATCGAGGAGGATTTTAGTTGAAATCAAAACAGCCCCTGCTCGTTTGGCAGCGGCTATCACAAGCATCCACGCGCCATATATAGCAATAGAAAATGCCAGGTTCTACTCCTCGCGAAAGCTTTCGAGGGATGCCAAAAGAGCTGGCAGTCCCGCTAGCGCAGCCGACACCAGAGCCTCATCTTTGTAAACTCGCGATCGGAGAATACGGGTACCTTTAGACGCAGATGTGAAAGAGCCTCGCCGTTGGGAATTTCCGGTTTCAACCCGCCCTAAACTTTTTGTTTCTCGCGTCACGCACAACATAGCAGTATCCTCAATTAATCCCTAGATATGGGTTCGTAAAGTTTCTCAGGGCTTGGCTCAATATTTTTATTATTACTCAGATAGGTAACAGAGAGAAAACTATGAAATAATTATTTACCAGAGGCAGGGATCAAGTAAAACTGCATAATAACTCTTATTAATTTGTTACAGGCTCATCCTGTTTCAGCCGATCGCCCACAGCGACTCAGCCACCAGGCAGCAAAATCACCAATTTTATAGGAGGAACGTGGATCAATGATGCTAACTCTTAATCCAGCAACAGTCATAACTCAAATCAGGCCGACTGTCGAAAGCTTGCGCGACGGAGACTACCGCTACCGAGACTCCTTTGCAATCGATCAACCTTTCAGAGAAATCCAGTTTCGCAAACAAGACAGATACATCACCGGCAGCGATTCAGACAAACGCACGGGCAAAAGTTACTGCTTCCGGGGCATCCCCCAGCAAAACAACATTATTAACATCACGATAGCGATCGAAATTTCCCCAAAAACAGCACAGCAAACCGAGTGGAAATTAGCACCGGGAAACCCCATTAATTTCGACAGGCTTTATCCCCTGCAAGCAGGGCCAGGATTAGAATTGTACAAATGTTTGACAGCATTTTTACCCGAATTGAAGGAATAGTTATTGGTTACTTGTTAGTGGTTATTTCTTAATCGCTTTGGCTTGTTAATAACCAATGACATTCGTTAACAGTTAACAGTTAACAGTCAACAGTCAACAGTCAACAGTCAACAGTCAACAGCCAACATTTAACTCCCTAAGAACCAGCATTTTCCAATTCTTCCCGCAGCATTTCCCGGTATACTTTCGGCAAACGAGAACTCATAGAGTTGTTCTCAATTCCATATCCCAAACTCGTCCAAGTTCCCGAAAGCATCCGCAATACCTCAGTTAATCTTTCCTGCCGCAACATCTCAGGAATATCAGCTTTCCAAAACTTGCGATCGCTCAACCAAGCATAAACCACAGCATCCTGATCTTCTGGTTCAAAACTGTAATCTTCCCAGAACAAAAAATTAGCACGACGCGCCTGATAGCGCTTAGCCTTCTCCTTCCAAGTCGAAGTCAGAAATTGATACCTGCCCGCAGCGGTAGTACACCTGCCTCGATTCGGGCCATTAACAATCTTCACGCACCAGTCAGGATGGCGGCTCAAATCTAATATATATTTGCCACCGTAAACAACGTGATAAGGGCGAGAAACATTCGACTCGCTAGCAGAAATAGTACGCATCAACGCCCGAATGTAAGGATCGCCGGTTTTAATAGCCAGCGGCGGGAATTTTCCCACCCCGCTTACCGACTGCGACAACTGCTGATTTCCCCGCAAACTGTCAACAAAAAAAACACCGCCGCCAATCACAGCGCCGATTAAAAGTATAAATCCGAGGATTTGAATCTCCGATCGCCTCAGCAAACCTCTTTTGCGATGGCTCAATTTCTCAGCTTCTAGCCAACTCATTTCCATTTCCGAAATTTCAACCCATTTTCGAGCCACCCGCATCCGGCGCACCCGAAAATCGTATTGATATAGCGGCGCGGCTACCAGCGTTAGACTCGATAAAACCCCCGCCAATTTAATCAGCCAGAAATCTAATTCACCGGCTACGGCAACATTTGTCAGAGTAGATATTCCTGTTAGTAACTGGGCCGGATTGATCGATCGCGCTGGCCAATAAAAAATCGCAAATTGTACCAACAACGACAGATTAAATGCAAAAAAAATCACTACAACAGCATTCAAGCCTTCTCGCAAGTGCGATCGAATACCAATGTGCCTGCGCTTGAACTTGCGCGCAACGCGAAAGCGCCCCGGCAGCATAATTAGTAAGGGATTTAAGATTTTGACGGCGAACAAGTGAAACACAAAAAACACAGGCAACTGAATCAGCCAAGCCGCCAGCAGTAGAGTCAGAAAGCCGATATTGTCGCTGATAAAAGGAATGCCCCTGCGAAGGACAAAACTAAAACTCTGAGCGAGAGCAAATGCCCTTAACCACGAAATCGGATAGGGGAGCCAAGCTGGCCACTTGAGAGTTTTCATGCTGAGAGAGGGAAATTGCAACGGCGAATCGTAAAACTATTAAGATTTTGCCAGATTTGGCGATCGGAAAATAGTTGTAGGGTGCGTCAGCCCCAATCTTTGACCCAAATCACATCTTGCACCATTCTCGATAAGCCTTTTTTGGGCGGGCAGGATAAGCCTTTTTTGGGCGGCCTCTCCTGCCCAACCCCTACTCCCCACAAGAAAATGCACTTTTTGTGGAACAGGCCGGACAGCCTGTTCTTGACAATGGTGCAACATCTCCGATCCAAATCAAATTGTTTTTTGTCTGACGCACCGAACCCAAGCGAGGCTAATTCAATCAAATCACACTGGCAAACAACTCCTCAAAACTCTTTTGCGGAGCCTCCGACTTCGCCACAATTTCCACAACCTTGTTGCGAGAAGTCGGCTGAAACAGCGCCTCCACGCACACTTGGGCTACCTTAGTGCGGGGAATGCTGCTCTCAAACATTTTGTCGGCACCAGTCATGACGATCGCATCTGAATTATCCTCATTTTTGAGACCGCCCGGACGGACGATCGTATAAGTTAGGCCGCTTTTTTGCAAATATTCCTCGGCTTGCTTTTTCCAAACCAGAATCAGCCAAAACAAATTCAGCGGGTGAAAAAACTGAGAGACACACAGAGAAGTCACAAGCACAAAATGCTCAATTCCCTTAGCCTTGGCTGCATCCACCAAATTTTTAGTACCTTCAAAATCCACCTTGTAAGGCGCTGTGGGGTCAAAACCAGGGGCCGCCCCTGTCGCGCACAGCAATACCGTACTATCGCCGATCGCATCGCCCAGGGAAGTCGCATTTAATACATCCCCGATCACTAACTCAGCCTCCGGTGGTAAAATTTGTCTAGCTGTGTCTAGATTTCGGACTAAGGCGCGCACGGGAATACCTCGCTTGACCAATTCTGCGACGATGCGGCGGCCAGTCTGACCTGTGGCTCCTGCTACAAATGCTTTCATATGTCGAGTTATGCTGAACTAGGGTAAGTTTTGTTACTATCAATTTCTCAATTGTAGGGAGGAAACTCCCTTAACACATCCCCAACCAGATTGATTGGCGTGTATAACAGGAGAGCATAATATGAAGCAGGATTCCGCTGAATATCAAACAGTTGAAGCTTCTGACGAAAATTACTACCCAGATGCGAGTTTCCAACAGCCCGAAAGTGGCAGCGCGGATGCAGGAGAGGAAGTTGAGCCGATTTGGTTTCACACGCATTTTGAAGACAGCATGGAGATGTACGCCGATGCGGAGACGGTGGCGAAGCATTTGAACAACCACAAGACTTGGTTTTGCCAGTGCGCTTCGCCGATGAAGGCCGAGCCGATCGGCGAAAACGGCTATGATTTATTAATCGGGCGTTTTGGGGCTTTCGGCTACCGCGTTGAGGCGAGAATTGGTTTAGAGTTGCTGCCACCTGACGCTGAAGGCTGCTATTTGATTAAGACTATTCCGGTTCCGAATTATACCTCGCCTGGGTATGAAGTGGATTTTCGATCGGCAATGAAGCTAGTGGAGATACCGTCTCAGGAGTTTGCCGCCGATTGGCCGAGTTCGGAACGTGCTAAACTGCCGCCTGCGATTACCAGCGCTACGTGGAAGCTGGATTTGGCTGTGGGGGTTTGCTTTCCCAAGTTTATTCGATCGATGTCTCAACCTTTAATAGAAAAAACCGGCGATGCGCTTTTGGAAAAAATTATCAAACAAGTTAACCGGCGCTTGACTTATAAAACTCAGGTTGTTTTTCACGAAAGTTTGGGCATTCCTTTTCCGAAAAATCCTAAGAAACATTAACAATACTTACGCTCTAAGCTGTTGTGCATTTAAATTGTATGTTAAGTGCGGGAGTTCCTGCCCAACCCCTACTCCCCACAAGAGTAAAGATTTATTTTACTCTGCCATTTAAATGCGGATTAGCTTAACTCACATTTGTAGGGTGTGCACTGCACACCTTACTCATAAGTGCGATCGTAATAACTCATACCATTTTAGATTTTAGACTTCGGCGTGAGCGCTCAGTCGCACAAGTTTAGATTAAATTATGGGGAATAACTGATTGTGTATGGGTTGGGAACACGAGCCTACAGTTGCTTTTTTGAAACTGATATCACTGTCTCCGAGTGCTTAGGGCGTGCCTTATGCCTATGTTTTTGAATCCAACACTTCCTTGAGCAGTTAATCCAAATAACTATAGCAATCTTTGCAGGAGTCGTAAATTTTTTACTCCACCCCAACCCTGCCCGAATCCGCTGGGAATCCGTAAGAAATTTACAAATGATGCGAGGATTGCTATATGCTGATTTCTTATCAGCGGAATTAGTTTTTATTATGATAGGTCAATTTAGCACAGGGTTGGACACAATAGTTCCAAGTCAAATGCCATCAACTTCGACAGCATTGTTATTTAAAAAATCGGCTTCTGTCATAAGGATTTCCATCCTTATTGCCTCATGATTAAGCAATGTAGCCGACGCAGTTCAAAGGTGGCTCCGATCGCCATAGGAAACTAGCAAGTGTCTCAGATCACAAGGCCGATCGATCCCCCTCACTGCCAAAAACGTAAAATTATGTAACATTAAGTGAAGAGTTATCAAAGAACTCTTGCCATATCCCTAGAAAGTTATGACAACGAAACTAAGAGGTACACACACAGAGAAAATGGAGAGAGACTTGCACCAGTTGAGGGCAGACCAAGAACTGATTCTCAACCAAGTAGACAATGCGATCGCTCTGTTCGACTCGTCTGACTGCTTAGTTTTGTTTAACAAAAAATTGGCGGGAATCTGGGGACTGTCCCCAGAATGGCTGGAAACAAAGCCGAAGTGCCACTTGTTGTTTGCGGAAATTGTCGATCGGGGTTACTTGTCTGTTCAGCAGTGGCAAGAGTTTCAGCAAGCACTCGAAAAATCTCAGGATGAAAGTTTATCATTTTATTTCGAGCAATCCAATGCGGTTTGTTTGGAGGTGTGCGCCACGATTACCAACAGCGGCGGACGGCTGTTTACATTTCGAGATGTTACGGTATACCAAAACTCCCAAGCTAGCTTGAACGCAGAAGTCAGGCGGCTGAGGTTTCTTTTAGGTTTAACCGAACGTCTGCAAAAATCTGACAGTTTGCAAGAAATAGGTCAGTTTGCCCTCACCTATTTAGTAGAGGCAATGAATGCAGCTTTCGGAGATGTCAAGGTGATTAATGGCAAGGGAAACGATCGGCAAGCGTCGGGGATTTGCAACCAAGTTTCTAGTCAATTTTTGGCTACTTACGGGGAACCTGTAGTCGCAGGAATGCAAGAATTGCTCGACAAGGGCATTCCCTACGGCATCGGTTTGCTGTGGGAAGTGGTGAAAACTGGTAAACCTGTGTTTGTCGAGGATTATGCCCAACATCCCCATGCCGTGCCGGAATTTCGGCATCCGGGAATTGGACAACTGGGTATTTTTCCGATCGCAGCCACCGACGGTACAATTATCGGCGTACTGACGCTGGAGTCCCGCAACGTCAAAAAACTACAAACCGCCCTCCACCAAGAAGTGCTGGAGGCTGCTTGCCGGACTCTGGGGGCGGCGATCGAGCGGGCTCAGACACAAGAGAACCTGCGCCAAGTTAATGAAGAATTAGAGTATTCTTCTCAGTTGAAATCTGAGTTTTTAGCGTCAATGTCCCACGAATTGCGGACGCCTCTCAACAGCATTCTCGGCTTTTCTGACTTGCTGCTGCGGCAAACGGCCGGACAGTTGAGCGATCGACAAATCAACTATGTAGATCTGATCGAAAAAAGCGGCCAGCACTTGTTGCAGCTAATCAACGATATTCTCGATCTTTCTAAAATAGAAGCGGGGAAAGTAGAACTAAATTTACAGCCTGTTCGCGTTCAAGAACTCGCTACAGAATGTCTGAAAATGATGCAGCTACGGGCCGAGAAAAAGCGAATTGGTTTGTCTTTAGAACTCGACTACCGCATTACTAAAGTTTGGCTCGACGAACGGCGAGTTCGACAAATTGTAATTAATTTACTTTCCAATGCCATCAAATTTACCCCCGAACAGGGACAAGTTAAACTCAGCGGGCGTCTGGCCTACGGCAGCGAAATAGACGGCGACTACCGGCCGGATTGTTCTCCTGTAAATGCCAGCACTCCTTATTTGTGTTTAGAGGTGAAAGACTCCGGCATCGGCATTCCTCAAGACCGCTGGCACTTGCTATTTCGACCTTTTCAACAGGTGGATTCTTCCCTGACTCGGCGCCACGAAGGTACAGGTTTGGGTTTGGCTTTGACTAAGCGTCTGGCAGAATTGCACGGGGGAACTGTTTCTTTTCAATCTGTTTGCGATCGGGGAAGTCTTTTCCGCGTTTGGCTGCCGCTGACGGAGATGCGTCAACAGTTGGGAAACTTTGCTTCTTGTGCTTTGGATACCAAGTTAGTTCCTGCTTCTGCGATTGCTTTACCAATTGCTAGGAAGCGGATTTTGGTTGTCGAAGACCAGCCTTTTAACCAAATGTTAATTTCTGAGGTGATGGAATTGGAGGGGTACGGGGTAGAGATACTCGCGGATGGGAAGGCGATGGCCGATCGTATTCTCGCCGCCTCTGCAGCCCCGGAGTTGCTGCCGGATTTGATTTTGATGGACATTCAGTTGCCGGATGTTGACGGCTTTGAGTTGATGCGCCGAGTTAAAGCAGATCCTGTCTGGGATTCGGTACCGATGATTGCGGTGACGGCGATGGCGATGCCCGGTGACAGTGAGCGATGTTTGGAAGCTGGCGCTTCTGCTTATTTGAGCAAGCCACTGGATTTGAATTTGGCGATCGCTACTGTCCGTTCTTTTCTCGGCTAACAATAATTATTTGCAGTTCCAGCACTGCCATTTATGATAATTGATAACAACAAAGGTTAAACTCAATAGTAGATAAATATCTATATGACTTGCCCGCACTTGCCTCCGAAAGCCTGTTCCTACGAAAAATATCGAGTTTAGTAAGGAGAAATATACAAATCAACCAGTTTTCGAGCTTCCTCACGCGCAACTGCCGAGCTAAATTCGATATATTATATCATATTCCATGTCAAACAAGTCGCCCTGCATCATGTTGGTTGATGACGAGCCAGCTAATCTGACTTTACTGGAAGAGTTATTGCTCATGAAAGGATACGCTACAGTATCAGCACTATCTGGCGATGAAGCGCTCTCCCTCGCCCGCGCCTCTCGACCTGATTTAATTTTATTAGATATTATGATGCCGGAGATGGACGGCTTTGATGTGTGCGAGATCCTGCGGAAGGATACGGCATTGCAAACTGTACCGGTAATTTTTTTAACTGCCCTCGATGACGATACCTCTCGCATCAAAGGGTTAGAAATGATGGCAGATGATTATTTGACAAAGCCTTTTAACAGTCGTTTGTTGCTGGCCAAAGTTGAAAATGTTTTGCAGTTGAGTCAAATGCGATCGCAAGCTGTATCTTCCCAATTCCACCAGCAGGTAAAAGAGCAAAGCAAACGCCAAATCGCCGCAGCTTGGGAAGCCAACGAATATCTTTCAGAAAAATTTCAGCTATTTGTGCCAGAGCAACTTCTCGAACGAATTGCGCCGCAAGGAATAGAATCTATTCAGTTGGGCAATGTCACAGAAGAAGAGCTGACAGTTTTATTTTGTGACATTCGCGGGTTTACTACGATCGCGGAATCTCAACAAGCTCGCGAGACTTTTGAATGGTTGAACGCTTTTTTTACTAAAATGAACGAGTGCATCACGTCTCACTGCGGGTTTATTGACAAATACCTAGGCGATGCCATCATGGCAGTATTTGACAAGCCCAATTCTCACGCCATGGACGCGATCGAAGCCGCAGTAGCAATGCAAGAAACTTTGCAAGAATTTAATGCCAGTCGCCACAAATACAACTTAGAATCTCCCGTCAATATTGGTACCGGAATTAACACAGGTATCGGCATGATCGGCACTTTAGGTTCCGATCGCCGCATGGACTCTACAGTCATCGGCGATGTGGTAAATACAGCTTCTCGGTTAGAAAATTTAACTAAAATATACGGTTGCCAAATTATTGTTAGCGAAAATGCGATCGTTCATGCGAGAGAATTTCTAAATGGCATAAGTTCCAACTCCCACTCGAAAGAAAGTTTATTATTAAAGTGCGACTTAGAAGTGGAAACACAGGAGAGTATGATTTCTACTTCTGGGGCGACTGCTGCTGACAGCTATTTACCCAGCAACAATTATTACTATCGCTGGATCGATCGAGTAACCCCGCGCGGCAAGCAGGAAGCTATTGAAATCTACGAAATCTGGGCCGCCTCTTGTCCCGACTCTGAGACCAAACAGCTTACCCAGAGTTTATTTGACAAAGGAATTCAAGGATGGCAATCCGAAAGATTTGTCGCCGCCTTGGGATATTTTCAGCAACTAATCGAACAAAACCCTGCGGATACAGTTGTGCGTTTTTATATAAATCGCTGCCAGGAAAAACTAGGTTTTATACCTGCAAATAGCAGCTCAGAAGGATTTAACTTTTAGGGCGGGCTCGCGTGCCCGCCCTAAAATAGTTTAGACCTATTGCAAAAGTCTCCAACTATCCTGCGTTGCGTCTGTGGTTTCCCTATCAATGAAAGATTTATCCAATAAGTCTACTCTAATTGGAGTTAGCATCAAACAGCCGTCAAAACTTGCTCTCTCAACTTCTCGATTAACTCATTAACCCCCCCTGCATTCAAACGATAACTCAAAGGATGACCGATCAAATAAGCCGAACTTTCAAATAAAACATCAATTTCGACCAAACCATTTTCCCGCAAAGTTTTGCCAGTCGAAACCAAATCCACAATTGCCTCCGACATACCCGTAATCGGCCCTAACTCCACAGAACCGTAAAGTGGCACAATTTCCACCGGCAAATTTAAATTGTGAAAATATTCCCTTGCACAGTGTACAAACTTAGAAGCAACTCTACCGTGAGGAGGTAAATCCACAGTTCGTCGATAAGAACTAGATCCTTTCACCGCCACCGACAGCCGACACTTGCCAAATTTTAAATCAATTAAATTGGCAACTTTCGGCTTTTTTTCCCGCAAAACATCATAGCCAGCAATCCCCAAATCTGCTTGACCGTATTCCACATAAACCGGTACGTCATGCGTCCTTACTAGCAAAGCTTTGGCAGTGCCTGTCGGGTCATAAATTTGAAGTTGTCGGTTAGAGGAATCGAGAAAAGCACTGAAGTCTAAGCCAACCGATTTAAACAGCCGAATGCTATCTCCTAACAGTCCGCCTTTGGGAAGTGCAACAGTAATCATGTCAATTTTTAGAGTGTAAATTTCTAAATTTTGGAAGGGGGCGATCGCGGTCTAAGCAGAAACAGCTTTTGCCAAACTCAGAATAACACATAGAGTTCATAGCTAAAAATAAATTTCGGGTATTGCTAAATCCTTTGTTTGGGTATATATTATATTTAGTAAGTTTTTATTTCGTCACGTTTTTCAATGGCGGTCGGTATGGAAAACAATCAAGAATTTGACGGAAATTTTCACAGTGTAGACTCGGATTCCCTGAAAAAGATTACAGTAGATGAAATCCTCTCAGGCGGTGGTGTAGAGAGGGAGGAAATGGACTATACAGTAGCTGTACCTAGTGCTAACCAGGCCAGGGTTCCCAGAGACAGAGGCTTCTCGTTCCATGTGGAATCAAGCGTGTTCGATCAAGCCCCCCGATCGAAGTTTGCAGAAAAACGCGGAACGCTGGGAGGCTGTTAATTTGACAAATCTCCGCCCTAGAAGGGCAGAGATTCTTGTATCATTCAGTCCACTTAATAAGTACAGCTTCCTGTACTTACCAGAGATGGTTCTGTCCTCAAGCTTTCGACTCATTGCAGAGTCTTGTTCCCGTGTGCCCCACGGTACAATTCAAAACCCAAAATACTGGTTTCTAGGCGTACTTGTTGCTCGAAGTTTTTACCCGCGCAAGCTTTTCTGCGCCCAAGCCCATAACTTCAGTTTTCAAGGTGCGTTGCCTTCCAGCGACTGGGTTTTTAATGTGGTTGAATACCCTAGCCACATTACAATATTATCACGACCAAGAATAAAAAGTCGTCCTAGAAGGACGGGGCTTTAGACCCAATTTTTTGGTAAAATGCTTGCAGAGGCTGGTGCAGAAAACGGGCCGATCGCCTGATCGCCATTGTGTGTCACGCTTTTGTATATTCAACTCTAAAACTTAAAATTGCACAGGCGATCGGAAATAGCTAACAGCTACATTATGACCAAATTGACTCTGGTAATCGGCAACAAAAATTATTCCTCTTGGTCGCTGCGCGCTTGGCTGGCGATGAAACAAGCTGGACTGGAATTTGCCGAGGTGAGAATCCCCTTAGACTGGCCGACAACGCATGAAGAAATTCGGCGCTATTCTCCCTCGGGAAAAGTACCAGTTTTAATCGACGGCGATCTGAAAGTGTGGGAATCTTTAGCAATTTGCGAATACGTTGCAGAACGCTTTGCTAATGATTTGTGGCCGGTCGATGTAGCGGAACGGGCGATCGCCCGTTCCATCTGCGCCGAAATGCACGCGGGGTTCCAAAATTTGCGCGACAATATGCCGATGGACTGCCGCAACCGCTATCCGGGAGAAGGGATGACTCCCGGTGTAGAAGCAGAGATTCATCGCATCTTTGCCATTTGGCGCGAATGCCGCCAAAAATTCGGAACAGGCGGCAATATGCTATTCGGAAAATTCACAATTGTTGACGCTATGTTTGCCCCCGTTGTCATGCGTTTTATCACCTACGGAGTCAAATTAGATTCAGTAGCAAAAGCTTATGCGGATGCGATTTTTGCCTTGCCTGCAATCCAGGAATGGCTAGCAGCAGCTTGCAGCGAAACGGAAAGTATTCCACACATTAAAATCTAGCAAAAATCAGTTTACTTAACCTAAAATCTCAAATCTCAAATTTGAAATCAGGATGCGGATTCTTTTAGTTGATGATGAAGTTGAGTTGACTGACCCTTTGAGTCGAGTCTTAAGCCGCGAAGGTTATACAGTTGATGTGGCATTTGACGGAGAAAGTGGCAGCAATTTAGCCATGCAGGGCAATTACGATTTGCTAATTTTGGATTGGATGCTACCGAGGCAAACCGGACTGGCAATTTGCCAGAAGTTGCGATCGCAAGGACGGAATACACCAGTGCTCTTTCTCACCGCCAAAGATACCGTAGACGATCGCGTACAAGGACTTGACGCCGGTGCAGATGACTATTTAGTCAAACCTTTTGAACTGCGAGAACTGCTAGCCAGAGTCCGCGCATTACTGCGACGGCCTCCTACTTTTGATGCCGAGGTTGCTGTCGGCCGGCTGCAAGTTGGAGATTTACAGCTAGACTACGACAATCAATTAGCTTATCGGGGCGATCGTACAATTGACTTATCAGAAAAAGAATGTCAGTTATTAGAATACTTAATGCGCCATACCGGTCAATTGCTAACACACGAACAAATCCACCAGTATTTGTGGAGTGAAGCCGAAAAACCCAGCAGCAATGTATTAGCCGCTCAAATTCGCCTGCTGCGCCGCAAAATAGAAGCCCCTGGCGAATCTGTGCTAATTCACACAGTCTACGGCAGAGGCTATCGTTTTGGAGAAGCAAATTAAAAATAATAGCAATTGTACAAAAATCCCTCTTTTCTCTTCCATCGGACTGACATCCATGACATCCGTTACATCCGTCGAGCGAATCCGTTGCCGAACTTCCTTTTTCCTTCGGCTATATTATCTATTATCGGGAAAGTGTGCACCCTAAACAGCCTTTACGTATCTTGACAAACCAAAGTAATTACTGTCACCTCCGGCGGACAAAATAGCCTCCCCGGCGAATAAGTTCCCAAACCCCGATTTACGTACAGCAAATTACTCCCAACCTGATGCAAACCGCTAGCCCATTCCCAGTGAGTAACTACTCGATCCCAAGCTGACATAAAAGGAATGAACTTTCGGATTCGTTTAGGAATCAAATAGCCAATTTTTCTGACCCAAGCGTACAAAGGGCCGATACCAGGAATAACAATTTGACCACCGTGAGTGTGCCCAGAAAACTGCAAATCAATCCGCCAATTTTGCAGCTTTTCAGCAGTATCAGGATTGTGAGACAAGACAATCCGAGGAATCGCGGGATTTATGGATGTCATTACAGGTTTAGGCGCAAAATCGCCCGACCAAAAATCTGCTAACCCAACTAAAGCCAATTCAGAACCCAAAGGATAGATTGCTTCGTTGTACAAAACCCGAATCCCGACGCTATTTAAAGCCTTAGTAACCTCTCTTTTTGCCTCCGGCCAGTAGTGGTCGTGATTTCCCAAAACCGCGTAAATTCCCACCCGACTTTGCAAGTTTTTCAATCGCTGCACTAAGCCGTAAATAGGTGCGGGGTCATAGCTAATAAAGTCACCAGTTAAAAAAATCAGGTCTGGTTCGGCTTCATTGGCTGCTGCAATCGCCTCTTCTAGCAACCATTCCGACAGTCGCACCCCGTCATAGTGAAAGTCTGTAAGCTGTACAATTTTAGTACCGGATAGATTTGCTGGAAGATTAGCGATTGGTATTGTTAAATACTCTATTCGCAGTTTCCCAGTTAATAACCTGTGCATAAATCTAAAGTTTATTGATGACAGAGCGCCACCTCTAGCTTAGCAAATAAACAAGCAAGACTGCCAAACTAGATATTCTTCCCTTTTCCTTCTGTCATCTGACTAATGACTACAGTCCAGGACGCAAAAAGTGGGATTACTCAAGAAAAGTGAGACAGAAATGCCCAATCTTTATTTAGGCTTTCTTGCAAAATTGTTTGGGTATTACGCGCCCAACTACTACAGCATTTTTATAATATTATGACTTGCGTAACAAGCTGTTTAAAACGCTATCAATTCTCTTCAGACTGGCATTCCCCGCCCCGCATCTATATTCTTTTAGCAATTGTCAAAGCTGAGATTTGTGTCGCATCGCCATCGCATCGGCCTACCACGGGGGGATTGCCACTACCAAACACTATTTCATGACCAATGATTTATTACTAAGTAAATGGAAATAAACATGGCTTGGGAGAGGCAGAGTTTTGCATTAATAATAAACTGGTGGCTAGTATATATCATTGCCTTATGCGCCCCTACTATATTTTATTTTTTGTCGAGTTTGCCTACTTTTTAACTAATAACTTTTGATGAATGCCGCTTTTTCTCAATATATTGCTGGTGGTAATCCTCTGCCATATAAAATTCACCAGCAGGTTTTATTTCGGTTGCAATATCTTTGTCGTATTTACCGGAAGTTTGCAATTTTTGTTTGGATGCGCGAGCGGCTTTTTCTTGTTCGGAATTGTGATAAAAAATCACAGACCTGTACTGTTCGCCTCTGTCGGGGCCTTGGCGATTGATTTGGGTAGGATCGTGACAGTTCCAGAATACATCTAGCAGTGCTTCGTAACTCACCTGCGATCGATCGTACTCTATCAGCACAGATTCAGCGTGACCAGTGACTCTAGCACAAACATCCAGGTAGCAGGGATTCGGCCAGTGACCTCCTGTGTAGCCTGCAGCAGTCGAGACGACACCAGCAACGGCGCCAAACTTGTGTTCAACTCCCCAAAAACAACCGGCGGCAAATGTGGCTTTTTCCATCGTGTTACTCATCGTATTGGGTTCAAACTTGGCAATAAATTATCCTTGACATATTCCCATAAGTGTGCATTCCCAAACTAATCGCGGCTGTACGTAGTTTAGCAAATATTGTCGTGCTTTTTCCAAGGGCTCTAAGGGCGATCGACTAATTCCCCCTGCCAAAAATTGCTGCCAGTAACAGTGTTGTAAATAATCGATTAACCACAACTGAGATTCAGTATCTAAAGTTTTATCAATTTCCTTTGCCAATTCCAAAGCAGACCGCAGATTTTGAGGCAAATGCTTCACCTTTTGCAGCAAATCATCGGGTATTGATTGCAGTTGCTGCCAAATAGCAATTGCCTCCCCAGGACTGCCCTGAGCCATCCCCAGTACCTCGGAATGATCCAAAATCTCTGCGAATCCCGCTTGCTGCAAAACTTGTGCCATTGCTTCGGGATTCAGTCGTGAAAACTGGATTTTTTGACAACGGGAAATCAAAGTTGGCAGCAAAGCTTCCACAGTCGGAGCAATTAAGATTAGCGCTGCTTTTCCCGGTTCTTCCAATGTCTTCAATAAGCCGTTAGCGGCTCCCTCACCCATTGTTTCTGCCTGTTCCAAAACTACGACTGAACGCGCAGCTTCTAGCGGTGGTCGGCTGAGAAAATCACCGATTTCTCGAACTTGTTCTAAGCGAATTTGTGGTGGTGCTTTCCGCTTTAAACCGGCTTCCTCTGCTTCCTTTGGTGTAAGCCGTTTGCCTTGGTTCATATAAGTTGGTTCTACCCAGAGTAAGTCTGGATGATTTCGCTGCCGCACGCGATTTTGAACGGAGGCTATTAGTCTGGTTTCGGGAAGATTGGCTGAGAATAAAAGCTCGATGAAAGACTGAGCAGCTAAACTTTTGCCGATGCCGTTAGAGCCGATAAATAAATAACCAGGAGCAATTCGGTTTTGCTCGACTGCTTGAGTTAGCAATTCTACTGCTCGCTCTTGTCCGATTAATGATGTAAAATAATTCATGTTTGCTCAGGAAGAATGAAGTTCGGCAACGGATTCTGTAACGGATGTAACGGATGTAACGGATGTAACGGATGTAACGGATGTAACGGATATCAGGATGAAGGATGAAGGATGAAAATCTAAGGTGTCAGTAGTAATTAAGAATATCCTAACCGTCGGGAGTGGTTGCTATAATACCAAAAGGTTATTGTGGTTTAATGGACTGCTAAATAATTGTTTTGAGTTAATAATCTTAAATTGTAAGTTGCAGGAGCCGGACAGGGCATTGCTGTGTCTCTACACATTATGTAGGGCTATTTTTTAGAATTGGTATTATTTAAATATCCCCAAGCTTCTAACCTGCGAGTTACAATAGCTTGAATCTCCTGAGCGACTTCATATTCAGGCCGAGCGGCATTTATCCGGACAATTCGAGATTTATTTGCCTCGGCTAACTCCGCAAAACCTTGCTGCACAAGGCGGTGAAACTTCAAATCAGCTTGCTCGATCCGATCGCACCCTCCCCGGGCCCTTACCCTCGCCAAACCCGCCTCCACATTAATATCCAGCCACAAAGTCAGATCGCTTTCCAAGCCGCCGGTGGCAATGTCATTCAACTGCTTAATTAAATTTAAGTTAAGACCGCGGCCGTAGCCCTGATAAGCGATCGTAGAGTCAGTAAAGCGATCGCATAAAACAATCGTTCCCTTAGATAACTCGGGTTTAAGAAAAGTTTCGACGTGTTGAGCGCGATCGGCAGCGTACATTAGTAATTCTGCTCGATCGGATACAGATTCGCCCCCATCTTGTTTCAGCAACAAATGTCGTAGTCCCCTTCCCAGCTCAGTACCCCCCGGTTCGCGAGTAGCCACCAAGCGGACTCTCAGAAAGCAACTTCCTTGCAGAAACTGTATCAAGCGCTGCATTTGCGTAGTTTTACCCGCACCTTCAACCCCCTCAAACACGATAAGTTTGCCCTTCATTGCCCTAACTTCCCATCTCAATAAAATAAATCTATATTGTTCTGTGGATCTGTTCTAGGTTCGGTATGATAATAAAGTCTAAATGCCTCACGGCTGGAGTTGTCTATGGCTCGCTATACTGGTTTTTTTATCGTTGCCGTTCCGATCGACCGTCTCCGTCAATCCCTGATTGAAATTTTAGAGTCATGCAATCTTGATATTATCTACAATACAGGAGATTCCGTCATGGCTCGCGAGCTCCCAGGTCAAGTTTCGATTGCCAAACTTGTCACCGCAGAAGTCCTAATTGAGAAAAACACGGCCAGCGACTCAGAGGTTCGCATGAACTTCGTGATTAAAAACGAAGAACTGCCCCTGCAAACCAACAACCACTGCCGTCAAATGTTCGAGCTAGTGAGTCGTTCAATTATGAACAACAATAACTGGCGACTTTTGGAAAGTATGGCACTGTAGCCATCAGTCAGTCGATTTTACATTTTAGATTTTAGAGTGACTCCACAGATAAATTTGGAGTCTCGAACTAATCTGGAAACTTCTTTGCTCTCGACTCCTGGTGTGGGGGGCTTGTATCCGTCTTGGGATGAGGTCATTAGTCATTAGTTTCTAGCTAATGACCGATGGCCTCCGACTTTTATATGCAATCCCTAAATTTAAGCTCGAAATCCCCGGCGCAGAAACAAAGAATTTGTAACCACGCTAACAGAACTAAACGCCATAAATGCTCCGGCCGCGGCAGGACTGAGTAGAATTCCGGTTGCAGGCAGCAAGATACCCGCTGCCACCGGAATTCCCAGAGTATTGTAACCAAAAGCCCAAAATAAATTTTGGCGAATCTTATTAAAAGTAGCGCGCCCCAGCTCGATCGACTCAACAACATCCATCAAAGCATTTCGCATCAGCACAATTTGAGCAGTTTCAACTGCTACATCAGTGCCACAGTGCAAACCGATACCGACATCAGCTTGAGCCAAAGCCGGGGCGTCATTGATACCATCGCCCACCACAGCCACTTTACAGCCTTGGGCTTGCAAAGTCGCGATCGCCCTCGCCTTCCCCTCCGGCCGCACCCCGGCCAAAACATCAGCCGCCGTCAAATCTAGCTGCTGCGCCGTCGCCGCCGCCGCAGACGGCGTATCCCCCGTCAGCATCATCACCCGCAATCCCATGCCCCGCAAACGTTCCACCGCCGCCTTAGCATCCGGCCTCAGAGTATCTTTTAGCCCGATTACCCCCAGCAAAACGCCCCCAGAAGCCACGTAAACCGCCGTTTTGCCTTGCAAAGACTCCGACAATTCCGTCGCCACAGCGACCCCCTGCTCTTTCATCCACTCAGCATTCCCCGCAAACACCCGCCGGCCCTCCACCAAAGCAGAAACCCCCAAGCCCGGTTCCGTGCAGAAATCCTCAGCAGCTAGCAGCGGCAAACCTTGCTGTTGAGCTTCCAGCAAAATCGCTGCGGCGATGGGATGACAAGCGCCGCTTTCCACCGTCGCCGCAATTTGCAGCAGTTTTGAGTCAACTCTGCCAGAAACTCCATCAATTGTGGAACAAACATCTTGTTTGTTGCCAACATTAATATCTGAGTTCAAATCCCACTCCGAATTCTGGAAAATCGGCAAATAATCTGTGAGTGTGAGATTTCCGGTTGTCAGAGTGCCAGTCTTGTCAAAAACCACCGTATCTAATTGATGTACCCGTTCTAAAACATCACCACCGCGAATTAAAAGCCCGCGCTCCGCCCCGATGCCAGAACCGACTAAAATTGCAGTTGGGGTAGCCAGTCCCAAAGCGCAAGGACAAGCAATAACTAAAACTGCGATCGCCAATTTCAAACTTAACAGCAAAGGCGATTGATAATGGATAATTGGCAATTCATTTCCCATGCCCAATACCCCATGCCCGATGCCCATTGCCCCATGCCCCATATCGTGTCCTAAAAGCACAGAAGGCCAAATATGAGTGCCGGCAAAATACCAAAATAGGAAAGTTAAAACTGATATCCCCATTACCCCATAAACAAAATATCCGGCGACAGTATCAGCTAAATTTTGAATCGGCGCTTTGCGAGTTTGGGCTGCCTGCACCAAAGCCACCATTTGAGCTACAGTTGTTTCCTTACCGGTGCGAGTTGCCCGCATCACAACTGCCCCGGATTTATTGATAGTTCCCGCCGCAACTGTATCTCCTGGTTGCTTCAAAACCGGCATTGATTCGCCAGTCAGCATCGACTCATCTATTGTTGTTTTGCCTTCGCAAATTTCCCCGTCTACTGGTATTTTTTCCCCTGGCAAAACTTGCAGCCATTCTCCGACTCGGACGCGATCGGCTGGAATTTCAATATATTGTGGATCGTAGGCTGCAGATGTCGAGTCTAAAGGCAATTCTTCCGATCGCAAATCTAAACTCGCAAGTTTAAAATCAACTAAGCGGGCTTTCGCAGGTTGCAATGCGATTAAAGCTTGCAAAGCTGATGCAGCGCGCCGTCTGGCTTGCTGTTCCAGAGTTTTGCCCAACAAAATAAAGCCCAGCAGCATCACCGGTTCATCAAAAAAGCACTCCCATCCCATCCGTGGAAACAGCAGCGCCGCGTTGCTAGCGGTGTAAGCTGTAACAGCGCCTAAAGCTACCAAAGTATTCATGTTGGGTGCATTTCGCCACAAACTGCGGCACCCGTCAACGATAATCGGGCGGCCCGGTAGCAGCAAAGCTAGGGTGGCGAGTCCCCAGTGAAACCAAATATTGCTGAGAATTGGGGCTTTTGTGCCGAGTACGTGACCTAAACCGGATAGGATAATTAAAATAAGGGCGATCGTCAATTGCTGGATTTGCTGTCGAATTTCTTGCCCTCGCCGTTCAATTGTTGCGGCTTGTGCTTCCCGCTGATTTTCACCAGAACGAGACTGAGAGGGAAATCCATTATCAGTCAACTTTTTCGCTAAAGCTTCTGCATCGACAGTCCCCGGTTGACACTCAACCGTCGCGACTTCTACGGCCAAGTTAACGCAAGCTGAAATTACGCCTGAATACTGCATGAGTTGGCGTTCCACAGCTTTCGCGCAGCCGGCACATTTCATCCCGCTGACATCGAAAGTAACAAGTTCTGGCGGTGATTCGTTAACTGGTAGGATTTCTGGTTGAATTTCGGGGATTGTTTTGGGCAAAAATTGCATGGTTTTTTTGGTATTGATTAGAATATTTCGCCACTTTTGAAATGGTTTAATGCCCTGTTTAGACAAATGTCTATATTTTGATCATAGATAAATATTGTGGCATCTTCCGAAAGTGTTAGTTTTTTTTAATTCTTATTAATTCCATGCGGTTAAATCCGCAGTCCGGTAGGGGTTTCAACTACTGTCGGACTGCGAGTTTAACGCTAAGACACGCCTTGGGCAGGGTAGTGCTGTTTGCCTATTTGATATAATGAGCCAATTGCCTAGTTAGTATCCAGCTTTTATTTGACGAATTTAGCTATGACAGAAACACCCAAATTTTATATTGTCAAACGTCCTGCGGGTAATTGCGAAATTTTGCCAATCGCGCAACTCGAAGAACAAAACCCCAGTATTATTGAAAAGTGGGGCCCTTACGATTCGCCTGAAGATGCGATCGCCCGCCGCATCGGATTAATTCGCGCAGGTAAATGCCAGCCGCAATGACCAATTACTATTACTTTCCTCGGCATCGTGAAAGCTAACGTGATCTCAAATCTGTTAGTATCGGAGTTCTTTAGATCTCTCTTCTATTCATCTGCGTGAATCTGCGTCAATCCATTGTCATCTGCGGTAAAGAAATTCTCTTTTTTTAACCGCAGATGAGGGCAGATAAACACAGATTAACGCAGATGAATTAGATCGATGCTACCGGATTTGATATGACTCGCAATGACGCATTGCAAAAAAGAGCGAAGCATTCGAGTTTAAAATCTTGGCTTTTAGCCTTAAATCTTCCCCCGAATGCTTTTTTTCAACTGAAACCCTACACAGGTTTTCTACTTAGATTTAGAAGGTACTGCACTCGGTTTTGCTTGCGCCGCAGTCGGTTTAGGTGGCGCAGCATTCGGTTTCGACTCTGCCTTATTGTTCCCTGTTTTACCAGTAACTTGCTGTGTCAAAACTTCCATAGCTTTCGCGTACTGCGGATCGCCTGTCGTAGCAATTTTATCCCGATCGCGCCTCAATTCCTGTTTTTGAGCGTCGGTGAGTTCTACCTTAAAATCTGGTTCGATCCCGGCGTGGTTGATATCAGTGCCGTTGGGAGTAAAATACTTGGCAATTGTCACCGCCAAACCGGCACCATTTCCCACGCCGCGTACTGACTGAACTAAACCTTTACCAAATGTCTTTGTTCCCACCAAAACCGCGCGTTTGTTGTCTTGCAAAGCACCGGATAGAATCTCGCTAGCACTTGCTGAACCGCCGTCTACCAGTACAACTAACGGTTTGTCTGTGAGCTCTGCCTTATTTGCCGTTTGTCGATCGGCCTCACCGACTCGATCGACCGTCGAGACGATCGTACCTTCTTTGAGCCACATCCGAGCAATTTCAATACTTCCGTACAGCAACCCGCCGGGATTGGAACGCAAGTCTAAAATATAACCCGTTACCTTTTTCTGTTCCAAATCCTTAATTGCCGATCGCATTTCCGATGCAGCATTCGCACTGAACTGATTTAAGCGAATATAGCCGATGTCTCCGATCGGGCTTTTGTGTACCGACTGCCGTACAGGATGTATTTCAATTTTAGCGCGTTTCAGTTTAAAGTCTAATTCCTTGTTGTCCCGCAAAATAGTCAGCGTCACCTCAGTATTCACCTGACCGCGAATCAAATTTACTGCTTGATTCGTATCCATGCCTTCTGTGCTCTTGCCGTCAATCTTAGTAATGATATCTTTTGCCAGAATACCAGCACTAAAAGCAGGGGTATCTTCGATCGGCGAAATCACCACCAACTTCTTAGTTTCCTCATCTTGAGTCAACTGAATCCCAACTCCTGTCAGTTCCCCAGAAGTTTCAACCTGCATATTTCTGAACTCTTGAGGGTCCATAAACCGCGTATAAGGATCATCCAGCTTCTTCAGCATTTCCCGAATTGCTTTGTAAGCTGCCTCGTCGCTGGTATAAGTCCGGTTCAAATAGTCATTCCGCACCGCTTTCCAGTCAACCTGGTTAAAAGTGCCATCCACATAACTTTTGTCAATAATTTGCCAAACTTCATCAACTAACTCTTTAGGGCTTCCCCGAAAAGAAGCCAGAGATTTAGAACTGCAACCAGCGTTCGCAAGAGTTACAGCAGTGAGTACCACTGCTGCTGCACTTAGAACAAGCCCTCGTTTTGTTATAACCATTTGTCTGACGCGCGGGAGGAAAAGAGTTCAGAATAATTACGCTCAATCTAACACAGGCAAGGCCGGCTCGCCTTTGGCGTACAGATATTATTCAACTTTGCCGAGTTCTGCGGTGTCAACTTAAGACTGAAACCCTCTATCTCTTTCGTTTGTATCAAAGTCTCGATCCCCCTAAATCCCCCTTAAGAAGGGGAGTAGGGGTTGACTTTGAGCGTTATTGTCCCCCCTTAACAAGGACTTTGAGCGCTCTTGTCCCACCCCCTACTCCCCTTACTAAGGGGGGTTAGGGGGGATCTCCGGGTTTAAAAACACTCCCTAGGGACGATCCTCTCCGAGGGCTGCGCTAACGACAGCAATTAAGGATCGACCCAGCGATCGTCCGATTTAATCAAGTCTATCAATTCTGCCACCCCTCGGTCTTCCGGCACTTTCTTAATTTCTTCCCGGCCGCGGTACAGAGAAATATAACCCGGTTGCTTCCCGACATAGCCGTAGTCAGCATCAGCCATTTCTCCAGGCCCATTGACAATACAGCCCATTACTGCTATATCCAAACCGGTGAGGTGCTTCGTCGCCTCTCTCACTTGGTGTAACACTTCCTCTAAATTAAACAAAGTGCGACCGCAGGAAGGACAAGCGACATACTCAACCATCGTTTTCCGCAGTCCCAAAGCTTGCAGAATGCTGTAGCAGACGGGAATCTCCTTTTCTGGGGCCTCTGTCAGCGAGACGCGGATAGTGTCGCCGATGCCGTCAGTCAGCAGCGGTGCGAGGCCTGCGGTGGATTTGATGCGGCCGTATTCGCCGTCTCCTGCTTCCGTGACGCCCAAATGCAGCGGGTAATCCATGCCGAGTTCGTCCATCCGGTGCACCATCAAGCGGTAAGCAGCAACCATCACGGGCGCGCGGGAGGCTTTGAGGGAAATTACGATATTTCGGAAGTCGAGGGATTCGCAAATCTTGATGAATTCCAGGGCCGATTCCACCATGCCTTCGGGCGTGTCGCCGTAGGTAAAAAGCATCCGTTCGGCGAGGGAACCGTGATTAACGCCGATTCGCAAAGCTTTGCCTTGGTCGCGCAGGGAAATCACCAGAGGTTCCAGGGTTTCGCGGATTTTTTCGCCAATTTCCGCGAATTCGCTGTCGGTGTATTCGCTTCTGTCGGCTTTCGGCTTCTCGAACACGTAAAGTCCCGGATTGATTCTCACTTTGTCTACGTGTTTCGCCACTTCGAGGGCAATTTTCATGCCGTTGTGGTGGACATCGGCGACGAGGGGCACGGGTTGGTAGGTGGCGTGCAGTTTTTGCTTGATTTCGGCTAAGGCTTTAGCGTGGGCCATACTGGGTACGGTGACGCGGACGATTTCGCAGCCAATCTCGTGCAAGCGCCGAATTCCGGCGACTGAACCGTCGATGTCGAGGGTGTCTTCGTTAATCATCGATTGTACGACGACGGGGTTGCCGCCGCCGATCGTCACGCTACCGACTTTGACGGGCCGGGTTTTGCGGCGTTTGATGGTGGTGTCGAAGGTTGGTTCGGTGGTGAGGGTTTTAGTGGGGTTCGGCAGAGTTTGCATAACTGGTTGCTAGGGTTCTTTAATTAGAGTTTATAAAATTGTGTCTGCTGTTTTTTAGGTTTGCACAGAAAGGGCCTGTTTGGGCAAAGAGGTTTTGGGATTTAGAATTCTTAATGAGATTGCTGCAAATTTGTCGATCGAATTATGTCGGAAAAGGGCGATCGAACTAAAAGCCAACCATCACCGGGAAGGCGAACTGAAGTTGGGCCCGTGGAACTAAACCGAACTTATAAAATACAGTTAAAATACAGGCTAGACCGAGATAAAAATTAATATTGGTTGGCGGTGAGGAGAATGGTTTGGACACCGGGGCAGGGGTTAAATGGCGATCGGTATATTATTGAAGGCAAGTTAGGTGAGGGCGGCTTTGGGGTCACTTACCTAGCGCAGAAGGCGCAAAACAGGCAGCGGGTTGTCATCAAAACGCTAAAAGATGAATTATTGAGCGATCCAAATTTTGCCTGGTTTCGGGACAAATTTCGCGATGAGGCGCTATTATTAGCTGTGTGCACGCATCCCAATATTGTGAAAATAGACACCTACTTCACTCACGATGATTTCCCTTGCATTGCGATGGAATATGTGGCAGGAGAAGATTTGTGGAAATGGGTGGAAAAGCGCGGTGTCCTGTGGGAAACCGAAGCTTTAAACTACATCCGCAAAGTGGCAGAAGCGGTAATAGTAGTTCACGAAAAAGGTTTGCTACATCGGGATATCAAGCCACAAAACATTATGGTACGCGACAATTTTGATGCAGTTTTGATTGACTTTGGTTTGGCACGGGGTTTTATTCCCGATCGCACTCAGCAAATGACTTTGGGGCTAACACATGGTTTTGCACCTCCCGAACAGTACGGGGAGATTGGCAGATTTGCTGAGTACACAGATGTTTATGCTCTGGCAGCAACGCTATACTATTTGCTAACGAAAACACAACCAACTCCTGCATTTATGAGAGCTTTAAATCATCCTTTAAAGCCGCCGTTTCAGATTAATCCTAATATTAGCGATGCGGTGCATCGGGCAATTATGAAAGGGATGGAAATGAATGAGACAAAGCGCCCTCAGTCGGTTCAAAAATGGTTGGCTATGCTTCCCCAATCCCCCGGCAATCGGGGGCAAAGAGGGGGTGTTTCACCAACGATTCCTAGCCCGCAGCCACCGCCACAACCTGTAAATTTGATTTCAGCAAAAGGAGTTGATTATCGTCAACTCGATCGGCTGTTGGCTAGCGGAAAATGGCAAGAGGCGGATGGGGAAACGGCAAGAAAAATGCTGGAAGTAGCGGGGAGAACAAAGGATGGCTGGCTGAGGGGTGAAGATATCGATCGATTCCCCTGTGAAGACTTACGAACTATTGACCAACTTTGGGTAAAATACAGTAACGGACGTTTCGGCTTTTCGGTGCAGAAACGCATCTATGAAAGTCTGGGGGGAAGCAGAGAATATGATCGGAAAATTTGGGCAGCTTTTGGCGATCGGGTAGGTTGGCGTGTGAATAGTAGTAAATGGTTGCACTATAATGATCTAAAATTCAACACCGAAGCACCTATAGGACACCTCCCGTGTGTGAAGGGAAAGTTAACTGATGGGGTGGTTGGTGGAAGGCTTGTTGTGGGGCGTTCTCTTCTCTCGCGTCGAGACTTGTAGACTGTAACATCTAAGGGTTACAGAATTTTATAAAGATTTATTACAAAGGCAAAAACCACGAAACCACGCCAGTTCTATGTTTCCGATACCTGGCACTGGCAGTCCTCACTTTACTTTTGGCTTTCGCGTAGTTTCTTGTAGTATCTGCCCCGCCACTTGCGGGTTATAACAGTTAGCAAAAATAAATTTTTCAGCCACCGCTAAAAACTCTGGATTTTCTGCATCCCACTCTCCCTCGCGGCAAAATCATCTTTCAACGAATGAATCTCAACGATATTATAGAAGCAATATTAGAAAATCGGGTGCGAATTACAGACCATGCTGATGAAGAAGCAGATGATGATAATCTCTCATTTGATGAAATCTACTTTTCCGTCTTTTATGGTGAAATCATTGAAAATTATCCCAATGAAAAACCCTATCCCCGATACTTAATCTATGGTGAAAGTTTTAGAGGCGATCCCATCCACAGTGTTTGGTCTTATGTCCCTAGTAATAAACTAGCCATCCTAATCACAGTTTATCGTCCCGATGCAAATCGATGGATTAATTGGATACAAAGGAGAAATTAACAATGCTATCTGTAGAAAAATGCCCAATTTGCGGCGGTGAAATAGTTATCAAAGAAGTCGATAAACTTTTACGGGGTGGCAAGCATACTGCTATTTTAAAAGTATCCGCTGAAGTTTGCCTAAGCTGTGGAGAACGGTTGTACTCTGTGGAAACAGTTAGGAAATTTGCCAAAATTAGACAGCAATTGCAGCGAGAAGAGACTCAAGAATTTCAAGCGATGGGGCAATCTTTTCGCGTTGGGTAAGTTATACAATAAAAATAAAGAGAATGAAAAACCTAACTCAATTAACCCAGCTTGAATTAGTGCTGCTGGAATTAGTAGCTAAAGGTCAAGGAAAGTGGAGTTGGTACGAACTCGCGAATGCACTTTCCCGTCGAGATGTACCGCGAGAACCTGACATGATGGTTGTCTTAAAAAAACTGGCTGCTGATGGCTTGGTTCAGCGATATATAGAAACAGGTTCGCCTCGCGATAGATGGGAATTGACAACTGAGGGGACGATTTTGTTGACAGATGCAACTGCTTCTGAACTGACTACTTTATGCAAATATGTTGAAGTTTAACTTAGAAACACAATTTGTAGTTTGCATTAACAATCAAGACTATCAAGCATCCTTGGAAGTACGAAAAGTCTACCAAATAATACCGGATAATCACGCTGCGGAACATCAATTGATCCGAGTTATTGATGAATCCGGTGAAGATTATTTGTATCCAGTCGCATATTTCGTACCCATCGCATTGCCGAAAGCCGTAGAAGCAGTATTTGCATAGACAAAGGTTCTGTAGGGGCAGGTTCACCAACCTCTATGTTTATAAACAGCAATCTCAATAAACCCGCCCCGCCCAATATTCTGTTACAATAAATAAACCTGAGTGTTAACATCGCAAATGTATGACAGCCAAAATACACATCAGCAAATTAGGTAATTCCTTGGCTTTGCCAATACCAGACTACATAGTAAAGTTTCTCAACCTTAAAGCCGAAGATTCAGTAATTTGCAGCATAGAAAATGGGAAACTGGTCATAGAGCCTGTAAATAATAAAATATCAAAGTATACCCTAGATGAATTATTGGCAGGCGAAATAGAATCTAGCGAAGAAGTCTCTTGGGGAAAACCAGAAGGAGAGGAAGTTTGGTAAACTATATCCCCGAACGAGGTCATTTTATTCGCCTCAATTTTGACCCTCAAGCAGGACACGAACAAATGGGGACTAGGCCTGCACTGGTGGTGAGTCAAACTAAATTTAACCGAAAAATGGGGTTTGTGTTTGTTTGTCCCATCAGCAACACACAACGCAAAAATCCGTTTTATGTTCCCATTCCAGAAGGTGAAGCGATAACAGGTGTAATTATGACGGATCAACTCCGTTCTTTAGATTACCACGCAAGGCAAGCAAGTTTTCTTAGTGAATGTCGATCAGATATAATTGAGGAAGTTTTGAGGCGAATTCAACCTATTTTGTTTGAGAATATGACGGTTGATGAATAGTTAATCAAATTATAAACTAGATTTGTAGTTGGCATTAAGCATCAAGAGTATCTAGAAATCTCTCTCGCGGATGATGCGATCGCCCCTCCTCCCCAGCAAAACTAAAAAATGTACTGGCAAATCCCTTCACAGACCCAGGCTCAGCATTTAAAGCATCGGAGGTTTTCCATTGGACGATCGCACAAACGCACCAACCACCGCAGCTAACAACCGCCGACCTCTAATCATCGCAGGAATTCTCCTCGGTATCGGTCAATCCGGCTTTTTTGACGGAATTGTGCTGCACCAACTCCTCCAGTGGCACCATATGTTTAGCAGCGTTAAAACCGATGCTACCGTTGCCGGTTTAGAATTAAATACCCTCGGAGATGGATTGTTTCACGCTGCAGATTGGTTGGTAACAGTGGCGGGAATCTTTTGTTTGTGGAGTGCTGTGAAGCGCAAAGATGTTCCTTTGTCAACTCAAACTTTTTTCGGTTCAATATTAATTGGTGCTGGATTATTTGACTTTGTTGAAGGCATTGTTGACCATCACATTTTAGGAATCCACCACGTCAAACCCGGTATCAACGAGTTAGCTTGGGATTTAGGATTTCTCATTCTTGGAGTTAGTTTAGGGCTGTTAGGTTGGATGCTGGTACAGAGGGAAGTTCCCGCAGATACTAAAGTTTAAAAGAATGCAGAGATTGGGAATTCTACCAAATCCACGTTAAAAATCCCCGAATCTCTTTTTAACTCATCAGTTCATCCCGCCGCAGAATCCAACCACGCGATCAAATCCTCTTTACTCCTAAAATCCAACAAAGCTTCTCCCAAATCATCTAACTGTTCCCCAGATAACCCCTGGATGCGAGTTTGAACTTCCAGTGTAACATCACCCACCCGCCGCACTATCTGACGCATAATTAACCCTATTTCCCCCTCAATTTTACCCCTTTCGATTCCTTGTTCGATTCCTTGTTGTATTCCCTGTTCAATCCCCTGTTGTAGACCAATTTCTATCCCTTTCATCACAGACCCGATTTGGTCTTGGATAAACATCTCTCGCTTGTCTACATCATTCAATTCGTCTAGTGTCAAATTTGCTCGGTTGGCAATTCCCAGCGCAGTATTAATCTCTTCAATAGACCCCAATGTATCTGGTACTGCTTCCAAAGAGGGCGCGTTTTTCATAAAGTAGATCCATTTTTCCGGCAGATTTTCAAGTTCATTCAATTCTTTTTTAAATTTCGGTAACTCGACAAACACTAATTTTAACTCGCAGTTGGGATAGACGAATTTCTCTTCTGTTTCTGTGAATTCAAAGTTAGAGATTAGTTTTTCGGTGTTTTCAAATAAGATAAAGTCGGTGATGGTTAAAGCAATGACCGGATTTAACTTTAAATAACCTTCTCCAGCTTTGAGTTGAGTAGAATAGGTTTTGGCTGCATTGTATACTACCCGTTTTTCAAAGGCGGCGACGTTGAGTACCTGCATTTCCACAATCACGGTTTTGTTGCCGGTAATCTTGGCTTTGACATCCAGGTAAGTGTCTTTCAATCCTGTAACACTTCCTGCTGAATAAGGGTCAATAATCTCTATTTCTTGGATTGTTGGTTCTCCGTTATACAGCATTGCATTTAGGAAGCTGATGAGAATTTCTGGATGTTCGGAAGAAGCGAATATTTTTTTGAATGCAAAGTCTGTTTTGGGACTGATGAAACGCATATTAGAGAAGGAAGAGGGAAGAGGGAAAAAGGAAGAAGGAAAATGCAATATTTTAGGAATTTTTAGGTTGGTAGTTGCGCTTTACCACCCTTAGCGCAACTACGAAGTTTTTCAATTATCAGCCTGTGGCTTGAGTAGTAGCTGCAGCGGACATAACTAGCTTTCCATTTATATCCATAGTTGCAAGCTTCAGCACTTCATTAAAAGCTAAACCCCGAATTTTGAGTTCCCACCGAATACCTTTTGCTTTCATTCGCTTGGCTTTCCGCATATCGACATCAGCAGCTTTTTGATGCAAGAGCAAATACTTCATTGCTGCTGTAGCTTCTACTTTTGTGGGAAATGCAATATAGGCGATAAATCCGCCGTCCCAGTGATTGGCGTTGCGGACACTGCTGATAGTCGCAACTCTCGGACTAAAGCGGTTCCAGTAAAAGTCGCTGTAGCCGATCGACTCTGTATTAACTTGGAGTTTGTTTGCCATTTGACTTAACTCCTCTAACCTTGTGTGTGGGGTTAGCAGTACCAATTTGCTGCTCTTACTATTATAGCAAATTAATTGGTAATGAGTATGGGGAATTGCGATTATGATGTTCGGTTATGCCCATTTAAAAAAGTCTTGCTACAGTCCTTAATTTTATGCCAATTATTAAAAGTCGCCTCGCCTCGCGCCGGACACGAAAATGCCGTTCCCCTACATAATTGGTTTTATATCGATCGGGATACACGGTGGTATGGCAGAATATGCTATTAGTTCACTCCGCTGTCGCTGCCTTGGCGACAATTAATGACTGCTGACTTTTGGCTGTTGGTTGTTGGCTGATGCCTAAAACCTCACTTCATATTCAGCAGTGACACGGTTGTCTCCTTGAAAATTACTGGAACTCCTGAGTAAAAGTTTATCGCTCAATCGATAGCGCACAGTAAATTCAGTCGGTTGATTTGCTGACAACACTCGAATTATTGATGCTGAAATATTGCGCGTGATGTCAAACCCAACTTCTAAACCTAAACCCAGAGAACCCGCACCAGAACTGGAACTAGCAGCTTGTGCTTCGTTGCCTCTAATCCGAGTGGGAAATAAGCGAAATTCGCTCAATCCTGTGGCGTTAGTAATCGCAGATTGAATGTTGTTCAAGAAACCCGCACCCGCTAAATTTGCGATCGCCAGTGTACTGTCTCCCTGTCCCAAAGTCTGCACGAAACTGCCACCCAACAGCGCTACAATCTCTGTGTCCGATCGACTCGGAGAACTCCTTAACTCCAGATTTTCCCCCAACTGAGAAGCTCTTCCCTGCACTAACGCTTGAACTCGGACACTCCGCACGCTGCCGAAAGTTGTCGGTTCGTCTGCTATTTCAGAGGCTACAGATGTGCCGGGAGTGCGGAACCGCGTTACTTCCTGCACCGAAGTTGCTAATCTCACATCCAGCGTCGGATCGAGTCCTTGTGTTGGTACAAAGGTAGCAGTCTGCGGGTATCCTCGATCGAGTTTAAACTGCGTTGTAAACAAATTCACCGACCCGGAAGTCAACCGAATCGTACCCTCCGGGCGAAGGTCATCTAAAGTTCCATTTACCGTCAAACCCCCAGTCGCCTGAAAACTCAATATCGGCGCACTCGTTACCCGAATTCCCCGGCCCAAATTCAGCCGCAAATCGTTCAATCCAACTTCAAAGGAAGGGGAAGTCGGAGTTGCACCAGAAGCAGAAACCTCAGTTGTAGGGGAATCAGAAACCTCAGTCGCAGGGGAAGCAGAAGATGTCGAATCAGAATCAGAAGCAGAAGAGGAAGAAGCTAACTCAGTTCGACCGGCGCCGGGACTCCGGAGAAATACTTCACCGTTGTACAGTTCAATATTACCGCTCAACTGCGGACGCCTAGCCGTGCCCCTTGCCTGCACTTGACCGACTACGCCGCCGCTGTACAATCCTCTGAGGTTCACTGCCAACTTGTCTAAATTTACAGTCAAAGGATTAGCCACATCGACATCGCCCTCAGCAAAAGGCACAGACAGCGGAATCACGCCAGCGGCGACCACTTCTCCCTGACTCAACTGTCCCCGAATTCCTTCTACCCGAATACGATCGCCCTCAAAGCGCACCGTCCCAGTCAGCCCTGTCAGCGGTTCTGGGAAGGCTTGCGCGCGGACGGTTGCATTTTCAAAATTCGCAATTCCTTGCGCTACAGGATCTTGCAGCGTCCCTCCCACGCGAATTTGCACCTGTCCCTGACCGCTGACCCACGCAACTTGCGGAGTCAATACATTAATAATTGCCAAACCTTCATTTTGCAAATTCGCCCTCAAATCAATTTGATTGCTATCAGCTTTCACCGCTGCAAACGGCAACTCAAAAGGCAAACTTCCCTGCACTTCAATCGGTTCGGTTTGAGTTACCAAAGCGCTGCCGCCAAAATTCAGGCGGGCATCGCTATAACTGAAACTGCCGTCGGCTTGTTTAATCGGTTCTCCGTTTAGCGTACCGTCAACCAAACTCAATTCCCCGGTGGCTTGTGGGTTTTCCAAACTGCCGGCCAAATTCGCCCGCAAATTCAAATCTCCTGTGACATCCACAAAAGGCAATTCCACCAGTTCTGCCAACTCTTCCACGGGCACATTTTCTACCCGCAACTGCCCGGATTGAGCTTTTTGCCCGAGTTGTCCCGAAAAGCTGATCGCACTTTCTCCCGATCGAATTTCCAAAGGCAAAACAGTTAAAATCCCGTCCTGAAAACTGCCTTCAAGGTTGAACGTTTCAGCGACATATTCTCCCCACTGCCAGTTATCACCTTTCACGTTAAATTGAGCTTCCACACCCGTTTCCAAAGAACCGGCGACAGCAATTTCCGCACCAAAAGTGCCTTGCAATTGGGATAAGGGAGGTAATTTTTGTGATGTTTCCACTGCCTGCTGCTGCTGCAAAATTGTTTCAATTTCTGCCAAGCGGCGCAACTGTTCGATTAACGGGGCTTCTGGTTCTCCCACTGCTACAGTTTGTACGTCGCCACTGTCACCGTAAACAGGAGGTTTTAAGCCTCTCGCCAAGTCGCCTAAATTGAAATATTGCAAAGCGGTTAAAACCTGCTGCAACTTGCCTTCCTGTACCTTAACTTTCCCGGCAAATTTCGGGTTGGCGCCTGTTTCAACCTTGCCGGAAATTAAGTATTGACCGCTGCCTTGGCGGAATATGCCATCTGTGAGAGTAGCGACGCCGTTATCGTAGCTGAATTCGGCTTGGAAACTGTCACCTTTAATGTAGCCGATCGCCGGTTGGGCGATCGCAATTTGTCCGCTTGCTTCCAAAGTCGCCGGATTTAACGGCATCTTCCAACCGGACACATTCACTTGTCCCGACGCCGTACCGGTTATCGGCCCCAAACCGGCCTCTTTCCCCGGTGTGAGATTCAAAGCAGCCAGGGGAAAATCGCTTAAATTAACTCGCAAAGTTTCTCCCTCGGTTTGGCCACGGGCGACGGATTCCCCGCGTTGAATTAAGAAAGATGTCGGCAGAAAAGATTCATTTAAAGCTACTTCGATTTTGTCGCTGGCGCCGGCCAAACGCAAATCTACACTTTTCCCAGCATCCGCATTCACACTCCCCGCCAGTACCGGGTCAAAAGCGATTTGATTTACTGCTAAATCCCGCACTTCCACGTCGCCAACTAAGTTGAGGGCGGCGGGGGTTCCGCTGAGGCGGCCAGTAAAATCGACATTGCCGCGCAGAGGCTGGTTGTTCTGTGAAGGATTGTTGACATTAGTTGCTGTCAAAAATCCGAGTTGTTCAGTTGGTAACGCTGCCAGGTTAAAGTTGGCGAGTTTGACATCCAAATCTACGTTGGAAATTGAGGGCCCTCCTTTACCTTCGAGTTCGACGTTAACAAAGCCGTTTGCTGTCAAACCGGGAGTTGTGGCGTTCTCAATTTCCACCCGTTTGCCGTCCCAATTAAATACTGCCTCAAAAGGTTGTTTCAAAAACGGCAATTCCGAGATGCGGAAACTGCCGCCGGCGCGAACATTTTGTGGGGAAGCGGCAATCGGGCCAGATAAATTAATATTGCCGTTAAACAGTCCTCCAAGCTGGGGGAGATTTTGGGCACCAGATACTACACCTCCGCTTTGCAAGCTTTGGCGCTGCGACTCAAAGGCTTGCTGGAAGCGGCTTAGAGCAATTTGCTCGCCCTCGATTGACGCGCGCCAATTCCCCGATTCAGCGCGGCCTTTAGCATTGATAATTCCTCCGCCGTTGGCGAGTCGAATTTGTCCGTCGCCGTTGGCAGTGATGCCGCTGGCGGTTAAATTATCTACTGTTCCCAAAATGCGGACTTGGCCGTCGAGGGTTCCGTTAATTTCTGGCGGTAAATCCGCTGTCAGCAAACCTGTTTGTTTGAGGGTTTGTTCTAAATTACTGACGGCAATTCCGTTCGTTTCCAGCAATGCTTGCAAGTTGCCGTTTTCTAATTTAGCCGTAGTATCGATCGCCCCGAGTCGATCGACCACAATCACTCCTTCCCCGCTAGCACTAATTCCCTTTGCTGTCAAGTTATCCAAACTACCCGCTGCTTGGAATTGGCCGTTAATTCTGCCGTCTAATCCTTCAGGCAAAGTCGCCGCTAGGGTAATGAGTTGGGTATTGCGGATTGTTTGTTCTAAGCGACTGAGAATAACTTGATCGGCATCGGCGAAAGCTTGCCAGCGTCTGTCTTCTAATTTACCTCTAAAAGCAATAGTACCGTCCGCTATATTGAGTTTGCCGCTGCTGTTGACGGCTATGTCGGGGGCGGTTGAATTATCAAGATTGCCACTGGCTTGAATTTGATTGGATATTTGTCCGTCAAGCGATTTAAGATTTTGGATTGTGGATTTTAGATCATTGATATTGGCGACTGTTTGGGGATTGTCCGCAGTGAAAGCTAAGCCAACATCTAACAGCGGCAATCCTAAATTTACTAAGCGGTTGATGGAAGTGCGATCGGTTTCTGCTGTTGCTTGCCAGTTTCCCGCTGCCAATTCTCCTTTAAAATTAACATTGCTGCCGGCAAGATTGAGTAGACCGCTGCCGCTGGCATTGATGCTGCTAGCAGTCAAATTGTCAATACTTCCCGATGCTGTAATTTGACTCGATAGCAGTCCGTCGATCGATTTGAGATTTTGGATTTTGGATTTTAGATTGTTGAGATTGGCAGATTGCTGATTTTCGGGATTGAATGCTGAAGCCACATCTAAAATCGGCAGTGTCAAATCTACCAAGCGGTTGATGGAAGTGCGATCTGTTTCTGCTGTTGCTTGCCAGTTTCCAGCTACCAATTCTCCTTGTAAATTGACATTGCTGTCGGCAAAATTGAGCCTACCGTTTCCAGTAACATTGATGCCACCAGCAGTCAAATTGTCAACATTTCCCGCCACTCTAAATTCCCCTGCTAGCTGTCCGCCGAGCGATTTTAGAGTTTGGACTTGGGATTTGAGATTGTCGAGATTGGCAGGCGTTTCCCGTGCTAAAAACGGCAAGCCAATATCAATTAATTGATTGATAGCAACTTTTTCAGTGTTGCCAAAAACTTGCCACCTGCCCGATTCTAGTTCGCCATTAACATCAACAATGCTGTCAGCAATATTCAGCGTTCCTTTTCCCCTCGCAGCGATCGCATTTAAACTCAAATCGTCCAGAGTTCCCGCAGCTTCGGCAGTTCCGCTGAACAAACCCGCTAGTTCAGGAGGCAAATTAAGCCCTGGTACGACTTGCTGCAAACTGTTGAGATCAACGCGATCGCCCTCGATCAAAGCTTGCCACTGACCGTCTTTTAGCGCAGCATCCACGTTAACAGAAGCGTCGCCAATTTTCACAACTGTATTTTGCAAATCCGCCGAATTTCCTCCGGCTCGAATTTCTCCCGCAGCGGGGAAAGTCCCTTGCGGTGCTTGCCATTGAACTCTAGCTTGAATGTTTTCTAACGGGCCGAAAATTTGAGCTCTTGCGGAGACAGTGCCAATTTGAACAGTAGCAGGAATCGGGAGATCGTAAATTTGGGCGATCGCATCTGCAGGTACATTTTCAGCTTGGAAGTCAAACACCAAACCCGATGCCGAATTCTTACTTCCCAAAGCAATATCAACTTCACCTTTGCCGCCAATTTTACCCCCCGCCGCCGGGACTACCAAAATATCGCTCAAAGTCAAAGCTAAAGAGGAAAACGGGGGAATAGAAGATTGAGAATTGGGAGTTGGGGTTTGAGCCATTCTCCCGCGTTCCAATTTAAAATTAGTGCTAATATTGTTTAATTGCAGTCGATCGACCGTAGCGGGTTTTGTCGAGGCGATCGTACCTGTCAGCACCGGCATTGCAACTGTTCCAGTCAGCTTGGCATCCGCCTTCACTTGCCCCGCAACAGGAACCGGCAATACTACTTTCTGCCCTAACTCTGTTTCCACCGCACTGACAACACTTGCAAAAGCGACTGGTTGCACGTTAGTTGTCAGATTGAAGCTAGCTTGTTGGAGATTAAAATTAGTTCCAGTTGCAACTGTTCCTGCTATTCTCAGCGGAATTAAACCGTAGTTAGCCGCCAGACTATCGACAATCAAATTAGTTCCCTGAAACCGCAACTGACCGCTGGTATTTTGTATGATTTGTTTCAGCGGATCAATACTCGCTTGCACTCCTGCAAAACTAGCCGCTCCGGTAATTCCCGATAATTTATTGTCTCGCAGTTGCACTGTTAAATTGCCGTTAGCCAGACCTTTTTGTAAATAAATACCGCGAACTTTCAGCAATCGATCGAGTTCGGGTAAAGGCAAATTTTGACCTTGCAACTGCAGGTTAGTTTGAGCTGCAGGTAAGAGAGAATCCGCTTTTACTATAAAATTATCGTTGTTAGTAAACTGACCGTTAAGTTCGTAGAGAATGCGCTGATTTTGGTCGCGAAATAGAGCACTGCCATTTTTCAGACTTACAGAAATCGGAGCCGAAGTTGTCTGTCCGACTGGGGAACTCGGCACCAAAAGCGCGCTGGCATTTTCAGCTCGAATTGCTTCAACTTCAGTTTTAAATAAACCCGGAGATTTTTGCTCCGCAGTTGGAATATTAACCCAGCGGCCTTTAGCATCCTGTTCGATATAAGCGTTGGGTTTAACTAAGGTAATATCTAATTTGAGAGTGCGGGTGAACAGCAGTGGCCAGATTGAAAATTTCACTTCCACTGCTTCTGTAGAAGCGTAATCCGGATCGGTAGGAGTTGCAGGTAAAGTCGATCGGCCAAACCGCAAACTTGTCAGAGAAAATCTCTCCAAACGTCCGAGTTGCACGGGCCGCTTCAGCAACTGACTGACTTCAGTTTCCACCAAAGGAGCTAACTTTTCCCGCACCCACTGGTATCCTAGCGCCGCCCCAACCAAGGCGATAATGCCCAATCCCGTACCGCTAAGCAGCACCAGACGCCACCAGCGGCGGTGGGGATGGGGTGCGAGTTGATTTTTGTTATCGTCCGAGTTAGTCATGGGTGTTTCTCAGAAATCAGAGAATTCAGAAATTATAGGGAATCAGCCGATTGGAGACAGGTATAATCTCTGTGATTCGCCAGGATGGCTTCTGCCTTTGGTAGACTCAAAAGTGAGGTAGGAAGTGCCGATCCCAGGATCGAAGGCACGCAAAAGGCACGCCCCTACTCCAGGGTAGACTCCAGAAACCTTTACCGAACTTAATCAAAACACGCAACACGACCTAACACCAAATCCTCCAACTCCCCTAAATCCTCTCGATCCCGCTAGTGCTGGATCGATCTTCAATCTAAAATCTAAAATCTAAAATCTAAAATCGACTGATTGGTTGCCCGATCGCTTCTAAGATAAAAAAACGGTGGTTAAGAAGGTCTTTAAAACTTATGCGAGTGTTCGTCTTACTCTTCAATGCCCGCACCGAGAATGAGGGAATTCATACCATTCAACTCGGCGACCGCAACAAAGTTCTGATGTTTGAGTCAGAAGACGACGCCACCCGCTTTGGCGTGATGTTGGAAGCTCAGGATTTCCCAGAGCCCACGGTTGAGGCGATCGACGAGGAGGAAATTAAGGAGTTCTGCGACAGTGTTGATTATGATTGGGAGCTTGTGCCCGCGGGCGCGCTGGCTATTCCCCCAGAAGACAATGTAACACAGACTCAGTGGCAGCCGGAGTCCGAGTCCGAGCCCGAGCCTGATTCTGAGGTTTCCCAAAACGAACTGGATTCTATTCGCCGCCGACTCGAAGGACTTTTGTAATAGTCATTAGTCATTAGTCAGCAGTTATTGGTAATTGGTAATGGGTAATGGGTAATTGCCTGTCTCTCGGAAGTAGATTTAGCCGATCGCCAGAACCGCAAATTTCGAGCCTTTGAGTCACGATTTAACCAAGCTCACCAGCGGGCAGGCAATGCTTACCCTATTTTGTAGACCTAATGACTGTTGACTAATGATAATGACCAATGACCAATAACTAATAACTAATGACTAATCAAAAAACATGAAGAATTTGGAAGAACGGGGCCATCTGCTGACTGAACAGGTGAATACGAACAGCGAGAATTTAGACCAACTCAGTTCGATCGAATTAGTGGACTTGTTCAACCGCGAAGACGCCCAAACCTTAAGCGCGATCGCCCGTGCCCGCGAACAGTTAGCCCAAGCGATCGACATTGCAGCCGAGTCTCTACGTCAAGGAGGCCGCCTGTTTTACGTCGGTGCGGGTACTTCCGGGCGTTTGGGGGTGCTGGATGCGGCCGAGTGTCCCCCCACCTTCTGCACGCCGCCAGAACTCGTACAGGGCATAATTGCCGGGGGTGCGGGGGCTTTGGTGCGGAGTTCGGAGGATTTGGAGGATCGGGCTGAGGATGGGGCTGAGGCGATCGCCCACCGTCAAATTACCAACTTAGATGTAGTTGTCGGCATTACGGCTGGAGGTACGACGCCGTTCGTCGCGGGCGCTTTGCAGGCGGCGCGCCAGCGGGGGGCGAAAACTGTGTTTATGGCCTGCGTACCCGTCGAACAAGTGAATTTTGAGGCTGATGTTGATATTCGGTTGTTGGTTGGCCCGGAGGTAGTGGCGGGTTCGACGCGCTTGAAAGCAGGTACAGTAACAAAAATGGCTTTGAATATGATTTCGACTGGGGTAATGGTGAAGCTGGGGAAGGTTTACGGCAATCGAATGGTTGACGTGGCGGTTACTAATAAGAAATTGCGCGATCGGGCTGTGCGGATGTTGCAGGATTTGACTGATTTGAACCGGGATGAGGCGGGTTTTTTGCTCGAAAAAAGCGGCAAGTCTGTTAAATTAGCTTTGATGATGCACTGGACTAATTTGGAGAAGGAAGAGTGCGATCGAATTTTGGGCGAGTTTCAAGGGAATTTGCGATCGGCTGTGGCATCAATTAGTCATTAGTCATCAGTCATTAGTCATTAGTCAACAGTCATTAGTCATTAGTCAACAGTCAATAGTCATTTGCAATATCGAGTCAAAAAATTGTGAAATCTCTCCAGTGGATCTGAGGTGATAAACACTTTTGGTATTTTGAGCCCGATCGACATACTCGCGATATCTGGGAGTCAAATAGTTGTGACACAACCAAAGAGCACGGTAACTATTAATTGAACTCTTCAATATCGGACTGTTTTGGGGCCAGCCTTCTGGCGGTATAAACTTACCTGTAATCAGCCGTTTAGTCACCCACCAAAAATGCACGTATAGGGGCAGATATACAAAAACCAGAGTATCTGCCTCGTTGAGTCGAAGCCAGACGGTTTCCATACAACCAAAACCGTCTATAATCCATCGGTGAGTAGCCAAAATTTTCTCATGGGTATGCTTATATTCTTCATTTGGAACCTCAGCGCCCCCAGATTGATATTGAATCTTATCCAAGGCGTAAAGTGGCAAACCAATGATTTCTGATAATCTCTTGCTGAGAGTTGATTTGCCGCCTCCAGCGTTGCCAAACACGGCTACTTTTTCCATAGTTACCCCTCTTAGGAATGATGCAGTTTGTAGCACTACTTGATATTATTACTAAAATAATCAATCTATCAAAATAGCCCCCCTGATTATCCTCTCCAAATTCAACGTAAAGCGCTCTTGTTTTTAGATTCCCGACTTCTTGGAGGAGTCGGAAATCTGGGTATGCTGTTTTTTAGGCGTTGACAAAAACAGAAGATGTAAGCTGACTTTGACTTACACCCTGCACGATTCCCAAATAATTACTACCAGACTTAATCGCCGTAGAAGCGATGCTTGCACCTCCATCCAACTGCAAACTCACAGCTTCAAAAGTCAAGTTTGCAAATCCGATACCGTCAGTCAAACCAATGTTATCCCCGATCGCAAAATCGGTAATCACATCCGCACTAATTAAAGTAGCCGAAGCAGACAAACCTCCTGCTAAAATAAACGTATCATTTCCGTCGCCGCCCGTCAGAATATCTTGCCCGCGATCGCCCGCCAACAAATCGTCACCGTTACCGCCGATCAAGATATCATCTTCTTTGCCGCCGCGAATAGTATTGTTACCCTCAGATCCAATTAGTCGATCGTTATCGTTGTTGCCGCTGATAAAATCATTGCCAACACCGCCATCAATTACATCGGATTCTTTGCCGCCGGATAAGCTGTCATTGCCTCCTGCGCCATTAATTGTATCCGCACCTTGCATCCCATTAATGCTATCAACACCTTCTCCCCCCGTGATATTGTCTTTGCCGGAAAGGGCAAAAATTGGCAATCCCGCAGCATTTGTCGGTATTTGAGTATCGGCACTATCTGATAGGAAATAATTGCCGTTGCTGGCTATATTTTTGGCTGCTGTCGTCGGGCTGCCGTCCCCTGTAGCATTGGGTATTGGCGAAGTAATAGATATAGTGTTTGGTGTGGGAGTCGGTGTCGGTGTCGGTGCGGGATTGACACTACCGTCAAGAGAAGTCGCAAAAACTTGCGTCCAATAGTGATTCCAATTTTCTGTGCCAGTATCGTCGGCTAAGAAATAGTAACCAATCCCAATTTCTTTGAGATTAGGGTTAAGAATGTTAGTCCGGTGGCCGCTGCTGTTCATCCACGATGATACAACTTGTTCGGGTGTAGAAGAGCCCGCAGCAATATTTTCTGCCGCCGCTGAGAATTGATAGCCCGTTGCAGAAATCCGACTTCCTAATGACGAACCATCTTTTCCGGTATGGGAAAAGAAGTCTTGCAGTGCCATGTTTTGGCTGTGATTTGCCGCCGCATTTAGTAACTGAGTATTTAAGGTTAGCGGGGACAAACCTAATTTGCTGCGTTCGATGTTGGTAAGTTCTAAAACTCTATTAATAAAGTTTTGATTGGTTGGGCTTGGTGCTACTTGAGAGGCCGATTGCTCTCCTGTTAAAATGTCCAAGGACTGAGAACCGGAATTTTGTAGTTGTTCAAGCATGGGGATGATAAACTGTTTTAAGACTTGGTTTTGCTGGTAGATTGCTTACCGTCTTAACGATAGTTTCCCCGATCGCTAGCTGGCTGGGCACAATTCCATAATTGTGTTAATCCCTGCCGCTGCTGTATTTATTCTAATTATAGCTGTTGTCAAAGTGTGGATGTCAAGAGCCCGGCTATGATTGGGAAAGGGAAGAGTGCGATCGAATTTAAGGAGAGTTTCACAGAAATTTGCGATCGCCCGTGGCATCAATACAATTTTAGATTTTAGATTTGAGATTTGAGATTTGAGATTTTTCCTGATTAGTAAGGTTTGCGCTACGCACCCAGCGTGCTGGCTGGCTGGCTAGAAACCCGGTTTCTACGAGTTTTGCAGAGAGGAACGACAAATATAGGAAGAAACCGGGTTTCTGAATTATGTGTGCGATCGCCAACTAAGTTTTTAGTAGAATCCTCACAAAAAAATCTAAATTAATTCAAAATTCACAACCGCCCAGGGTTGTTCGGGACCACAAAAGCAATCTCAAGATTTCAAACTATTTTCTTGTCCGACTTTAGCCTCCTGAGCAACTTGATCAACCTCATCTTTGGCGAGAATTTCCAAAGCTGTCTGTGCTTCTGCACCGCCCAACCGCCCCAAAGCTTGGGCGACTCTGTAACGGATCTGCCAATCTGCATTGGAAGCGTAGGGAAGCAGCAGCGGCAGCGCCCGTTTATCTCCCAATTCACCTAATGCACTAATGGCAATGGTTTGGATCAATTCGTTTTCTGAAGTCAGGGCATTTTCTAACATCGGAAAGGCTTTCGGATCTCCCATTTCTCCCAAAGCCGCGACGATGCTCAGTTGCACCAGCCATTCAGAGGTACTGCTATAAACTTGCTGCAAATCTTCTAAAGCATCGGTTAATTTCAATGCGCCCAAAGCATCGGCTGCTGCTGCTTGCACGTCGGGTTCGGGGTCGTTGTTCAGGCTGTTTCGCAGTACCTCTAAAGCGTTCGGCAGATTCTGCGTACCGAGGGTTGATAATTGGCTGACTGCTGCGTAGCGAACCCGGACGTTTTTGTCGCCGATCGCAATTTGAATTAGTTTATAGGCAATCGCGGGGTCTAGTTGCCGCAGTTGGTTGACTGCTCGCAGTCTTTCGCCAAAATCCTCGGAATTCAGCAATTGTTCGACAGACTCAGGGGTAATGCTCATTCGATTTTAAATTTGATAATTGGGAAGAAGGAAGAAGGAAGAAGGAAGAAGGAAGAAGGAAGAAGGAAGAAGGAAGAAGGAAGAAGGAAGAGGGAAGAAAAAAAAATAGCTCTGCGTGTATTCCTAACTTCCTTGTCGTCAATCTCGGTAATTGGTAATTGCAAAAAGTCAGCGAGATTGAAAGAGCGATTCCCTACGGGATAGCTTCGCTTCACGACTGGTTTTCTGATACAGTCCTGGAACTGCAACAATTAATTTAAGATTCGGCAGCCATCGAGCGAATAATATCTCCCCTAGTGAGGATGCCGATTACTTTGCCCGCAGTATCAAGCACTGGCAATCGGTGGATACTGCGATCGTGCATAAGTTTGGCAGCTTCTTGGACAGATTTGTCTGGCTCGATGGTAACTGGCTCTGTACTCATCGCTTCTCCTACTGTTTGTCCTAAAGCCTTGTGGAGTTCTCGCTCATAACGAGATGGATTTTCCAAATAAATCACGCTATCGAGCACCATGATATAAGCGGGCGGAGTTACGCCGGTTTCCCGCCACATCAAGTCGGTTTCGGAGATGACTCCTACCAACAAGTCATTCTCATCTACGACGGGAAGACCGCTAATGCGTCGATCGGCTAAAATTTTAATCGCTTCGTTCAAGGGCATTTCGGGTCGCGCCAAAATCGGCTCGCGACTCATTACATCGGCTACTGTTTTTGGCATGATTAGCGGTTGATTGAGTTATCTCTCCTTATCGATCATATAGGGAAAGGGCGGCACAGACTGAAGAAAGGCAGCTCTGCTGAAGGGATTCGTTAGAAAGTAGAAGCAAGGAAAAAGTTTGAGTGCCAGAATTTTGCTGTTTTTTTCGATCGCACTATAAAATTCTGCCGTTTGCCTCTCTCCGGCGAGCGATCGGTCTGACAAGATTGTTAAGATATCTTAAAGAGCGGATAAATCCTTACCAATGCCAGAATCTCCAGCCCGAGAACCAGACTCCCAACCAGAAGCGCGCTGTGTATTGGTTTGCCAGTATCAATCTTGCCTGAAAAATGGTTCAGCAGCAGTGCTAGCTGCTTTTGAAGCTCAACAAGTTGCAGGGGTGAAAGTGGAGGCCTGTAGTTGTCAGGGACAGTGCACCACTGGCCCGACTGTACGAGTTACCCCGGACGAAATTTGGTATTGTCGAGTTAAACCGAGTGATGTACCGTTAATTGTGGAACAACACCTCAAAGAGGGAAAACCTGTAGAGGCGCTGTTCAATCCGAGAATTCATGCGCGTTATTATTATTAATATTGACTTGATTCGGGGAAACTTCCAAGCTCTGGTGCATCTAATTTTAATAGTTATTGTTAAGGAATTGGCACTTTGAAAATCCAAGGAATTGCGCTTAGTTTGTTAGTCCTAATTCTGGGGCGTCCGTCTACGGTTGCTGCTCAAACGTCGGCGGTTGCTGGGGATATTTGTCCTGCGGATTTGGGAGCGCAAGTAGATGCGATCGCCAACCGTCCCGAATTTAGCCGATCGCGCTGGGGCATTTTGATTCAACCTCTATCTTCTACTACTACTCTCTACAGCCGCGACGCCACCAAATATTTTATTCCAGCATCAAATGCCAAGCTGCTAACTACAGCCGCTGCTTTGCAGAAACTCGGTGCAGATTTTCGGATTAAGACATCGGTTTACAGCGGCGAAAATGGAAGTTTGTACGTTGCCGGCAGGGGAGATCCGAGCATTGCTGAGGCTCAGTTGAAATCCTTGGCGCAGCAGTTGAAGCAGCGGGGAATCAGTCAAGTTAACCAATTGATTGGCGATGACACCTATTTTCAAGGCAGTGCAGTCAATCCGAATTGGGAATGGGAAGACGCGCAAGCTGGCTACGGAGCGCCGATTAACAGTTTAATTTTCAATCAAAACGCGATCGACCTTCTTTTGTCCCCACAGGCAATCGGGCAACCTCTGAAAGTTACTTTTGTCGAAGCAAAGCTGGCAAATCAGTGGCAACTTCAGAACAATACTGTTACCGTCGCTCAAAACGAATCTGAGTTTATTGAAATTGGTCGGGAGTTCGATCGACCTATAATTCGAGTGGGCGGACAGTTGAAAGTTGGTGCAGAACCTGAATCAGCTTATGTCGCAGTTGTCAACCCCGCTAATAATTTTTTGCAGTATTTTCAACAAGCCCTGGCGACTGAGGGAATTCCTGTTAAACAGGCTTTAGTGGCATCGGCTTCTCGCAATTTAAATCAAGAATTAGCGACCGTTGAATCGCCGCCACTGGCGGAATTGGTGAGAGAAACTAATCGCGAAAGCAACAATCTTTATGCAGAAGTTTTATTGAGATTGCTGGGAAAAGTTACAGACAAGATGCCTGTGCCACAAGAGAATACAGGTGAAAGCGGTTTAAAAGAGCTAAAAACAGTTTTAACTCAATTAGGAGTAAATCCAAACAGCTACATATTAGCCGACGGTTCCGGCTTGTCTCGGCACAATTTAATTAGCCCTGAAGCCTTGGTGCAAACTTTGAGACTTATGGCCAATTCACCTGCTGCATCTATTTACCGCCAGTCACTGCCGATCGCTGGCGAGAGCGGCACTTTGAAAAATCGCTTTAATATTACACCAAACCGCGTAATTATGCAAGCAAAAACCGGAACTATGAGCGGAGTTTCGGCTCTGTCGGGATATATCGAAGTTCCGAATTACGAGCCGCTGGTGTTTAGCATTATCGTCAATCAATCTGACCTATCGACTGCAAAAATGCGATCGGCAACGGACGAAATTGTGCTATTATTGAATCGCCTGCGCCGCTGTTAAAACAATACATTTAAGGTGATAAACTTCAACTCAGTAGTTACACCTAAAACACAGGACACCCCAAAATCCTACAAGTTTTAAGTTTCATTAGATTGCAGCGGCGGGGATCGAAAAGCAGCTACAATAAAAGTAGAAAATTTAACACCATTGGGACGTTTTAGCCTGCTACCAGTCGGCGGGTTCTGTACTGACCAAAAATAAGTCTAACTTTCCAACTATGAATTCTTTCGATTCCGAACAGCAACACATCTTTGTCGAAACCAATAACATCCGCCTGCACTGCGTTTCTCAAGGAGAAGGCGAGCTCGTTCTCCTCCTGCATGGGTTTCCAGAGTTTTGGTACTCTTGGCGTCATCAAATTCCTGCTTTAGCGCGTCATTTCAAGGTGGTAGTGCCGGATTTGCGGGGCTACAACGATTCCGATAAGCCGGAAAGCGGCTATGATTTAGATACGCTGAGCGCGGATATTCGCGGTTTGATTGCGAGCCTCGGTTATACAAAAGCTCACGTTGTAGGTCATGATTGGGGAGGGGCGATTGCGTGGCACTTAGCTCAAAAATTCCCCGAACAACTCAACCGCTTGGCAATTTTAAACGCTCCGCACCCGCAGCGATTCATGCAGGAAATGGCGAGCAATTTAGATCAAATCCGCCGCAGTTGGTACGTTTTGGCATTTCAGGTTCCCGGCATTCCAGAATTGTTGATCCGCCAAAACTTGAAAGATTTTGTTCACAATGTTTTCCAAGGACAAGCTGTTCGCAAAGGATCTTTTAGCGCTGAGGAAACTAAGATTTATCAGACTGCTTTAGAAAAGCCGGGAGTATTGGCCGCCGCTATCAATTATTACCGTCAGATGTTTCACCCGCAGAGGCTTTGGAATTTGGGGCAGAAATTAGAACCTGTGACAGTACCTACTTTGGTGCTTTGGGGAGAAGAAGATGCGTTTTTGAGCCACAAACTGGTAGAAGGTTTAGACAGATTAATTACGGCTCCGTTTAAGTTGAAATTAGTTCCTCACTGTGGTCACTGGATTCAGCAGGAAGCGCCGCAAACGGTGAATCGAGAATTGCTGAGTTTTCTGAGAAATTCTTCTCGTTCTGTGGCTGTGGCATAGAAGGTTTTAAACATTGCAAATGAAAACCCGGTTTTACAGCTAAACCGGGTTTTCATCTGTCTAGGGATAGGTTTTTTTTAGGGTGCGTCGTGCCTAGAGTTTCTGGATTACCACAGAATTCAAGCTAGCTGACGCACCCTACTTATTGATCAGTCCCAGAGCAAATTTTCTTGGATCAGCAGTGCAATCATCGCAGTTCTGGAACAAACACCGAGTTTGATAAAAATCCGCCTCACGTAAGTAGCAACCGTCCAGTGACTGATATTTAAATTTTTGGCAATACATTTGTTTGGCAGGCCTTGGGCTACTAATTGCGCGATCGCTCTTTCGCGTGGGCTCAGGCTAATTTCCGGTTTGTAACTTTGGCTTTGCATATTTTTGCAATGAGGTAACGAGTTAAAATCTAATCAATTAAGGGTTGAATTCCGAGTTTTTCTCGAACTTCAGATAAAGGAGTTTCCCAATCAGATGCAACGTCCCAATTAATTAGCCGAGTGGCTAATTTTCCATGTTTTAAGCCTTTGATAATTTGTCCGATCGCGCATTTGCCGCCGATTAGTCCAACTAACACTAAAATCGCACAAGAAGGACGAAATACTTGAGCGCGAGTAAACGCTTGAAGTACCAGTTCATCTTCTGTTGAAGCTGAAAGACCGGTCAGCACGTGCCAAACGTCGTGGTTTCGCTGAATCCAGTCTCCCGATGCGATCGGCTCAAAGCCTTGTTCGTCTAGAAATCGCGCCACTTCGCACCCTAATGTTCCTGCTGGCAGTTGGCGCAACTTTGCCAAGTCTATTTCAAAGTGTCGATCGCTCTCTATTTGAGGATTAATTGTTTGAGCCATCTTTAATATAACTCCTAATTGACCGTCAGCCATAAGTTATTCTCCCTTCGACAATGATTTAAGTTTCGGGCAAATTAATTGGTGTTTGTCAAGTTCATTTTTGCGCTGAATCAAGACGACTTTTTTTTACCTACTCAACTTAGAAACCGTACTTTCTGCCACAGCAATTGGGTTTCAGGAGCTTTTACATTTCTTTACACACAGTCTCAGAGGTGAAATCTGCCAGTTGCCAAAATCTGGCTAGTGTTACTTGGGGCAACTTGACCCACCCGGAAGTAGCCGTAAAATCCACAGTATCTAGCGTTGATTGGAACTCCCTTACTTACGTATATAAATTTATTCTGCTGCTAATTATTAGAACTTGCAATGAGTCAGAAGTGGAAGCTTGCAGGCATCGTGATGCAGGTGCATACAAGTGAAGAGAGGTGAAGCGAGCTGAAGCAACGTGAAGTTATACAGAGTTGATTTGTCGGAATTACGCAGTAGTGCCCATCCCCCGTGGTTGCCGAATTTGTAGTGGCAATCATGGGGGATTGCCCGTATGTCGTTAGAATGTCGCTCAAATGAGTGACACTTATTTGAGCGACTGGCTAAGTATTTTCACCAACAGCTATAAATAGAGTAGAGATTCATACGAGGTGTTGCTGTGAAAAAACTTGACATTTGGTTATCCACAGGAGTTGTGTCATTAATTTGGTGCGCGGCTGCTAGCGCTACCACTTATGTTAATCCTAACGGTAAAACTACTTTAAATCTGTCAGAAAAAGGGAACAGTCCCAGCGGTTTTTACTTGACCAAAGTAGGCAATCGGGAATTTTTGGGCAATATTCAAATTACCCGTTCCGAAGGAGCAGCAGGCTCTTACTATTACAATGGGACTTTCAAAGACAGTGCGACCGGCCCTGGCAGAAAAATTGTTTGTTCTGGAGATATTGCCATTGTCAGGCGTCAAGTTGGAAGAAGCAGCCAATTGGGAGCCGAAGTTACTTGGAAGGTGAAAGGAGGAGAAAATTGTCCTTCTATGGGCCAGACATTTAAAGTAAATTTAGTCGAAGCTTTACCGCGTCCTAATGCAAGTGGCGACTATACTTCTAGCAATGCTAATACTTGGTCGAGTCAAACAAATGGTTTTGTAACTTGGCCTGCTTGGCGAGTCACCTCGCGAGATGGACAACTTAACTGCCGCAAGACCGCAAACGGAGCAATTCAACAAGTTTACCGCGCAGATAAAGATACAGTTGCTGCTGAACTTAGGGGAGCAAATGCTATTACGATGGCGAACGGTCAACCCTGGTTGCTGACAAGACAAGGCTGTTATGTGCGCGCTAATTCTCAATACATTCAGCCCGTTTCTATGCCGCAGTAAGTGACAAAAGTGATAAATAAGCTGCTGCTTATCTCAAAGCCTGACTTCTTAAATAAAGAAGTCAGGCTGCTGGGTGTTCTGTAGTTTTAAGTTGTTCTACTTAAAACCTGATTTGCGATTTAGTGGCCCAGCAGCATAGCTTCTTCTGCCAAATCTTGGCTTTCAATAACCTTCGGTTCCTTCAGGGTAAAAACACAAAGGAAGCAGACAACTACAGCAGCAGTTCCGAGTACCTCAAAGAAGCTGCGGTTGCCTGCAACTGTTTGGGGAAGAAAGCTATAAAGGGTGGCGTAAATTACAGAGCCGACACTGCCGTAAGCACCGATATTGCCGGCAATTTGACCAGTTACTTCTCGTTTGATTAAGGAGGCAATGCCAAAAGTTGCGCCTGCTGCGGCGAAGACAAAGAAGGCACATAACATGGTCACGATAATCACAATTGCTAAATGCCAGTTTGCCGTAATTTGGCTCATAATTAAATATCCCAATCCCACTCCGCCGATCGTCACTGTCAGCGTCCACTTGCGGCTGCCGATTTTGTCTGAAATTAAGCCTCCGGCTGGACGGCTGACCAAGTTCATCATGGGATAAGTAGCAGCTATGGGCCCAGCGATCGCATGATTTATATTGAAGGTGTGTTCAAAAAATTCCGGTAACATGGAAACCACAGCGAGCTCTGAACCAAAGCTGACTGCATAAGCTAATTCTAATAGGAATACTTGACTGATTTGATAGCGTTCTTGAGGTGGGTAATGTTTTTGACCGGTGACAACTTCTCGGTTAACTTGCCAGGCTTTGTAAGCCTGAATTAAATACAGTGCTGTCAAACTAATCCAAATAGCGTACATCACATTTGCAGTCAGAAAATTGGCTTTCTGCAAGCGCCACACGATCAAAGCTAAGGCACCAAATAGAGGAATATTGGTTATTGACAGTGCCCAAAAGCTTTTGGCGCTAGTGACTTCCATTGCGCCGTTGCGGGCCGGGCGCTGATAAACTTTGCCGGGAGGAGTGTCTTGAACGTTGCAGTAAAAAATGACTCCAAAAACTGCTGTGGCAATCCCAGTAAGGGCGATCGCCAGCCGCCAATTTGTGTGCCCGACTGAGAGAAAAGCTGTTCCTGCCGCGATCGCTGGTAACGCTGCTTCTGCGGCAAAAGAGCCAAAGTTACCCCAGCCGCCATAGATACCTTGAGCGAAGCCGATATCTTTTGGGGGAAACCATTCGGCAACTAAGCGAATGCCAACTACGAATCCAGCGCCGACAATTCCCATTGCCAAACGGCTCAAAACCAACTGATTGAAGTTTTGGGCAAAGGCGAATGCCAGTGTAGGAAATGCTGCATACACGAGGAGTGAAGAGAAGGTGATGCGAGGCCCGAAGCGATCGAGCAACATCCCAATAATAATACGTGCAGGAATTGCGAAAGCTAGGTTGCACAGACTGATGATTCTGGCTTGCCCAACTGTCAATCCCAAATCGTGCTGCACCGTTGTGCTGAAGGGTGCGTAGTTGAACCACACTACGAAAGTTAAGAAAAAAGCAAACCAACTCAGGTTCAGAATCCGAAAAGGCCCTCTGAACGATAAAAGTCCTTGAAGCATATATAACTTGTCCTAATAAATAATACAGATTATTAATTTCGAGTTGACTTTCTAACTGTTTGAGGTAACGGTTTTTTTACGATCGCGCTTTGATGTTGCGTTCCAATTCAAGTGGATGTCGAGAGGAAAAATTGTATACAAAGTTACTGTTTGTGCTCAAAACCCCACCTGGCGCATTGAATAAATGCAGATATTGCATTTAAATCTAATTTTAGTAATAAATGCTTATTGCGTTAAAATCCAAAAAACAGTATATTTGAATACAGAAATTAAATTTATTTTAAAAACAGGTAAGTAAAAATGCTTGTACGCTTAACCGAAAGAGAAACTCAGCAAGGCGATCGCCACTCAATCAGTGCCATGAACAACGGATTAAAGGTTAAATCAAGACTTTTTAGTTTCCTGACAGTATGTGTAGCAGTGGCTGGATGCTTGGGAACTGCTTCTGGGGCGATCGCCCAGGAAGCTCAACCGCAAGAAAAAGCACAGGCGATCGAGCAATCCAATCAGCAGCCAGTCAACAGCACGACAAGTCAACCTACTGCTGCGCCTCAATTCGATGCAGTAGCCCAAGAAGACATTGCTCAGATGTTGCTGGGATTTATCTATTTTGTTTTGCCAGTGGGTGTGGGCTTAAGTATTTTTCTGCACGACAAATATGCTCAGAAGCGCTCTGCTACTCTCAACCAGCAGATAGAAGTTTTAGAGATTTCCTTTCACCAAACTCCTCAACATTAAATAACGTGGTGAAATACTCTTATTTTAGAACCCCGACTTCATCGAAGAAGTCGGGGTTCTTTGTATTTTCTCAAATGCTTTATATCATTTCCGGTTACACCGGAATGATGTTGACGGTTTACGGTTTACGGTTGACAGTGAACAGTGAATAGTGAACAGTGAACTCGAATTTACTATTCCGATGCTAACGGATTTGATATTACCCCTAGATATTAAAAAAACAGAATAAACAGAGCCCCGACTTCTTTAAAAAGTCGGAGCTCTAACACCTATCGGATTTATTGACTAAAAAACTTAGATTTCTTCGCCCAAACCATCTACATCATCTACATCATCTACATCATCTACATCATCTACATCATCTACATCATCTACCTCAATAGGAGCGACAGAATTAGCAGAAACCAGAGCACCTGTCTCAAGTTTCTTTTTAACTAGCTCCTCAATTTCATTTTTGAAATCGATGTTTTTCTCCATGTGCTGGATCACTTTGTCTCGTCCTTGAGCTATGTTCTCTCCGTTGTAGCTATACCAAGAACCTTTTTTCAGAATTACTCCCATTTCGTCGGCTAAGTCAGTCAGACAGCCTAAAGTAGAAATGCCTTTGCCAAATACAATGTCAAATTCGGCAATACGGAAAGGCGGAGCAACTTTATTTTTAGCAACTTTAACTTTCGTGCGGTTGCCGTATTCTTCGGTACCTTTTTTCAAGCTTTGAATGCGGCGAATATCGAGCCGCACGCTGGCGTAGAATTTGAGTGCATTGCCGCCGGTTGTTGTTTCCGGGTTGCCGTAAGTTATGCCGATTTTCTGCCGCAATTGGTTGAGGAAAATGACGGTACAGCCGGATTTGCCGATGTTGCCGGTGATTTTCCGCAAAGCTTGGCTCATCAAGCGCGCTTGCAAACCCATGTGGGAGTCGCCCATGTCGCCTTCAATTTCGGCGCGGGGGACGAGGGCGGCTACGGAGTCAATTACTACGATATCGACGGCGACGGAACGCACGAGTTGATCGACTATTTCTAGGGCCATTTCGCCGGTATCCGGCTGGGAAACTAAGAGATTTTCAATATCGACGCCTAAAGCTGAGGCGTAGGTGGGATCGAGGGCGTGTTCGGCATCCACGAAGGCTGCGATACCGCCGGATTTTTGGACTTCGGCGATCGCGTGGAGGGCTAGAGTGGTTTTACCGGAACTTTCGGGCCCGTAAATTTCAATGACTCGGCCTTTTGGCAAACCGCCGCCCAAAGCAATGTCCAGCGTCAGGGCTCCGGTGGGAATGGTTTCTACCTTCATGCGAGTGGAGTCTCCCAATCGGACGATCGCCCCTTTGCCAAAGCTGCGCTCGATTTGGGAGAGTACGGAAGTTAAAGCTTTTTGCTTTTCTGAGTTTTCAGTGGAAGTTTTTATAGACGCTTCTTTTTTTGCCATTTGCGGTAAGCGGGTAGACCCCTTGCGGAGCTTGTTGATTAACTGTACAACACGTATGTTAGCAGTTATTTTTGGGGTCTGGAGGTTCTGGGAGGATCTGGTTGAAGATTCTTGATTTTGGGGAGGCCCCGGCCACTCGCGAGCTTTCACTCGGGCATGGGCCCGCGCAGGGCAAACAGGGCATACCTCACCACGCGATCGAACCGCTATAGTGGGTATCGATCGCTCCTTGAGTGAGGTGTGAAATACCCAAACTAAACGGAGTACCGTTATAATTCGGGCTTCGTGTCTCGTTTGCCGTCGCTCTATTGGGGATATTCATTGCTGAATATTCGTCCTCAAAGACGATCGGAGTCTTACACAGCATCTCTCGGCTTTTACGCCCTTTATCCCCTCGTAGGGAACCCACGCAGAAGTCCTATTTCCTAAGACCAAAAACTCTTTTCGTACAACAAACATGGGTTATTTTTTACAGCAGGGCATACCATACTAACCAGCGGTCTGCCTTTTCCTCCTTTCTCTCGCAGTTTCCCGGTAAGCATATTACTGCTACTATGACCGTTTTGTTATTACAGCCGAGTGAGTGGGTCGCAACCATTTATATATTAACTCAAATCAACTCTATATGCCAACTCTTTCTATATTTTTGTTTGGCTTATATCCCAACACCGAACCGGGTACAGTTACGGTGTGAGACTTACGCCAATTGAGTTAAGATGGTTTGCAGTTCCACGTTCCGTGAAGCGTAGCTATCCCGGAGGAAATCGCCACAATTAGGACAAGCATGGGATCTACAACACATCAAGACACATCTGTTAATACCAAAAATTCCCGCTGGCTGATGAACTTATTGGCGATCGGCATTTTACTAGGTATCGGATTTCGGTTTTTTGAGATTGATCGCAAACTGTACTGGCACGACGAAGCTTACACATCAATCCGCGCCGCTGGTTTCACCCGCCAAGAAATCGACAACGAACTATTCCAAAACCGGATTTTTACCGCACCCGAATTGCAAAAATATCAGCGGATTAAACCGGGAAGTACAGAAGCAGACACAATTCGTTCTTTAGCACTAGAAGACCCGCAGCATCCGCCTTTATACTTTCTTATGGCTCGTTGGTGGATGCAGGAATTTGGCAGTTCTCTAACAGAATCCCGCACTTTGCCAGCAATATTGAGTTTGCTGTCCCTGCCTTTGATGTACGCTTTAGCTGAGGAACTTTTCGCCTCGAATTTGGCGGCGTTATTAGCAACAGCACTTTTGGCTTTATCTCCCTTTGACATATTGTTTGCTCAGACAGCAAGGCAGTACAGTTTGCTGACAGCCACAGTTATTGGCAGCAGTTGGCTGCTGCTGAGAGCAGTGCGGTTGCGGGGTTGGAAAAATTGGGTATTTTACTCGCTGGCGATCGCCATTGGTTTCTACACTCACCCTTTTTTCAGTTTAACACTCATCGGACACGGAGTTTTTATAATTTCTTACTGGTTGTTTTTCAAAAAAACAAAATTGCGAGGTCATGTAATTAATTCCCAATTTTTTTTAGCAGTAACAGCAGCTTTAATATTGTATATCCCCTGGATTTACGTGCTGGCGACCAACCTGGAACGTGCCTCCTCTACGACAGATTGGACGCGAGTATCTCCGGGTTGGCTGTATCTTGTCAAATTGTGGACACTCAGCTTTACATCCTTATTTTTTGACTTCGACTTCGGGTTTGATAATATTTGGACTTATCTGCTGAGATTGCCATTTTTGCTGTTAATGGCGGCCGCCCTTTACAAAATCTGCCGCCGGACTAGCAGTTCAACTTGGCTGTTTATTGTAACATCAATTTTTGTACCTTTTTTGATCCTGGCGTTACCGGATCTAATCCTAGGCGGCAAACGTTCCGCCGTCAGCCGTTATCTGATTTCCTGCTTTCCGGGAGTGCAGCTAGCAGTTGCTTACTTGCTCGCAAGTAACGTGAAAACTCAGCAGCGGTTTTGGCAAGTCATTTTAGCCTTGGTATTTACAGCAAGTATAGCATCCTGTACCGTCAGCGCTTTTTCTGATACTTGGTGGAGCAAAGACTTGAGCTATTTTAATGCTGAAGTTGCGAAAATTATTAACAAAGAGGCGATAGCTAATCGGTCGATTAAAGATACAATTGTAATTAGCGATCGCGGCAACGATTTTACTAACATGGGAGATTTGCTTTCTCTGAGTTATTTGCTCGACAAAGACGTGCGGCTGATGCTGATGAGCGAGTCGCCAGATATGGAGATGCTGAACAAATATTCGGCTCCCCTGGTGTTCCGTCCTTCGGAAAAATTGCGATCGGCACTCAAGCAAAATCAACGTCGCTTAGAGCCGATATTGGAATATGCCAGACTGTTTCGAGCGCGGCGAGCTTCTTAGAGCAGATTGACAGAAATGGAAGCTCGTGCGCGGTAGGGTGCGTCAGTGGATTTTAGATTTTAGATTTATTCCACAGATGAATCTGGGAGATTAAACTTTGGTCTAAAATTTTTGGATATTCACGATAGGAGTACGTGGCATGGTATCGGTTTTTGGGCGGGGGCAGAAAAAACTGTTTGAATTGCCTCAAATATTTCGACTGACGCACCTTAAATCACTATTTGGGTATTTTTGTCCCTATTCCCGGTAAGGTGCGTCAGAAAAAAAACTGTGTGAGTTATCTCAAGTATTGGGGCTGACACACCCGACATCATCAGCAATAATTATTTGAATACTTAGGATAAAACGCAATGCAAGAGTTAAATAATTCATCTTCCGAATCCGCGCAGAAGTTTCGCAATCTTCAGACAGAATTACGCGAACGTTGGCGAGCAATCGAAGAATTCGACGGCGGAGATTGTGACATTATTATCATTCCTTCTCTCAGCTTAGATCAGCAAGAAATGCAGAAAGTTGAGGGTGCTTACCATTACGAAGAGCGGCATTTATTTTCATTGATTCGCCTGCGAAATCCCCGCACGCGCTTAATTTACATTACCTCGGAGCCCTTGCACCCAATGATTGTGGATTATTACCTGCAATTGCTGCCGGGAATACCATTTTCTCATGCGCGCGATCGGCTTGTGCTATTCAGTGCTTACGATGCTTCTGCCAAATCCCTCACACAGAAAATTTTAGATCGTCCCCGCTTAATGGAGCGCATTCGTCAAGCAGCGCGGCCGACAAAATCCTATATGGTTTGTTATAACTCGACGCCCTTGGAACGCGAGTTATCTGTTCAATTGGGGATTCCTTTGTGGGCTAGCGATCCCGATCTGTTATACTGGGGAACCAAAAGCGGTAGCAGGCAAATTTTTAAAGAATGTGGCGTGCCTTATCCTGACGGTTCCGAGTTGGTTTGGAATGCGGAAGATTTAGCGGAAGCTGCGGCCGAGTTGTGGGCGCGGCAGCCGCATTTGCAGCGGATAGTAATTAAGTTAAATGAAGGTTTTTCGGGGGAAGGAAATGCAATTTTAGATCTGAAGTCCCTCGCAGGTAAAGCGCCTACAGAAAGAGCGAAGGCAATTGGCGAGCACTTCCATAATTTGCGCTTTCAAGCAACGGGCGAAACCTGGGAAAATTTTAGCAGCCGCATTCCCGAATTAGGGGCAATTGCCGAAGCATTTATCGAAGGAGAAGAAAAGTTCTCGCCCAGCGTTCAAGGCAGAATTGTCCCCAGTGGCGAAGTAGAAATTCTCTCAACCCATGACCAAATTTTAGGAGGCCCAGACGGTCAAATTTTCTTGGGTTGCCAATTTCCGGCGGACGAATCTTATCGAATAGCGTTGCAGGAGTTGGGATGGAAAGTAGGGAAAAATTTAGCCGAAAAAGGTGCTTTAGAGAGATTTGGAGTAGATTTTCTCGCGGTGCGGCAATCAGACGGCAACTGGGATATGCAAGCAATAGAAATTAACTTGCGGAAAGGAGGCACAACTCATCCGTTTATGGCGCTGAAGCTCTTAACAAATGGTCGGTACGATCGTACTACCGGATTATTTTACAGCCTGCAGGGCCGTCCGAAATATTATGTCGCTTCGGACAATTTGAAAAAAGAGCGTTATAGGGGATTATTACCGAACGATTTGATGGATATTATTGCTGACAATCAACTGCATTTTGACAGCGGTACAGAGACGGGGAGTGTGTTTCATTTAATGGGTTGTTTGTCGGAGTTTGGCAAATTAGGAGTGACGAGTATCGGCAATTCGCCGCAAGAAGCTGAGGATATGTATAACAAAGTTGTGAAAGTTCTCGATCGCGAAACGTCAGGCGATTTGAGGTTTGAGATTTGAGATTTGAGATTTGATCCAGCCAGTCAGCTTAGATCCCCGGCTTCTTGAAGAAGTCGGGGATCTAATATCCCTCGCGTTTTGTATAGCAAACGATCAGACGATTAGGATGTTCTTAATCACTCAAATCATTGCTATTATTGAATTGGCCTTCTTGGTTCCATTAGAGCTAATTTTTAGCGGGATAAATGGGCGTGGGATCGATCGAACCTGTGCGGTTGAGCGGCCAAAAACGCACAATCGCCCTACCGATAATATTTTGCTTGGGTACAAAGCCCCAGTAATGGCTGTCACAGCTTGCGTTGCGGTTGTCGCCGAGCACCAAGTAAGAATTTGGAGCTACAACTACAGGCCCGTAGGGATACTGCGGAATTTCTTCAATATATTTTTCCTGTAGCGGCTGCTTGTTAATAAAAACTTTTCCATCTCTGACTTCCACACTGTCCCCCGGTAGTCCGATCACTCGCTTGATATAGGCATCTTTGATCGGTGGCGGCTGTCCCGTGCACAAACTAGCCTGGTCAGGAGGCATAAATACGATAATATCTCCTCGCTGGGGCTCTTGGAATCGATAGCTTACCTTATCTATAATTAATCGATCGTTAATTTGTAAGGTTGGGAGCATCGAGCCGGTGGGAATGTAGCGTGCTTCGGCAACCAGGGTGCGGATACCAAAGGCCAAAAATGCTGCTAAGCCGATCGTCTTAATTCCTTCAATCCAAGGATTTTCGGTGTCTTGCGGAGGTTTTTCGTCGGCTGACTTGTCTAGACGAGTCATAGGGTATTGTAGTGACTGAGCTGGATACGAATTATAAACTTAATAATGCTTCCATGCTAGCACGCTGTTTACTGAATTAAGGATATCTTATGACTCCCCAATCAAGTTTGTTAATCCGTCGCGCTCGCATTCTTTTGCCGAATGGTGAGTTTTTGGTAGGAGATGTGCAAATCTGCGATCGCCAAATTGTCAAAGTTGCTGCGGAAATTGTCGAATCGGGCGATCGCGAAATAGATGCGCTCGGCTTAACTCTGTTACCCGGAGTAATTGACCCGCAAGTACACTTCCGGGAACCCGGTTTAGAACACAAGGAAGACTTATTTACGGCTAGCTGTGCGTGCGCTAAGGGTGGCGTGACTTCGTTTTTGGAAATGCCAAATACGCGACCTCTGACTACAACCCAAGCTGCCTTAGATGATAAACTAAGTCGCGCTGCCGAGAAGTGTTTGGTGAATTACGGCTTTTTTATTGGTGCAACGCCCGAGAATTTGCCGGATTTGTTGAATGCGAATCCGACGCCGGGAATTAAGGTGTTTATGGGTTCGATGCACGGTCAGTTGTTGGTCGATGGAGAAGCAACTTTAGAGCAGATTTTTGCTGCAGGCGATAGACTAATTGCCGTGCACGCAGAAGACCAAGCTAGAATCAACCAGAGGCGTCAGGAATTTGCCGGGATTTCCGATGTTGCCGTGCACTCGCAAATTCAAGACAATCAAGCAGCTTTATTGGCCACTCAACTAGCAGTAAAACTTTCTAATAAATATCAGAGGCGACTGCACATTCTGCACCTTTCAACGGGGGATGAAGCTGAGTTTTTGCGCCAGGAAAAACCGAGTTGGGTAACAGCAGAAGTTACGCCGCAGCATTTGTTGTTAAATACCAGCGCCTATCAAAAAATTGGCAGTTTAGCTCAGATGAATCCGCCTTTGCGCGAGCCCCGCGATAACGAAATACTTTGGCAAGCTTTACTCGACGGCGTAATTGATTTTATCGCCACCGACCACGCGCCGCATACATTAGCAGAAAAAGCTCAAGATTATCCGAATACGCCGTCTGGAATGCCGGGAGTCGAAACTTCTTTGCCTTTGATGCTGACGCAAGCAGTAGAAGGAAGATGTACAGTGGCGCAAGTTTCTCATTGGATGTCGGCGGCTGTTGCTAAGGCTTATAAGATTCCAAACAAAGGGGCGATTGCTCCGGGTTTTGACGCCGATTTAGTCTTAGTTGATTTGGAGAACTACCGCCCGGTGGTCGGAGCAGAGATGGCGAGCAAGTGCGGCTGGAGTTCCTTTGAAGGTTGGAGTTTGACTGGATGGCCAGTTGTGACTGTTGTGGGAGGAAAAGTTGTTTTTGAGAATGGTAAATTGGATACAAATGTGAGGGGAGAAGCATTGACATTTGACGCTAAGTAAGAACGAATTTAACTCAAGTGTTATAATTGGGTATTCCCGCTCGCAAAGACGATATTACCCATGCTTCTCCAAGAACTAGAAACACAACTCCTGGCCTTAACTCCTACTGAGAAAGCTGAAGCCATCCGGCTTTTAACCCAAAGTTTAAACAATAGCTGGCCAGGAATTACCAAAACTCCCGACGTGTGTGGCGGCGATGCTTGCATTGCCAAAACTCGCATCCCAGTTTGGCTGCTTGAAAGTTTTCGCCGTGAAGGTTCAAGCGATGCTGAACTTCTACAATTTTATCCCCATCTCAGCGCGGCCGATCTAGTCAATGTTTGGACTTATGCTGATGCACATCTGGAGGAAATCGAAGAAGCAATCTGCAAGAATGAGGAAGCCTGAGTCATGCTGAATTTGTATGCAGACGAACAATTTCCTTTGCCCGTTGTGCAATTGCTGCGCGCTTTTGGTCACAATATCCTGACGGTTCAGGAAGCAGGAAAAGCAGGACTTGGGATTCCAGATCCAGAGGTGCTAGCATTTGCTATAAGCAAAGATAGAGCTGTTTTGACATTAAATCGGTTTGATTTTATCGGACTGCACAACCGGCAGCCCGACCACGCTGGTATTATTGTTTGTACCAAAGATAGGAACGTAGAAAAGTTGGCAACACGCATTAATGATGCTATTGCTGGTGAGGAAACTTTGAGAGGTAAATTGATTCGAGTCAACCGCCCGCCACAGTAAATTCGATCGCCTTTTCTCAAATTTCCCATTGCCCATCCAATAAGTCGCCATTACTAATCACTTCAATTTGCCGCCCGTTATATAGATAACTTAAAGAAATTTGCAAATAATTATCTGGTTTGTACTGCAATCTTTCCGGCCATTCGATCGCCACAATTCCCAAATCCATTTCTAACCCGTCCCAATAACTTTCTAAGTGCAAAGCCTCCACTTCTTCGGGTTCTAGTCTATATAAATCTAGATGATACAGCGGAACTCGCCCTTCAAAATACTCGTTAATCAGCGTAAAAGTAGGACTCTCAACCGAGTCTGATATTCCTAAACCTTCAGCGATACCTTGAACCAAGGTAGTTTTGCCAGCACCTAAATCTCCTTGTAATAAGATTACAGTGCCGGGGGGGAGCGATCGACCTAACGCAGCACCAAACTTGCGCGTAGCCTCAGAATCGGGAAGCAAAGTTTTCATTTCAATAATTAGTCATTAGTCATTTATTATTTGTTATTTGTTATTTGTTATTTTTACTCGCTGGTGGCTGCCAATAACCAATAACTAATAACATTAGTCAACAGTCAACAGTCAACAGTCAACATTCAGCAGCTTAAATGTTTTGTGCGCGGCCGTACCAACGCAGCAACATCCCCGCCAACCTTTGAGAATTGTGGCGAATTAAACCCGTATTTTGATCTTCATCCATGACATTGGCGATGACAACTCGCCGCCCCAATTGCGTCACGGCTTCTCGATCGAGTACAACCGGATAAGAATTCTCCTGAGAATAGCGGATCAAAGCTTTTGCAGAAGGGACTTTTCCTTGAACTACTACAGCATCGAACAGCGGCCTGCCGCAAGCGCGGTCGATCGCCCGAATGTGGTCTGCAACACTGTATCCGTCTGTTTCCCCCGGCTGAGTCATAATATTGCAAACATAAATGCGCGGAACTTCGCTGTTGGCGATCGCATCAGCAATTTCCGGCACCAACAAATTCGGAATGACACTCGTATAAAGACTCCCCGGCCCAATAATAATAAAATCCGCTTCCCGAAGTGCTTGGGCTACCCTGGGCAACGCCGGAGGATTAGCAGGAGTGCAGCCAATTTTGATGATTTGCCCGTTAGCTTTTGTAATGCTGGACTCCCCCTCAATCCTCCGGCCGTCAGCGAGCTCTGCCCACAAAGAAACATCGCTCAGAGTAGCCGGCAGCACCTCTCCCCTAACTGCTAAAACTTTAGAACTCGCGGCGATCGCCTGTTCCAAATCTCCAGCAATATCGCTCATCGCCGTCAAAAACAAATTCCCAAAACTGTGACCCACCAAACCGTCACCAGCCCTGAAACGATATTGAAATAACTCAGTTAATAACTTTTCCTCATCTGCCAAAGCCGCCAAACAATTGCGAATGTCTCCCGGCGGCAATACCCCAATTTCCCGTCGCAGCCGCCCGGAAGACCCCCCATCATCCGCCACCGTGACAATAGCAGTGATTTTGGCGCTGTAATCCTTCAATCCCCTGAGCAAATTAGAAAGACCCGTACCGCCCCCAATTGCCACAATTTTCGGGCCGCGGTGCAAGCGGCGGTGGTTGAGAAGTCGATCGACCAATTCCTCATTCCCTTCGGGCATCAACACTTGAGTAATAGAGTTCAAACTGCGAGTTTGCCCCCACAGAATTAACAAAATCCCGCCAGCAATGATGATCGGCCCCGACACGTAATTGGGAATAACTTCCGCAATCCACGCCAAAAAATTTCTCAACAATTGCAATAAGAAGAAAATGGGAGTCATCCCAGTCCAAATTGCTAAACCCAAAGTGGCAAGTACCACGCCGCTGGCACTGATCAGCAGCCACCGTTTCACTAAAAGTCCGGGGGCTAACCACTTAAACCACTGGTGAACTCGCCCGTGCCGCAAAGAAGGGGGGTAAGGATTTCTGGATTGGGCAAAAACCTGCTTGGCTTTAGCCAAGACACGGAGGGCTTTAGGAAGTGAACTAATTGACATGGTTAATTAGTCTTAAGGGTATTGGAACAGCTCGAGCTGACAAATTTACAATACAAGAGAGTTTTGATTTTGGCAGTCAATTTTAGTTATTAGTCATTAATCATTAGTCAGGAGTCATTAGTCATTAGCTAGACTGAGGACTGAGGACTAATAACTTATTGATAACATTTTATGGCTGAGCCACTAATCGAACTCAAGGGGGTAAGTAAGTCCTTCGGCCAGAACCCGATCCTCGATCGAGTCGATCTGAGGATTTATCGGGGAGAAGCCCTGGCAATTATTGGCCCTTCCGGGACGGGGAAATCTACGATTCTGCGGATAATTGCGGGTTTGTTGGCCCCGGATGCCGGTGAGGTTTTTGTTCAGGGACAGCGCAGGGTCGGATGGGTGGACGACGTGGCAGATCCGATCGGAATTGGGATGGTGTTTCAGCAAGCGGCTTTGTTTGATTCGCTGACGGTGGAGGAGAATGTCGGTTTTTTACTTTACCAGCATTCTAAGCTGCCGCGCCGCCGCATTCGGGAATTGGTGCAGGAAAAGTTGGAGATGGTGGGTTTGCCGCGAATTGGCGAACGCTATCCGGCGCAGTTGTCTGGGGGAATGAGGAAGCGGGTAAGTTTTGCCCGCGCTATCATGGCGAATCCTGATAATGACAGGGATAATCCAGAGGTTTTGCTGTACGACGAACCGACGGCGGGTTTAGATCCGATCGCTTCGACGGTAATTGAAGATTTAATCCGCGACTTGCAGGCGGCCCAAGGTGTTTGCAGCACTTATGCGATCGTCACTCACCAAGACAGTACCATCCGCCGCACTGCCGATCGCATCGTGTTTCTTTATCAAGGCAAAGTGCAGTGGGAGGGAACCGTCAATGACATTGCATCGACAGATAATTTACTGATCAGACAATTTTTTAGCGGCAGTGTTACTGGGCCTATTCAAGCGCTTGGATAGTCATTAGTTATTAGTCATTAGTCATTAGTCATTAGTCATTAGTTATTAGTCATTAGTTATTAGTCATTAGTCATTAGTCATTAGTCATTAAAGTCGAGGTAATATGGCTACAAAAAGTTTTCAGGAGTTGCGGGTTTATAAATTATCAGAACGACTAGCTGATGAAATTTGGACAACTGTTAACACTTGCGAGCCATTTCCAAAAAATACGATCGGCCAACAAATTGTCCGTTCAGCCGATAGCGTCGGTGCTAACATAGCAGAAGGAGTCGGACGAGGCAGCTATCAAGACAATAAACGTTTTGTCAAGATAGCTAGAGGTTCTTTATATGAAACTCAACACTGGTTGAGACGAGCTTACACTCGAAACCTTTTAACTGTTGAACAAGTCAATATATTCACAGCAATCATTAATGACTTAGCTCCTCAATTAAACTCCTACCTACAATCTATCGGAGCATCCCCTAAAAATCACGATCAATAACTCACAAATAATAACTGAGGGCTAACAACTAACAACTAATGACTAATGACTAATGACTAATGACTAATGACTAATGACTAATGACTAATGACTAATGACTAATGACTAATGACCAATGACTAAGGAGGTAATATGCGATCGCGAACTGTAAGAGAAGGTTCTGTCGGGTTCTTAATTTTAGTAGGAATCGGTTTATTTGGCGGCTTAGTGCTCTGGCTGCGGGGCGTGCAGCTAGGGAACCGCAGCTACAAATTCGCCGTAGAATTTGGCAGCGCCCAAGGAATGCAAATAGGCACGCCCATCAGGTATCGTGGGGTTGCAGTCGGTAAAATTACCGCCCTCAAACCGGGTTCCAACGGCGTAGACGTGACGCTGGAGATTGCCCCCGGTACTTTAGTGATTCCCAGGGATGTTACGATCGAAGCGAATAAATCGGGTTTAATTGGCGAATCGTCGATCGACATTACCCCCAACTCGATTTTGCCAGAATCCTTACTTACCGCCAATCCCGTTAGTGCCGACTGTCCCCCTGAGATTATCTGCCAAAATTCGCGCTTAAAAGGTCAAGCTGGAGTCACTATCGACGAACTAATTAAATCCACAGTCCGCCTAGCTAATTTCTACACTGACCCTGCGCTGTTCAACAATATTAAATCCCTGGCAGAAAATACAGCTAACACAGCTAAAGGTGCAGCTAAACTCACTCAAGATTTATCGAATTTAACTCAAACTGCCCAAACCGAAATCAAAAATTTAAATCAATCTGTCAGGGGAGACATTGGGACATTGAATCAATCGGTTAAAACCGAAATAGCCAGTTTGAATCAATCATTAAAGGGAGAAGCCAGCAGTTTAAATCAATCATTAAAGGGAGAAGCCAGCAGTTTAAATCAATCGCTAAAAGGGGAAATATCAGGAATTGCCGCTGATGTTTCTAAAGTAGCAGCTACGGCGGACACTTCCACAAAAGCCGTATCTGCCGCTGCGATAAATTCTGCTAATTCAGTAACTCAAGCAGCCAATCAAATTACATTAACAGCCAACCAAGTCAATTCTTTAGTAGCAACCAACCGCGGCAGTTTAGTCTCAACTCTAAATAACATCAATCAAAGCAGTCAGGAACTGCGGGTAGCTGTCAGCAGTTTGAGTCCGACAATTAATCGAATCAACCAAGGACAATTGCTGAACAATTTAGAAGTTTTATCAGCGAATGCTGCCCAAGCTTCTAGTAATTTGCGAGATTTATCCAGCCAGGTAAATAATCCCGCCACTTTGTTATTATTGCAGCAAACTCTAGATTCTGCACGAGCTACCTTTCAGAACGTGCAGAAAATTACTTCCGACGTGGATGATTTGACGGGAGATCCGGCTTTCCGCAACAATATTCGCAGGTTGTTCAACGGATTAGGAGGCTTGTTGGGTTCGACAGAACAACTGCGACAGCAAGTTAAAGTTACTCAAACATTAGCTCCCCTTTCTGAGAAAGTAAATGCGAGTACGCCTGCCAGAAATCAATCAGTAGAGCCTGGATTTCCCAGCTTGCAAAAACAGCCAAAATTGCCTGTTATACCTTCTCAAACTGCAAGATCAGCAGAACCATTTGCTCCCGAAAATACTCCTTAAAACAGGGTATCATTGAATAACCGCAATTATTGCAAGATTCGTGACTTCCTCTAGTTAGTAAGGTGCGTAATGCACCACGATTACAGCTAGTTAGTAGGGTGTGCATTGCACACCCCGATATTAAAGTTCTTGTGCAAATCCTATTTAAAAAAACTGTGTGAAGCGAAACCGAGAAAACCAATGACGCAAACATTATCGAAACCGGAAGAAACAAAAAACAAGTATACTATAACTTGGGAAAAATTGCCAGGCGACTTTAAATTACCCGACGCTCCTGTTGAAAACATCGACCAACCACTTTTAGCCGCGGCCCTCCGAGAAGCCTTGGATATCGCAGGATTTATCCTAGCTTCAATGCTAGTAGCTTCCAATTTTGGACTGTGTGCCAAAGTTAACGACAAAACAGTAGTAAAAGCACCAGATTGGGTGTACGTTCCCTCGGTATTGCCAGCAGAACCAGGAGAAGTTCGTCGCAGTTATACGCCCAATGCTGAGGGAGAAGTCCCCGCAGTAGTAATGGAATTTTTATCGGATACTGACGGCAGTGAATATTCAAATAAACCGACATATTCTTACGGAAAATGGCGGTTTTATGAGCGAATTTTGCAAGTGCCGATTTATGTAATTTTTGAACCAAAATCGGGAGTTTTGGAAGTGTACAGACTATCGAATTCGGGAGAGTACGAATTGCAAGAACCGGATACTAATCAGCGATTCTGGATAGAATCAATGGGTTTATTTCTGGGGGTTTGGGAAGGTGAAAAATCTCAGAGAACGGGTTATTGGTTGCGCTGGTGGGATGAGAATGGCAATTTGCTGCTGTGGGGTGCGGAACGGGTGGAACAGGAACGCCAGAGGGCCGAAGAGGAACGCCAGCGCGCCGATCGACTAATGGCATACTTGAGGAGTCAGGGTATCGATCCTGATGGCATTTGAAGGTGTGAAAGGTTGATCGACCTTTCGGCCATTAATCCAATCCCATTTTGATTGCACAATCGAGTCAGCCAGGGCGTTTTAGATTAAAAATAACCACCATTAAGGAGCGATCGACATGACTGCAACAACATTAGAAGAAAAATTAGATCGGCTTCCTGATGACTTAGCCTCAGCACTAGAAGCGGAACGTCAGCGTGATCCTGAACTCGAATCTTTGCTAGCGCGTTACCGAGCTCGGTTTGGCGAATTGCCTGAGAGTAACGGCTAAAAAGTAAGGGTGCGATCGCCCTTCACCGATCGAGATCGCCCGCGTGTTATTGTTACCTAAATGTCCTTGACAAATCTTAGATTTTGTGTGGGAGCTATAATTGGTTTCAAATTTTAAATGGCGAAGGGCGATCGTTTTGCGATCGAACTTGGGCATTCTAGAGATTAGGTGCTTTGCGAGTGCCTGGAAAACAGCGACACCAAGAGTTAGCAATGGAAAGCACACAAAAAAAATCTAGTGATAGTCGGGTTCATCGGAGCGATCGAATTAAGCAGATTTTTGCGTTAGTATCAATGGTTGGCTTTGGTGGTTCGGCAATTTTTGGTATGGTGAGTCTGTTCGGCAGCGGTTTGAGCAGCCAGCACCAGCAAAAATCTGCTCCGGTAGCAGTTTCTCAGGAATCTTTGCTAGCGGCGCAGGAACGGGGATATGAGACGGTTTTGCAGCGGGAACCGCAAAATCCGACGGCTCTGGAGGGATTGGCCAATGTGCGGTTGCAGATGAATAATAAGGTGGGGGCGATCGAGCCTTTGGAGAAGTTGGTGAAGCTAAATCCCGATCGGACTGATTATAAGGCGCTGTTGGAGCAGGCGAAGCAGAAGTAGTAGCGGAAAGTGAGGAGTTCAGATGTATCTACTCCATTGGCTTCTGTGCAATCTCCCCTACCATCGCAATATCTACCCATATCATCGTTAATTATCATTTTATTTTATCTCAAGGTTATAGCATGGCAATTTTCGTTCCGAGCCTAAAGAAAAGCGGGCATTTAAATAATATTCACGTAACACTATGCCTCGTTGGCTCTCGTAAGATCGCAGACAAAGATGACTATGGGAGTCAGGGGTGGGATATTTTTGCACCCAATCTTACTATCTATGGATTCGATGCTGATGAAGCTGCTTGTCATGAGGCTAACGCCACGATAGAAGCTCGAAAAATAAATTGGACTGAAAAACATATTCCACTAGCTCTGGGAAATTCGGTCGGAACATCCACCATTTACATTACTAAATACCCAGGTTGCAGTTCACTATATCCTCCCAGCGATTTCTATATTGAGCGGTTTGTCGGAAATTCTCAGCTAATTGAGCTAGTTTCTACAGCGGAAGTTGAGATAACAACTTTAGATTTTTTTTGCCAATCAGAAGCAGTTAACGAGATTGATTTTATACAATTAGACGTTCAGGGGGCAGAGCTTCTGGTTTTAAAAGGAGGTTCTAAGATTTTAAAAAGCAGCACGCTAGCGATTGTAACAGAAGTAGAGTTTACAGAAATATACAAGGGTCAACCTTTGTTTGGGGATGTAGATGTGTACCTTAGAGAACAAGGATTTACACTTTTTGATTTATGTAATATACATCGTGACGGTCGCCGAATGCCTGTAGTGTCACCGGACCATTATGGAGCCTTAGTCTGGTCTGATGCTTTTTATTTTCGGGATCTGATTCGGGAAGACTTGAATACAGAGTTAAAGACACCAGATCAAATACTAAAATTAGCTTGTATCGCTGATGTTATGAACTTTCCTGACTATGCTTTGGAACTTCTAGCGTATTTGACCCTGCAATATGGCGACGATATAAGATATAACTTGGCTGACAATATTATAGAGAGCTTAGCGGGAATTCCAGAGCTAGTTAAGCTGGGACTAAGTTCATTGCCTATTATTGCTAAAATTCGAGATTACAGCAGCGGTTACAGTGCCACATCTGTGTTAAACGATCAAAGTAATTGGCAACAAAGAGGTAATTCATGCTTGTTGTTAGGAGAGTATCCTAAAGCAGCGAGTATATATGAGCAAGCTATAGAAGCTGAACCAAACATCAAATCCCACTATTGGCATTTGGGGTTGATGCTGCTTTTACAAGAGCAAGAAGCCGAAGCTCTAACAGTCTGGTTCACCGGTATACTTGAGGAGAATGCAGAACAAATCGAAGAATGCACATCTGAACTAATAGGAGTTATACAAACAGAAGCACAGCGCCGAGAAAGAGTCACCGACTATGCTGTTGCTCGCATACTCCGGCAACACATCCGGGAATTAGATCCCACCGACATAAATAATTTGTTAAAGATTGTCGCTCTTTCTATTAATATGAATAGTTTTACCAATCAAGACTTAATATCCTTGGGAATTGTTGAGTTGTTGCGCTCGGAGTTGTACCCCGTTAATTCCGATTTACTGTTACAAGTTCTTCAAAGCATTTTAGATTGTCTACCCTACGAACAATCTACCCTGGAATTTGCAACAGCTTGTCAGCGTTATGCCTCCGATTTTCAAGCATTTGTTAAGGTATTGATGCTAGCTAACCCTAAAATCCCAGACACCCAAAATGTAGACGCTCCTACTCAGAAATATTCATATTTAGACGAAGAAACTATTATTGATAAATATTTAAACCTATTAAATATAGAACACAAATACTGTGTCGATATAGCTGCTAGTGATGGGATAACTATGTCAAACACTTATTTTTTATACAAGCAAGGGTGGAGTGGGTTAGCAGTAGAATATGATAGCCAACTATTTACCAAATTAGCACTTAGGTATACAGAATTTGAAAAAGTAAACTTAAGTAAGTGCATGGTGACACCTGAAAACGTAGTTTCTCTTATGAAAACACATCAAGTCCCAGAAAAATTTAGTTTGCTCAATCTTGATATAGATGGTTATGATTATTTTGTATTAGACAAAATACTTAGTTCATTTAGACCTTTGTTGATTAGCGTAGAAATAAATGAAAAGATCCCACCACCTGTAAAGTTTACTGTTAACTATAGCCCCAATTATGTTTGGAATAACGATCACTTTTTTGGTCAAAGTATTTCACAGTTAAATATTCTGTGCCAACAGTATAACTATGCTATCGTAGAGTTACATTATAATAATGCTTTCTTGATTCCTCAAGAAATCAGTCCAGTAACTTCACTTACACCAGAGGAAGCCTACAGAAGGGGGTATCTTGATAAACCCGACCGGAAAAATAAATTTCCGTGGAATGCTGATATAGAGCAAGTTCATAATTTATCTCCTCAAGAAGCCTTGATTTATATCACTAACTTTTTTTCTAAATATGAAGGACAATTTACCTGCTACATATAATTTTAGTAATTAGGCATTTAATGAAAATAATTTAAAGTTTTAAGTGGTCAGATGCCTAATCTAAGGAAACGGTAATCCAACAAACAAGGTAAAGACAGGCTGTAAAAATGGACAATAATATTTCAAATTCGGATATAAATGCCTACGCTATGTTCAAAAAAGTTACTGTTCACCCAGTCAGCTATACAACCATTCAGTCTGCTGTTGAAGCCATTGAAGGTTTCATGGTTCCAGGGCAAGAAGAGTACCTTTTTAATAAAGTAAAGTCCCTCCCCAATGATGCTGTAATCGTTGAAATAGGAGCGTACAAAGGACGCTCCACCGTTGCCATGTCCTATGCCTGCATAGGCACTAATCGAAAAATTTATTGCATAGATACATGGGACGGAAATGATACGGACTTTGTGGACAGAAACTTTTTTGATATATGGCAAGAAAATATAGAAAAAAATGGATTATCTCAATATGTAGTACCATTGCGGGGTTATTCGCATGAAATATTAAGCCAGTGGGAAGGATTAACAGGAGACAAAGCTATTGATTTTATTTTTATTGATGGTTCTCATCAGTTTTTAGACGTTTTGAAAGACTATGAGCAGTCACTCCCCCTAGTCAAAGATGGGGGATGGATAGCGTTTCACGACGTTGTACCTACTTGGCCTGGTTCGGAACGTGTATGGCACAATATTGCCAAACATCGCTTGCTCAATCATGAGTATTCGTCCACTCTCGCCTGCGGTCAAAAAATTTCTACTGCTTTCTCCCCTACTTCATCACCCGAATTACCGATTCACTTCTTTACTATTGTCCTCAATGGTGAACCATTCATCGAGTATCACATAGAAGTATTTAAACAACTCCCCTATAAATGGCATTGGCATATAGTCGAGGGTGTAGCGGACTTGAAGCATGATACAGCGTGGTCTTTGGGAAATGGCGGACGTATTACCGACGAAATCCACTCCCAGGGACGCAGCAATGACGGCACAGCAGAATACCTAGACGAACTGGCACAGCTATATCCAGAAAATGTTACTGTTTATCGTAAACCAGAGGGTATTTTCTGGGAAGGCAAACGTGAAATGGTGAATGCACCACTACCTAATATTCGCGAGGAGTGTTTGCTGTGGCAAGTGGATGTGGATGAATTGTGGACTGTTGAGCAACTGTGTACTGCCCGATATATGTTCATCAATAATCCTGAAAAAACCGCTGCTTTTTATTGGTGTTGGTATTTTGTCGGAGAGAATCTGGTTATTAGCACTCGCAACTGTTATGCTCAGAACCCAGCACAAGAATGGTTGCGAACTTGGAGGTTCAAGCCTGGTCACGCCTGGGTACGTCATGAACCCCCCATCTTAGCTGAACCTTTACCCAATGGTGATTTGAGAAATGTGGCAGAGTTCAATGTTTTTCGACACGAAGAAACAGAAAACCTCGGATTAGTTTTCCAGCACTTTGCTTATGTGATACCAGAACAATTGAGGTTTAAAGAACAATATTATGGCTATACCAATGCTCTCTCGCAATGGACAGCTTTGCAGCAGCAGACTAAATTTCCAGCTCTATTACGCCAGTATTTAGGCTGGGTGCAGGATGAAACAACCGTTGATACTGCCGAGTCCTGCGGTGTAGTTCCGATCGCACAGAAAGAACTTAAAGGCGCGGGTTGGCATTTTCTAGGATCAGATGATTTACAAAATAAAACTTTAATAAGCCCCAGGGAAGATCCTAAAATTATCATTGATGGCGTGTTTTTCCAACTCTACAGCACAGGAATTGCTCGTGTCTGGAAATCTTTGCTAGAAGAATGGGCCAAAAACGGTTTTACCAAGCATATCGTAGTTCTTGACAGGGCTGGAACTGCACCAAAATTTTCTGGAATCTGGTATCGCAATGTACCACTTTATGACTACGGAAGCACGGATGCTGACCGCGAAATGTTGCAGCAAGTCTGCGATGAGGAAGGTGCTGATTTATTTATCTCCACTTACTATACAACGCCACTATCAACCCCTTCTGTGTTCATGGCTTATGACATGATTCCTGAAGTTTTAGGAGCGAATTTTAATGAACCTATGTGGCAAGAAAAGCACTATGCGATTCGCCACGCATCTGCATACATTTCAATTTCAAAAAATACAGCGCGTGATCTGATAAAGTTCTTTTCCGAGATTTCTTCAGAGTTGGTAACAGTTGCTCACTGTGGACTTTCAAGTATTTTTTCACCAGCGCGCCAAGAAGATATTAATAGTTTTAAAACCAAGTATGGGATATCCAAACCCTACTTTATTTCTGTCGGAGGTGGATCGGACTATAAAAATATTAAATTATTCTTTCAAGCTTTTGGTCAACTTGCCAGCAAACAAGGTTTTGAAATTGTGTGTACAGGGAGTGGAGTGTTATTAGAATCCGAATTGAGAGCTTATACTTCAGGTTGTGTAGTTCACAAGCTGCAACTCAATGATGAGGAGTTGAGATTAGCTTATGCTGGTGCTGTTGCATTGGTTTATCCATCAAAATATGAAGGATTTGGCTTGCCTATACTGGAGGCGATCGCCTGCGGTTGTCCTGTCATTACTTGTCCTAATTCTTCTCTTCCAGAAGTTGCAGGCGAGGCGGCATTATATGTGAACGATCGGGATGTTGAGGGTTTAGCCGATGCACTTTGCGAGGTACAAAAACCGAAGGTTCGCAACTCATTAATCGCGGCTGGGTTGGAACAAGCCAAAAAGTTCTCTTGGTCAAAAATGGCGACAACGGTTAGTTCAGCGCTAATTGACGCAACTTTAGTGCGTTTAAACTTGAAAGAAATTAATCTAATTATTTTTCCAAATTGGACGCAGCCAGAAGAGTCTCTTGGTTTAGAATTGGAACGAGTAGTGAGGGCGATCGCAACTCACCCAGACAAAAGTAAGATCACTCTCATGATATACTACAGCAACATTAATGACGAAGATGCTTATTTAGCTTTGTCTAGTGTGGCGATGAATCTGCTGATGGAAGAAGATCTAGATATCTCCGAAGGGTCGGAAATTTCCCTGATAAGACAATTAAGTGAAATTCAGTGGGAAGCTCTGATGCCACGTCTTTATGGAAGAATGCTTTGGGAAAAGGAAAATAGAGAGGCGATCGCATATCAGAAAGCCACAACTCTTCCTTCATATGAACTGGATAGCTTCAGCAACAAGAAAGTTGTTCAATTAGAAACCGGAGCATGGCATATGCAATAGTATAATTTTGTCTATTAGAAAGAAGACACGGACACCGGCAACTGACCCATCTAACTTAAGGATTACATTTCTATGGACTTTCAAAGATTTATCGAACAGCTTCCCAATTTTTACGATAATTGGAATTTCCCCTCCGTGCAGCCGAAGTCTCAGAGATTTGGGAAGGTACTTGAACAAGTGGAGGGAATGACGACAGCAAATATTATGCAGTTGCTTAATTTTGCCATAGACTGCATGGAACCTGGGGAAGTATATTGTGAGATTGGCTGCTTGCGGGGAGCTAGTTTAATTGGTACCCTCCTGGATCATCCAGACTGTATGGCTTATGCCGTAGATAATTTTTCCGAATTTGACGATTCCGCTGAAAACTTTGAAAAACTGACAAATAATCTATCTCAATTTAATTTACAGGATCAAGTATTTTTTTGCAATCAAGATTTTGAGGAATTTTTTGACGAACTGCAACAGATAGGACTGGATGAAAAAATTGGTGTTTATTTTTATGATGCGACTTATGACTACCGTTCTCAGCTATTAGCTTTGCTATTAGTAAAACCTTTTCTGGCTGACCGAGCTATAATTATTTTAAGTAATGCTAACTCAGAGGATGTTCAGCAAGCGATCTTAGATTTTACAGCGACTAACGAGCGATGTCAAATTGTACTTAATTTTCCGACTGTCAAGTTCTGTGATGACAATTTTTGGAATGGTATATCTATTTTAAGCTGGGGTATTGATGGAATTAATAATGAGAATTGTCTCACAGATAAGTGCAAGAGTCACGTCGTCATAGAAGCTCTGAGAGAAACTCACTTAAAGCAGCAGAAAGAATCAGTAAATGCTCTTTTTACAGAAGCGGGAGTATTAACTCACGGGCATCGATATGCGGAAGCGGAGCAAAAGTATAAAATAATATTGCTTTATGAAAGCAATAATGCGGCTGCTTGGATGAATTTGGGAATTATCTACTACCTGACAGAACGCTATCAAGAAGCAATGGATGCCCTTGTAAAATCTTTAGAAATAGACTCATCAAAAGCTGCAATTCATTATAGCTTTGGCTTGGTTTTAGAAAAAACCTCTAATTATGAGCAAGCAATTGAGGCTTACCGGCAGGCGATCGCGCTCAATCCCAAAAATACCGACTCTTACAACAATCTCGGCAATATTTTGCTTCAAATAGGACACATCGAAGAAGCTGAAAATGTTTACCGTCAAGCGATTCAAGAAAATCCAAATGATTTTGGCAGCTATCAAAATTTGGGCAATACGCTAATGGTTAATAGTAGTTGGGATGAAGCAATTGAGACTTACCTAAAAGCTTTGACTCTCAAGCCTCGCGATCCTGACCTTCTAAACAATATAGGATTAGCTTATGAAGCTAAAGGAGAGAAAGCTTTGTCATTGAGCTATTTTGGTTATTCTTACTATCGCCGCAGAAATTATGAAGAAGCTGTTGATTATTTTAAAAAATTATTAGAAATTAATCAAGAAGTAGAGCCAAATGATTATCTAACCCTGGCAATTTCTTTAAATAAGTTGAATCAGGAAGAAGAAAGTCTCAGCATTATTCAACAGGGCATCAACAATTATCCAAACGAGACAGCTTTTTACCGCATCAGGATTGAGTTTTTGAATGAGAGTGGTCGTATTCAAGAAGCAATTTCCACCGCCACAGAAGCCTCTAATTCTCACCCCGATGATTTGTCTCTTTATATCATAAACCAATTAATATTGCCCTCCTTTTATGAAAATTACGAACAAATAGCTTTTTACCGTCAGCGATTTATTCTAGGACTGCAAAATGCGCTCGATCGAACTAAATTAGACAGTCATGAAGCCAGAAAAAGCGCCTTAACCGCTACGGCGAGCATCCCTGCAACCTTTTTCCTCTCTTATCAAGGTTACCACGACCGAGAATTGCCAGAACAGTATGGGAAGTTTATTCATAAAGTTATGGCAGCTAACTATTCTGCATGGGTAGCTCCTATGCCGATGCCACCCATTAAAAATAATGGAAAAATTCGGATTGGTTATCTTTCGGATGCACTGGGTAATTCTAGTGCAACTAAATGGATATTAGGGTGGCTAGAGAATTGCGACAGAGACAAGTTTGAAATTTACTGCTACCATACAGGTTCTTATTTAGGCATAGGTTCCACCACTCAAAAAATTAGGTTGTTAAGTGATTTTTATTATTACATCCCTGACAACTTAGAAGCAGTTTGTCAGCAAATATTTAAAGACCAGTTGCATATCCTAGTATTTTTAGCTATTGGGATGTGGGCACCTACAACCCAATTGGCATCCCTGCGTTTGGCTCCAATTCAATGTACTGCCTGGGGACATCCCGTGAGTTCTGGACTGCCAACCATCGATTACTTCTTGTCGGGTGACTTGCTCGAACCAGAAAATGCTCAAGAACACTATACTGAACAATTAGTTCGGCTGCCAAATCTGGGAATTTCCTATCCAAAGCCGTTGATTCCTAAACCAACTAAAACTCGTTCCGATTTTCAGCTTCGGGATAATGCTGTCATCTATCTATCTTGTCAATTGAGTTTTAAATATTTACCGCAGTACGATTATATCTTTGTGGAAATAGTTCGCCGAGTTCCCCAAGCTCAGCTTGTATTTGTCTTTAGATCGAAGTTTTCTAATGATGCCTCTAAAACTCTAGAAACAAAATTCCGCCAGCGGTTGCACAAAGCCTTTGCAGCAGTTAATTTGAATAGCGAGGATTATTGTGTATTTTTGCCCGGTCAAGACTGGGAGAGTTACACCAGCCTGATGTTAAATTCAGATGTTTTTCTGGATACCTTAAGTTTTTCGGGAGGTCACACCACTTTTGATGCAGTTGCCTGCAATTTACCTATTGTGACCTGTGCGGGTGAACTGATGCGAGGTCGTCAGTCCTGTGGAATCTTGAAAATGTTAGGAGTGACAGATACGATCGCCCAAAATGAAGCAGAGTATATTGAGATTGCCGTGAAATTGGGATTAGACCCTCAATGGCAACAGGATATCTCGCAGTCGATGAGCGATCGTCATGCTTATCTTTATGAAGACAAAACCTGTGTCCAAGGACTCGAGCAATTTTACGAACAAGTTGTGCAAGAAAGGCTAAAGCAACAAGAAACAGCACCGTTGACCTTGCCAAAAGCTCTATTTCAAAATAGCTTAACTAAGACTGTACTCCATGTTGGGTGCGGGCCTTATCGTCCAGATAGTTTACCTGAAACCTTCCGTACCGATGAATGGCAAGAAGTGCGACTGGATATTGACCCTGCTGTGAGGCCGGATATCATCGGCTCAATCACAGACATGAGTGCTGTACCCAGCGAGTCAGTTGATGCCGTTTATTCATCTCACAATGTGGAACACGTTTACGATCATCAAGTGCTGCTTGTTTTAGCAGAATTCCACCGCGTCTTAAAGCCGGGCGGCTTCGCCATGATTCTTGTTCCAGATATCCAGATAGTAGCAGAGGCTGTAGCTGAGGGCAACTTAGAAGATTCTCCTCTATATATTTCTCCTGCTGGCCCGATCGCAGCCATTGATATGTTTTATGGTTTTAGGAAAGCGATCGCTTCAGGCAATTACTACATGGCTCACAATACAGCATTCACAGCCAAGAGCCTTAGTGACAAAATCCAGCAAGCGGGTTTCCGCGATTTAGAGGTACGGCGAGAAAACTTCGATATTGTGGCAATAGGGTACAAATAGCAGGCATTGAAAACCGGGTAGGAATTGTGCAATCCTTCATAGGCTTTGTTTCGTTTAGGAAGACGAACGAGTCACGGTTGTACCGGAGGATCGATGGGTCAATTTCCTCCCTCAATGTACCTTTGCCACATCTGTTCGTAAGCATTCTCCATCTCACGAGTAAACTTTTGAGCATTCCACAGCGGAGCAGTTTCCCTTGACTGTCGCATTTTCCACGATATTTGTTGTCGCAGAGTCGCGTCTTTCCCCAAACGAATTCCCCATTCTACGTACTCTTCATCTGTCCAAGCAATTCCCTCTGTAACCCCGGCATTCATCATCATAGTGTAGCTGTTGCGAGCGGCAAACTGCTCTCCGACTCGCGTCACTATAGGAATACCCATCCAGAGAGTCTCTAGGGTTGTTGTGGCTCCATTATAGGGATACGTATCTAACACCACATCCGCAATGCCTAAGTTGGCTCGGTGTACTTGTTCTAAAGCAACCTCTGGTAAAAACCGCAGGCGATCGCACTCCACCCCTTCCTCTTCGGCTAGTTGATTAAAGAATCTTTTCATCGAGTCTTCGTCTGCTGCTCCCTTGATTAAAAAGTAACTGTTTGGGACTTCCTTGAGAATCTTCATTTGTAGTCGTGCTGTATCTAGATGACGTTTGTAGCCCCTCTGAGCGCTAAGATATACGACAGCATAGCTAGGAATATTTAACTGATCTCGTCGCAGAGTTGGCACACCCACATCAAAACCATCCACAGCTATATAGGTTTGAGGCAAACGCCAGATTTTTTCTGTGTAATAATCTTGGGCAGACTCCGGTAAAACATAAGGATCGGCTACAAAATAGTCAATCGCCGGCAGTCCTGAAGCATCCCAACCCAGCCAAGAGACTTGAACAGGTGCTGGTTTGAGTGCCATTGTCTCACAACTAATATCTATAGTGATACTGTCGAGATCGATCAGAATATCAATTTCATCCCGATCGATTTCTTCGGCTATTTCAATGCCAGAAATACCGCCTTTGTATGCTTTAAATACCTGACTGACATACCATTCTTGTAAAGAGTCTTGCGTTTTTTTACTGCCCATGAAATACGCATAAAGTTGAAAACGATCGCGATCGTGATACTGAAACAGCGATCGCGCTAACCAACCTACAGAATGTCTTCTGAGACAATGAGATACGTAGCCTATTTTCAAAGGCTTGGCAGCCACACCCAGGATTTTACGAGATAATTGTCGCTGTCGGTATCGCTCTGCCTGCTCCTTAGCATATATTTGAACATTTGCTTGGCACAACTGAGACAGTTGGTTTTGAATTGGTCTATTCGTTTTCGGATCGTCCTGAAAGTAGGGAAAAAAGAAGGAGGTAAGAAACAGGTTTTGAACTGTAATTGGGTGAAGCGATGTGGATTGTTGAGCTATCAGTGACTCCAGCAGCGATCTGTGTCGCTTAATAACCGTACTGAACTCTTCCCAATATCCACCTGCACTCATCAAACCCCGCATAATCTGATAATTTGAAAAAACTTTGTCTGGTAACTCATTCGATAATGAATAGCGCAGCTTAGCTACCTCAATACCCTCATCATATTGCCCTGCATTCTGGTAAAAAACAGCCAACTGCTGCAAAATACCTAAATTCTTATCATCTAAACTAAGAGCTAGTTCACCAAACTTTACTGCTAATTTTGGTATCAGTGCAGAGTGAGCAATTTCTACCGATGCCGTGATTGCGATTTCGATAAAAACTTGAGGCTTTTGGACATGAGCCAGACAAGCTTCCGCAAATTCCAGAGAGGAGGGATGCAAAGGATGGGAATCTAAAACACTCTTCAAAACTTGCATTAATAATTCAGAGTCTACCCCGACGATCGGCTTCGCCTGAAGTGCTTCAATCACCCCTAGAGAAATCGGTTCCTCTCCTGTGTATGTTTCAAGCAGGATGGACAGTCCAATTAAATGCAACAGGTTGTTAATATCTGTGGGATTGATTTCCCGTATGTGCTGCCGGATTGCCCAAGCCACCCCATAGTCACCGAGATCCAACCGCCTCCTCTCTGCTTCCGCTTGCAACACTTCGATCAATTGTGCTGTCCACATCTCGATTTGGTCTGGTTCCCCCTCTGCCATCCCCAACAGCCAAGTTGTTTGGGCTTCTACCTCTTGCCCGTCCAATAGCAAGATCAACCCCAAATGCCAATAGTGAGATTTAGTGTCTGGTTCAGATTCAATCGCCTGTTCATAAAGGTTTGCAGCCCTGCCGTAATTTCCTTGAATCAAATAGTCCTGTGCTTTTTGCTGCCAAAAATCTGGATTCTGTAATTCAAATTCTGTTTTAATTGAAATTGATTTACCTAAACTTTCGATTTCTGATATTAATACTTTTCGATACACTTCAAGGTGTTTGACTAATAATTCTTCTTGTTCTTTCGTTGCACAATAACGACTATTTTTTTTGTAGTTGCCCGATTCTTTTACAAAAGCCACATCTATTTGAGATAATGCCGCATCTGAAGGTTGGTAGTGAGGATCGACCATATCGTATATTATGAATCCCTGAGATTTCATAAAATTGATTACCTCATACATTTGCTCGAAGATAGTAGCTTCTACTATCACATATTCTGTCTCCGGTAAAATTTGAATAGCACCTGTTAAAACATCCAATTCAGCGCCATCAACATCCACTTTAATTAAGTAAGGTTCTGACAGCCTTCGTTCTTTACATATTTCATCTAGCGTAATAGCTGATACAGTCCTTAATTCTGAATCTTGAGTAGCTCTCAATAATTCGCCTTCCCTCAACCATGAGGCATTCTTTACAGAGAAATTTTCCTGTTGAGTCTTACTACCGTCCTCCATTGACGACCAAACAAGATGACGAGAAACTTGAAGAGATACACTTCCCGATTTTCTAGCAGCAGCAGCAATAATATACTCGGCATTTTCCAGCTTGTTGCATAGTTGAGCGAGGTAAGGTTCATTCTCTACTACTGGTTCTATCAGAAAATGTCTGGATTCAGGAAAAGCCGTATATAGCGGAGGAGTTCCTAATGCAGCACCTACATCAATAACTGTTTTAGGTCTAAAGCCCAACTGCTTTAATTGAAGTAGTGACTCTAGCATTGAGTTTCTACTAATTTGAGTTGTCATAAAGATTTCCCTTGTCTTTTAGCCTTTACAAATTGTGGGTTATCTACAGAAAGTGGGTAGCGTACCTAAACACTACCCACTTTCTTATCCGGTTGAAGCTATGCTGGCAAAAACCCTTCTAGCCATGATCGCGGTTCTACTTGGAGACGACTGAAGCCCCAGTAGGACAACTGGCAGCAGTCGTACTAGCCACCGATGCCGATCCGGCCGATCCTGCAGTGTTAGCTTCACACAATATGGCTACAGTAGTTTTATCACCAGTGCCAGTACTCAGGGCTACTGTTCCTCCATACGCTTTGAGAGACTCGCTCAAAGGTCTTGCTGTGGCAACTGTTTGGGTACCCGCTGTTGTTGGGGTGACAGCATATGTATAGTTAGTAGTTTGAGTTTTGATGCCAAGAGCAGTACTCTCAACGCTAGTTGCAAAGTTACCATTCTCTGCATATGCTGCTTGTTGAGCGCGGTTCAGTGAACCCGTGTACTGCTTTGCTTCAGACTGCTTCGCTTTGTTAGCTTGGCTGAGGAAGGAAGGCAAAGCAATAGCAGACAAAATACCGATGATGATGATAACGACCAACAGTTCAATCAGGGTAAAACCTTTATCTTGTCTTCTTTTATTGAGGTGTTGCAGGAACTTGGCTTTTAATTCAGTTTTCATGGGTTGTTTCTCCTAGAGGCGCGGGATGCTTGATTTCTAACTTCTGAATGTAACTTACCCACTTTCCCTCCTTCTCATATCATCCTGTACCAAAAAAATTTAGCTAGGGCGGGCAGAACGCTCCAAAAGCAAGTAAAGAAACGCTTCCAGCCTGCTCAATACTTCTTTAACTTCCTCCCAAGCTGCTTGTTCGCTGACAGGCTCTAGAGTAACGGGATGCAGGGGTTTGAGCTTTAACCAGCGTTCCACGAGGGACTGAGCAGGGCAAGCACCCTCCCAAAGCGGTAGCAAGCAAGCAGCCACATGGCTTTCTATGAAAATAGGTACTAAAGCGGGTAAAGGGACATAACGGCTGATCTCGAAGGGTTTTTGGCTATTAATACACTGGAGCAAGTCTTCCCACGCCTGAGAAGTTTTTAGCTGAGGATGCAAGTGTACCCGCACCTCTTCCCAGTCAGATAAAGTCCATTCATCAACAGGTACAAAGCACTCATCCTGATTCCGATGAGCGCACCAAAAGTCAATTAAACGGTTAACGGGATGTAATAATTCAAATAAATGCAGCCGCTCTTCTGTAGAAATTTCTGGCAGGCTCATGGCTAGAAAAGCAGGTAAATTGTCTTGCTCTTTGAAAAGCTCGAGTAAGTCCCATTGTCGCCAATTCACCATACTGACCAACTCTAAATCAGCGGCTTGCAGTGCCGAAAACATTTCAGGGATAGTGTAGCCTTTATCGCCTTGAAATAAATAATTCATTAGCATCCACTCTTCACTCTGGGCGGCATCGGGCTTCCAGGTTTGTGTCTTGAGAATGACATCATCTTTCAAAGCGGTCATAATTTCTCTGGCTAATTCTATTTCTAACTCTCGGGGATTTTCGTCCATTAATCCCATCATTTTGAAAACTTCCTGAACCCGAAAATAGGCAAACCTCTGTAGCGAACTATGGAAATTAGCACGAATTATTCCCTGATATTTGAGGACTGACTTAAGCGTTTTTAATCCTGCCAATATGTCCGGCAAAAGATAAAGAACATCGTCGGCATTGATATAGTCAAATTCTAACCCCAAATCTGGCATTTCTTCAATAGACAAAGCATAAAATTCTGCACGAGCTTCAAAGCCGTGATATTGCAAGCGCTGCCGCGCTAGCTTAACAGATTCTTCGGAAAGGTCGATGCCAACAATTTTTGCTTCGGGATTTGCCTCTGCCAAAATCAAAGATTTATAGCCAGTGCCACATCCAGCGTCTAAAATAACTTTACCTCCAGTCTCTATAATTTTTTGGTTTCTTAAATAGTAAGCTGTTACCAGGTTATGAATATAGAGAGATTGATAGTCTGTTTTGGGTGATTGGTCGAGGGGAATTTTCGGGTAAGGAGCATTGTCAAATTGTTGACGAATTTTCTCTATTAAATCTGATTTTTCGTGATCCATTTTCAATTACGCTCAACGCTGGCAAATTATCCTAATATCTCAGAAAATAGCCGATCGCCTGCCAAGCTGCAACAGATACTTGGCATAATAGTCTCAATGCCCAATTATACAACCAACCACCACCTCGATGAAGAGCAACATCAGCCCGATCCTCAAAGTATTCACCTTCTCCGCCACCATTTCCCTCGCCATCAAGTACGCAGGGCCGAGCTTATCTATACCCTCTACCGACTTCAACGCCCTGATCGCCGTCTTAGCCCCCAGTACGATCGTAGCCGCCCTCCTGGGCTGGCGTGCGTCGCAACAACCAAAATAGCCACTCTGTGGGCGATCGCGCCCAAAGACGAGTTAAATTAAACCAGGGGCGATCGAACACTAACACCAAAACCTTCGATGCCCAGCAATATAGATGAGACAGACAATCACATGGATCTAGCCACCTTAAATCTGAAACCCTTAAATTTGCTGATTTTTCCTGATTGGAGCCAACCAGAAGAATCTCTTTATTTAGAGTTAGAACTAATTATTAGGAGTCTGGTAAGTCATCCCGATCGCGATTTTATCACTATTTTAATATATGTGACCGAAACTTTAGAAAAATCCGAAATAGATGCTCATCTAATTTTATCAGCAATTGTCATGAATCTTTTCATGGAAGAAGATTTAGATACTAGCTGCGAACCAGAAATTATTTTATTAGAAAACCTCAATCGAAGCCTGTGGCTGGAGATTTTGCCACAGATTCAATATCGGATTAAGTTGAATGCGGAAAATCACCAAGCAATAGCAGACTCTGGAACCGTACAAATTCCAGTAGTGGAACAGGAACAACTTCGCAATATAACCATTGACTCCCAAGCATTAGCGTTGAGAGAATTCGGCAACCAAGTCTACCGTCAAGCACGATATGAAGCAGCCATTAAGCACTATCAAAGGTTTTTAGCATCCCAGACAGGAGATTTAGAACTATATTGTAACTTAAGCGAGTGTTTGCGAAACCTCCAGAGAATTGAAGAAGGGATCGCTATCCTTCAAGAAGGAATTCGCCATTACCCGACAGCCGGACAACTGCACTTTCAAATCATCAAAATTTTCCAGCAAAACGGACGCACTCAAGAAGCTATATCAAGTGCAGAAAAAGCAACGCAAATACTGCCCAATGAGTATGTTTTTCAACTCTTCAAACACTTAACAGTGCCGATTGTTTATAGCACATTAGATGAAATCCAATTTTACCGGAAAAGATTTGTTCAAGAATTAGAAAACTTAATTCAGCAAACATCCCTAAAAACTCCCGAAGATAAAATTAATGCTTTCCGGGGTTTTAGTAGTTTCACTAATTTTTACCTAGCATATCAGGCTCACAATGTTGTGGAATCGCAATCAAAGTATGCTAATTTACTGCATCAAGTTATGACAGCCAACTATCCGCAGTGGGTGCAACCGCAATCAATGCCTCCACTGCTGGAAAATGGCAAAATTAGAGTCGGTTATATTTCTAGTTACTTGCATTCTTACAGCGGCACTTTATGGTTGACTGGCTGGTTGCGTTATTGCAATCACACACAATTTGAAATTTACTGTTACTACACGGGTAACGATCCCGATTTGATTACAGAACAATTTCGCCAATACAGCGATCAATTTCACCACATTCCTCACAACCTAGAAGGCGTATGCCAACAAGTTATTGATGATAAATTGCATATTCTTGTTTTCCCGGAAATTGGCATGGACGCACCAACTATACAAATAGCAGCTTTGCGCCTTGCCCCCGTGCAATGTTCGGCGTGGGGACATCCTGTTACCTCTGGTTTACCGACGATTGATTATTTTATTTCTAGTGAGTTGATGGAACCGGAAAATGCACAATTGCACTACTCAGAAACCTTAATTAAGTTGCCCAATATTGGCGTTTCATACCCAAAACCAACCGTCGGTAAATTAAACAACAGTCGCTTAGATTTTGACCTCCGAGAAGATGCAGTAATTTATTTATGCTGCCAAGCTCCTTTCAAATACTTACCGCAATATGATTTTATTTTCGCAGAAATTGCCCGCCGCGTTCCGCAAGCTCAGTTTATATTTCCTCGCGGCGAACTGCTGCAGGAACGGCTCAAGCGTGCTTTTGCTGGTGTTAATCTTGACAGCGAAGATTACTGTCTATTTCGAGCAATTCCAACTCGACAAGAGTACATAGCAATTAACTTTCTTTCCGATGTTTTCTTAGATACTTTTACTTGGTCGGGGGGAAATACATCTTTAGAGGCGATCGCTTGCAATTTACCCATAGTCACCTGTCCGGGAGAATTTATGCGGGGACTTCACGCTTATAGCTTTCTAAAAATGCTGGGAGTAACAGACACAATTGCCCAAAACGAAGAGGAATATATTCAAATTTCTGTCAAGTTAGGTCTAGACTCACAGTGGCGGCGAGACATTGCACAACGCATGAGTCAGCGACAAGATGCTCTGTTTGACGATAAAGTTTGCGTGACAGCTTTAGAGGATTTTTATCAACAAATTGTTCTAGAAAGACTTAAATAATTGTTTGCTGATAAATTAATTTAATTTTTAGTGCTCGCTAAGTTCTTATATATACAGAATACTGGCACCACTTTTAATGTTAAGAGGATATTAAAAACAGTCAATTTCCTCTATCAATTCCGGCCCAGCATAACAATCGCAACCAAAGTTGAGGCACTCACCATGATTCAAAGCATACCTGAATTAGTAACATTCGATGAATTCATTAACTGGTATCCTAAAAATTCAGAACACCGCTACGAATTACACAATGGAGAAATTGTTGAGAGACCAAAAGCAACAGGTAAACATTCTAAAGTGGCCGGTTTTACCGCACTGAAAGTCGGAATAGAGATTGAGCGTCTCAATTTGCCCTACTTCATCCCCAAAGAATGCGTCATCAAACCCATGCGCGAGGAATCGGGATATGAACCAGATATTATTGTACTTAACGAACAAACCATTGGAAACGAGCCGCGATGGGAGAAATCATCAATTATCACAATGGGTTCATCAGTCCCCCTAATCGTCGAGGTAACTAGCACTAATTGGGGTGACTCATATGCCCTAAAGCTTGAGGCATATGAGTCAATGGGTATTCAAGAATATTGGATTATAGACTATCTAGGATTGGGCGGCCGACGGTTTATTGGCAACCCCAAGCAACCAACCTTTTCGATTTACCAGCTAATTGACGGCGAATACCAAGTCAAACTGTTCAGAGGCGGCGAGGGTATTGAGTCCCCAACTTTCCCAGAATTGAAGCTGACAGCGCAGCAGGTGTTCGCAAAAGGGAATTGAGGAGGCTGCTTATGCTGATGTCCGAGTAGGGGTATCTGATTAAAGATGCGATCGCCCGCATCTAAGGTATCTTATAGAGATGCGATTCATCGCTTCTGGGCTGCTGAACAATTACCAAGCAGCAATTCCCAATACCCTATTCCTCAATCTAAAATCTAAAATCTAAAATCTAAAATCTAATGAAGCTAGGACAGTGGATGGGCTTATTAGCCCTCATCGCATCTTGTTACATCCTGTGGCAAATCAGGCAGGCCCTACTGTTGCTGTTTGCCGCCGTCGTCTTAGCCACCGCCTTAAACAGACTAGCACGCTACTTGCAAAAATTCGGACTCAAAAGATCGATCGCTGTACTCTTATCAGTTAGCTTCCTCATCCTCGTATTCGTAGGCTTATTCCTGATAATTGTACCGCCCTTTACCCAACAGTTTCAACAACTTACCCAAAGAGCCCCTCAAGGAATAGAAAGATTAAATCAGTGGATCGATCAATTTGAAGGTCGTTTTTCTGGGCAATTTGGTCAGCGGCTGCCCAATCTTGATGTTAACGACATCATGCAACAACTGCAACCTTTATTCAACCAACTCGTCGGCGGTGCCGGAGCCTTTGTCGGCAACACATTAGGCGTTATCCTCAGCTTTTTGCTCGTCATAGCTTTGACCTTGATGACATTAGCAGAACCTTTATCTTACCGCAAAGCATTCATCCAACTATTTCCCTCTTTTTATCGGCGACGAGTCGATGGCATCTTAGATGAATGCGAAATAGCTCTCGGTCGATGGGTAATCGGCGCTCTCATTAGCATGAGTGTGATTGCTTTTATGAGCTTAATTGGTCTGTCTGTCTTGCAAGTTCCCCTACCGCTAGCTCACGCTGTAGTAGCAGGATTTCTTAACCTAATTCCCAATATAGGCCCCACCCTGAGCGTCATCCCGCCAATGACGATCGCACTTTTAGATTCTCCCTTAAAATCCGGTTTTGTCCTAATCCTTTACTTCCTAATTCAACAGTTTGAAAGCAACGTCCTCACCCCCTACGTCATGGCACAGCAAGTATCATTGCTGCCCGCCGTAACATTAATAGCTCAAGTATTTTTTGCCACCTTCTTTGGATTTTTAGGTTTATTGCTAGCTCTCCCCCTCACCGTTGTAGCTCAAGTTTGGATTAGGGAAGCCCTAATTAAAGATATTCTAAATCAGTGGAGTGCCAGCCCTAAAACCTTAGCAGCTATTGATTCTGCCATCCATGAAAAACATGAATCTATAGGAGTCGCCGAAAGCCTGCCCGAAAAATATTTACCAGAACAGAAACCCGACATCCCCGATCGTGCTGAAAATGAGGCTCCTGACAATCAATAGTTAAGGTTCATAATGACTTCAATCCTGATTAATTCCCAGTTATAGGACAGAAGTATTCACTACAAACTTAGAAATTTTGTGGTACGAACACCCTCAAATAACTATCTTTAAGCCTCGCTTTTTCTACCGTATATCTGCAGGCGCTAAAAATCTGTTGAACACTCAAATTCAACTGCCCAAATGTGGGTGACACAACCCTATCACTCCCCCGAAACTGACTGACTTGATACTCGCCGTCAACCAAATGGTGAACAGAAAAAGTAGGTTGTTTGGGGTTGCCAATATAGCGTCGCCCGCCAAGTCCCAAATAGTCCGCAATCCATTATTCAGAAATGCCCAAAGCTTCGTAGTCAACCAATTTATAGCCATAATCATCCCGCCAATTGGTACTAACAAATTCGACAATTAGCCGGGCAGAACTACCCATTGTAATGATAGATTCCTTTTTCCATCTCGGTTCGCTGTCCGTCCCTTACCTGTCCAAAACGATCGCATCCAGTTCCATTGTGCAGTTCGTAACGGTTTACCGAATTTTCAGGATACCAGTCAATAAATTCATCGAAGGTGACTGGTTTTAATATCGCTTGATTCATGGCGATCGATCTTTATTTTATTTATAATATAATCCTGATATCTGTTATAGCATTTTGCTGTGTTATCAAACCGAGGTCGATCGCCCAAACAGCATTCGCTCGATCGACATTCCATCAATCCAAAGTCAATCCAAAATCAAAATTACTCCAAAATCAATCAATTCAAAATCTAAAATCCAAAATCTAAAATCTAAAATATATGAGATCGATCGACGAAATCAACGATAAAATCAGCCAGGGCAAAGCCACAGTGTGGACAATCGAAGAACTCAAAACTAGAGTTCAAGAAACCAGCATTACCCAAGCAGCCAAAGAAGTCGATGTGATTACCGCAGGCACATTCGAGCCGATGGAATCCTCCGGTGCAATCATCAACCTCGGCCATACCGATCCGCCGATAAAAATCCGCCAATGCTGGCTGGACGGCGTTTTAGCCTACTCCGGCTTCGGGGCAGTAGACCTGTACCTGGGAGCCACCCAAGTAGCCGAAGACGGCGAAGAATCCCGCGAACGGGGCGGCGGACACGTCATCGAAGACCTGATTGCCGGCAAACCCGTGCAGTTGCGAGCCTTGGGGCAAGTAACAGACTGCTACCCCCGCGCCTCCTTTGAAACCACGATTACCCGCGATACAATCAACCAGTTTTATCTATTCAATCCCCGGAACGCATATCAAAACTTTATTGTTGGCGTCAATGGAGGCGATCGCCCGCTGTTCACCTACCTCGGCCCCCTGCAACCAAACCTCGGCAACGCCGTCTACTCGAACCTTGGAGCCATGTCTCCCCTGCTCAACGACCCCGACCTCGAAACCATCGGCATCGGCACCCGCATCTTCCTAGGAGGCGCCACCGGCTACATCACCTGGGAAGGAACCCAGCACTTCCCCCTGCAAAAACGCCAGCCCAACCGCACCCCCATCGGCCCGGCCGCCACCCTTGCACTAATCGGCGACGCCAAACAGATGAACTCCAAATGGGTGCGCGGCTGCTACTTCAAAAACTACGGCCCATCTCTGATGCTGGGAGTCGGCATCCCGTTTCCAGTCTTAAACGAAACAGTCGTCGCCCACTGTGCAGTATCCGACAAAAAAATAGTAGCGCCGGTGGTAGATTTCTCTATCCCCCGGCGCGTTCGTCCCACATTCGGTTTAGTCAGCTATGCTCAATTAAAGACTGGCCGCATCCTGATAGAGGGCAAACCTGTGCGGGCAGCCCCCCTTGCGAGTATGTTTCTCTCCCGGCAAGTAGCATTGGAATTGAAGCAGCAAATTGAAGCGGGTCAATTTACCCTCACGGCCCCAGTTGCTCCCCTACCCACCGACAGAGTATTTCTCCCGCAAGATTTGTGGGGGGCCCAAGTGAGGCTGGAATAGACATTCGCTAAACTAAAATCACGGATTATACAGCGTATTCCAGGTTTATAAAATACACATCAGAAACCGGGTTTCTTTACAGTTCTCGCATCCTTACTGATTCTGTTGCTCGAAACCGGGTTTCTTGCGATCTACACCTACATGGAATATGCTGTAAATATGTCATTGATGCGTACTGGAATGACATCGGAATGACATTAAGGGTGCGATTTTCCCCGCTGGCGAGGCACCTTAGAGGGAGCGAAATCAAAGCGATCGAAATTTGATCGCTTCTGACCCAATTTTCCAGCTTATTCTACAGTCTGAGAAACTGGCCGACAGCCAGACAATATCGAGTGCAAATTGACAACATTTCCGATGACCGCGATCGCAGGTGCTGCAAATCCGATCGCCTCAACTTGCTCTACAATTGTACCCAAAGTCCCGATCAATTCTTCTTGTTCCGGCCGCGTTCCCCAGCGCACTAACGCTATTGGCGTTTCTGCACTCAATCCTGCATCTGTTAACTGGCCGATAATGTAAGGCAAATTGTGGATTCCCATGTATACTACAATGGTTTCGGAGCCGCGGGCGATCGCCTGCCAATTTACTTCCGGCCGATATTTTCCCGCTGATTCGTGACCGGTGACAAAGGTGACAGAAGAACTGTACGATCGATGTGTTAAAGGAATTCCCGCATAAGCAGGGGCCGCAATCCCAGAAGTTACGCCGGGGACGACTTCTACTGACACTCCAGCTTTTACCAACTCTTCCATTTCTTCGCCACCGCGACCGAAGATAAACGGATCGCCGCCTTTGAGACGAACTACGATCGCATTATCTCCAGCTTTTTCTATCATTAGTTGAGTAGTTTCGTCCTGCATTAACGAGTGACGCCCTTTGCGTTTTCCGGCATCAATTCGTTCTGCTTGGGGGTTGATTACTGCCAAAATTTGAGGGCTGACTAAAGCGTCGTAAATGACCACATCCGCGCACTCTAACAAAGCTTTTCCCTTCAAGGTCATCAAACCCGGATCTCCGGGCCCCGCACCTACTAAATACACTTTGCCTAAAGACATTTTTCTTGCTTCCTTTACCTCTTCTTTGCCTCTGCGGTTCATTTTTGAATTAAATTCCCAATTAAGTCTGCTAATTGTACACTTGCGCCTAGAGGATTTGCGAGATGAAGTTCCGCCGCAGGAAATTGCTGCTTTAGCTGTGCGACATTTTTGGCGATCGCATCTGTAATTCCTCCATTAAATAAGAAGTATGGCAGAATTCCTATTTGCTGCTGTCCACCATGAACCAAACTGTCAATTTGTTCTGACAAACTTGGCTTTACCGACCAATAAGCTGTCTGTGCACCGATTTGGCTGGCGATTGCCTCGACTGTCGAGTTACCTCCGGGGCGACGGCTGCCGTGAGATAATAAAATCCATTTTGGCAATAGCAGATTGGGGAGAAAAGTCACCTCTTCCATCTGACTTTTTACCAATTTTGTTAAGCCTGCTTCCTGGGAACCTAAATGCGGGCGCAATTCAATTTTTAGCTTGTCACCAAAAGCTTTTTGGGCAATTTCCACCTCTGCCGGTATGTCTTCGGCGACGTGAACTCCCGGCAATAAAAATACAGGCAGTATTTGCAATTCTGTCACTCCCAGCGACAGGGTACGATCGCCAAAACTGCAAATTTGTTGGTGTAGCGGTGCGGGGCCGAGTTCTAAGGTGGCGGTTGCTACTGCAGGGAATGAGTCAGCCAAATTTTGAGACAGCAGTTGACCTAGGTTTTCCAAAGCTAGTTGGGGTCTGGGGTCGCGGCTGCCGTGAGAGACTAATAAATAGGTCGATCGCAATTTCAATATGGATTTGATGTTAATGTTCGATCGGGCTCTGGACTTGCGCGCACCAAATCAAGAAACCGGGTTTTTCAACGGCTGCAAGAGGCTGCTGCGAAGTATTTTCGTAAAAAAAACCCGGTTTCTGCTTGAGTCCGGGAGATTTTCAATAACTATAACATTTTTTAGCCGATCGCTCTTCATAGGAAAGAGTAGGTTGGGTACAGCTTCGCGTTACCCAACCTACTCGGCTACTGTGTTGTGAGGGTGATTGCGGAATATTCCGATTAATGTCTTGGGCCTGGTTCGGCGATGTATTGGAAAGTAGGTTCCGAGTTCCAAGGGCCGCGTTCATCCTTGCCATTTGTTGACAAGTTAAAGTAGAGATCTACGGTGTTATCTGGCGGAATGTTGCCGAACATCGGATCGGTGAGTTTACCCAGTGATTCCAGAGCTTTCATGAACATTTGAGTGTGAGAAATTTCGCGAGTCAGCAGAAACTGCAACGTCTTTTTCGTTCCCATATCCGGTGCTAGTTTAATCAATTCTTCGTAGGTTTGGCGAGCTCCTGCTTCCGCACCGATATCAGCGCGCAAATCGCGCACCACATCCCCGCCTTCGTTGATATAAGCTGCTGTCCAAGCTTGACCTTGGCTGTCCAATAAGTGTGGGCCTACACCGCGCACCGCAAACAATGTGCTTTTGTAAGCTTCTGTTTGGTCAACGTTTTTGGTGTGCATTTCTATGAGTTGGCCCACCATTTCTAAGTGGCTGAATTCTTCGATCGCAATATCTTGAAGCATATCCTTAATCCCTGGATTTTCACAGTGGAATGACTGCACCCAGTATTGCAAAGCTGCTGTGAGTTCTCCTGTTGCTCCGCCAAACTGTTCTAGCAGCAATTGGGCAAAACGGGGGTTTGCTTCGTCTACTGTGACGGCAGCCATTAATTCTTTTTTATGAAAAAACATGGATCGGTACCTCTTTTTAGTTCTGTTGTTAAAGTCTCAAAGATCGCAGACTTTATCTGTGTTCGCCTTAATCCATTGTGCGACAAACGATCGCACCGAGCCTCGGTCGATGGATACATCTAGCTCGACAAATTTCTCTGCTTTCAGGTAGAGTTTAAATATGAAATTTTACTTACTGAGTCGGTAGACCAAATTACAATTTAGGAGCAGGATTATTGTCGCACTCGGTTAATTTTGCTGACAGGGCATCGAGATGCCGCAGCCACTGAATGCCGCCAACCCAACTGCGAGAGGGGAGGTGTCCGATTGGTGCTTGCTGACTAAATTTAATCTGCCCTAAAGTATTAGCAGAATTGTAGGTTTGCCAGTTGACCCGATCGCAAAATCTGATATAGTCTCCCTTAACGCTTTCATAAATCTGCTTTTGGACGCTGAAGCCAAACCGACCTTGACTGTAGTGCAGCCACAGGCGATCGAGTGTTTGCAATTCTTCGCAGGGTAGCTGGTAAATTTGGCTAATTTCTAGCTGAGTTCCCGGTTGCTGGGAAAGAGATTGACACATCAAGCCCCAAGTTTCGCGATCGGCTTCTTTCCAATTTTTGTTTGACAAAAAATCTCGCAGTTTGGTATAATTAATTCCCTGGGCAGAAATCAGGGTATGATCTAGATTTGAAGTAACAGAGAAGGGAAAAGTTTCTGCGGAATTGGCTACGGCATTTGTGGGTAAAATCGGAGAATCAGGAGTTGGTAGCGCGTTGATATCGGCAGAATTGTCCCTATTATTAAGAGCAGGAGCGATCGGCTTTTTGGGCGAAAGCAAATTTGGATCGCAAATATCTAAAGCTGCTTGGATATCTTGTAAAACTTCCGTAGCAAAACTGTACCGCTGATTGAGACGAGTTTGCAACAATTTATCTAAAATTTCACCTAACTCATCGCTAATACTCGTGGCTTTGGGGAGAAACTCGCGCCACCACCAGCGCTCGTTGTTGCAGTCGTACATATCCAAGGGAGGAACTTGCGTCATCAGGCGAATGCAAGTAACACCTAAACTGTAAAGGTCGCTAGCAGGAAATACTTTGCCACGCATTTGTTCGGGAGCTACATAATCTTGACTGCCAATGAGCGTTGCTGAACGGAGTAGGGCTGAATCAGTCAGCAGTTTGGCAATGCCGAAATCGATCAATACGAGTTTGTTGTCCGATTGGCGGCGGATAATATTTTCAGGTTTGATGTCGCGGTGAATGACGCGCTTCTCGTGGATAAATTGCAGCACGGGCAGTAAGTCTTGCAGCAGTTGCCAAACTTTCTCTTCATCGTAGACACTCTTGTCTAATTCTTGTTTAAGAGTCGATCCCTCTATAAACTCTTGAACTAAATAAATATGACCTTCTTGTTCAAAGCAGGCTAATAATGTGGGGATTTGCGGGTGTTTTCCGAGTTCGTCTAAACGGACGCCTTCTTGCCGAAATAATTCAACGGCTTTGTTGAAAATTTCGGGGTCACGGTCGTAAAAATAAAATTGCTTGACTGCACAGCGGGGTAAAGATGGGATGTCTTCATCAATTGCTAGGAAAGTTTTACCAAATCCGCCTCTACCTAAAAGTTCAATGGGGCGATATCGCTGTCTCAGCAACAGGTTAAAGCCGCAGTTTAAGCAAAATTTGGCGGTGTTGGAGTTTTGACGATTTTGACATTCTGGGTTCACACAGTAGCTCATATCGATTTTAGATTTTAGATTTTAGATTTTAGATTGCGGACAAGACTTTTTTTTAAACGAACCGCGAAGATGCGAAGCTACGCGAAGGAATAGGGAAGAGAGAAAAGAGAGAAGAGGAATGGTTGATAACTCATGCAGTGTGGGATAAGCTGTCCCGCTTCTGGCGTTGTATTTTTCGGGCGGGCGGGACACCTCACAAGCATTTCATCTAAGATGTTGCACCATTCTCAATAAGGTTTTTAGGGGCGGGCTAGAAGAACCCACCGTAAAAGAAATTTATTCTTTGTGGAACAGGCATCTTGCCTGTTCTTGAGAATTGTGCCAGAGGTGAGTTTTATCAAACTGGAGTGTAAAATTTAGATGCACCTGGGCTGATAAGGCTATTTTAATGCGCTGGGCCGAATCGGGATGCTACCAGATCTGCCGAACCCACGCCGCATGAGTGCTGGGGGCGAGATAATTGCCGTTGGCGAAGCCCTCGAAGAGGCTCGCACAGGCCGATCGCACAGAGCGAGAATTGTGCTATAGTCTTACTGTGCTTGGAACTTGAGGCATAATCGATCTGTCCGGTTGAGGGACGCTCAGAAATATTTCAAAATATTTTTGCCCTACCCCTAGACTTGTGCTGAGATCTGATGCTATAGTTACAAAAGATATGGCGAGTGTAGCCAAGTGGTTAAGGCAGTGGTTTGTGGTACCACCATTCGTGGGTTCAATTCCCATCATTCGCCCTTTTGATTCTAAACAGTTTAATTCGATCGCCTCCGGGTGGGCTTCAGCAAACCTTAATCTTTGGGATTTAGCCGTTCTGTCGGTATCATTTGTGTCCACTTAACGTTAAAAGTAGTATAGGTCTGCTGTTTGACAGTTAGGTCTAGATCCCCCCTAACCCCCCTTAATAAGGGGGGGACAAGAGCGTGATCAAAGTCAACCCCTACTCCCCTTATTAAGGGGGATTTAGGGGGATCTAGACTCAGCAAAAAGCCAGATTTATCAGGGGTTGCAGGCTCTAGTTGACACCAATGTGTCGGCACAAGTTCCGATGTGCTAATCTTAAATCCAATCTAAAATCTAAAATCTAAAATCAAAATATGCCGTCTTTAGTAGCAGAAGATTGGGGATATAAATTTAGTGGCGATCGCACAATTAATAAGTTTATTCGGGATATAGAAGGAGAAGCGGCTTTAGGGAAATATTGCGATTGGGAATGCAGAGAGCGTGCGGAAATTCTGATGTCTGAGATTGCCGGCAAATCCCACAGTCTTTTCTACGTGCGCCGCCAAAAGGTAAATGAGAGATTTTCTGAAGAAGAAATCTGGGAATTGCTCCTTGCTACGGATGGAGATGATTTTGAATTACCCCAATTTTTGCAAAAAGCCGATCGCACTTTGCGGTTGTTAGCAACTGTACGCTGTGAAGACGGAATCGGCGGTTTAAAACTGCTGGATGCTGGCTTGGTGGCGGTTCCCAGAGGAAGGAAAGATGGGTATGCTTTGCCGGTTCAGTTGCGACTTTTAGCTAACAGTAGATCGCCAATTCCTGTAAAGTCGATCGCCCGCGTCCAACAAATGCCGTTTTGGGACGAGAGACACATACCGACTACGGAACAACTAAAAGTTTGGCATACTTTTTTAAATGTGGAAAAACGCATCGCGGAAGCGCGTCAATTTTGCGTGCCTTTTCGCGGTCATAATTACGGTTCAGGCTTTAAAATCGTCACTTTTGAAATTGATCGTAATTCCGCAACTCTTGACGGCTATGATGAAAATTCCTTAGAATTGGGCGACTTTCGCGAAAGGCTAAAAAAGGCACGAAATGAAGAAATTATTCTGTTTGATTCGCCGCCCGGAAGCAGAAGCAGCCGAGATGGCGAGACATTGGGTAGCATCGCCGAAATTGACTTTGAACGTGGAAAATTACGCATTAAGTTAGATGTTGATTTAGGCGATCGCATGGCGGGCGGCAGATATCAAATGCCCAAACAAGGATTCTTGTATTTTGAGGCGGCGGGCGATATCAGTCAGATCGAACGCAAGAAGAAAGCTTTAAAGATGCTGACAGATGGCCGCGCTCAAAATCCCTATTTGAGTGAGTTTTTATTCGACTCTTCTCAGGCGAGACTGCCCGAAAAACTGATTAAATTGGATCGGGAAAACTTATTAAATCGCAATGCTAATGAAGACCAACTTGCCGCAGTAGAAACGGTGCTTTCCGCGCGGGATTTAATTTTGATTCAAGGGCCGCCGGGAACGGGCAAAACGACTGTGATTGCGGAGATTTGCTACCAAATTGCCCGTCAGGGTGGCAAAACGCTGATTGCTTCGCAAGCAAATTTGGCTGTAGATAATGCTTTGAGTCGGTTAGTTCACAACCCGGCGATTCGGGCTTTGCGGAAGGGAAAAGCTCATAAGGTACAGGAAGAAGGGCAGCCGTTTTTGGAGGAAAATGCGATCGGCACTTGGCTGCAAAATACGGCAACTGACTGCGAAGAAAAGCTCTCGCAGCGCCTGACTAATGTCAAATCTTTGCGGCAGTTGCTGACAGAATCCGAGCGATTTACCGCCTACTGTGCCGCAGAGAGAGATTTTTTTAATGGACTAAAACACCTGCACGACAGTAAAGCAAATCTTGAGGAAAAGTGCAGCCAGCAAGCAGCAGAGTATGAACGGGTTTTAACCAAAAAAAGCGAGATTGAACCTCTAGTTAGTGGGTTGGAAAATCTGCTGGATGCGCCTAATGTCAACTGGGAATCTCCAGAAGTGGCTGAGTTTATGCCCCGACTAAAACCTTATTCAGAAGGCAATATTTTAGTAGAGAACTTTATTGCAAATGTTAAGATTGCCGCTAGCAATGCTATTCAAATAGGCTTCGATCGCCCTGGTTGTGGTGCGTTTGGGATTGCGGTTTGGCTGCAGGAAAGTGTAGCAGCACAAATATCGGAATTTAAGACGGCATTCGATCGCGCGGATGATGTTTGTCACGCTATGTCGGCGGTTGCGGAGTCGTTGCGGGTGTCGCGGCAGATGTCTGAGGCTGTGAATCAACTCGAATTGGGCGATCGGCAAAATCAGACACACCGCCACAATCTCGAACAGAAAATCAAGAATTTGGAACTGCGAAAAGCGGAAATTGCAGCCGTTGTCGTCGCCGTTGCACAATGGATTGAGACGGCGGATACGGGGCTCTATGAAGTCGTGAAAAATTGCTGGGAAACGGGCGCAATGCTGACGGATGATATGGTAGAATTGCCGGCAGGATTGCTGAAAATTGCCCGATCGCTCAAATTGCCGATCGTGCCGCCCAAATGCAAAATCAATTTGCCCGATTTGGATCGGTTGCAAAAGGCGGTAGCCCACGAAGAAAGCGCAGGTTTTAAGGATATACAAGGGCAACAGTTCCGGTTTAGCGAGTTTTTGCACCTAAATTTGAGTCAAACGCCGATCGTGCTCTCTGCGGGCGATCGTACACAGTGGCAACAACTCGCCAAAGACTTCGCCAGCTACTCCCAAGTCAGCCAAAGTCAGCGCAAATTTATCCTCGAAAAAGCTCGCACTTTCTTAGGTAGCATTCAACAATTTTATAGTGAATCCTTGCAGCCAAATAATATCCAGGCTACCTTCGATCGCCTAGTCAAAGAATTGCTGCACAGTATCCTCGCAAATGCCCGTCAGTGCGTGGTTCCCCTGAAAACCGAAACCGAACAGCAGCTTATCAAACAGCAACAGTTATTAGATAAAATCGGTCAAACCTTAAACCAGCAGCAAATATCCGCCGCTAAACTTCAGGTAGAAACAGCCCAGCAAGAGGCTAACTTAAAAATTAGCGAAGTTACTAATTTGTTGCAAGCAATTGTCCAACAGCCAAATGTACCTGAAAAGTTGCGGATTTTAGCCGAACAATATCTCGCCCAAAAATCAAATATTTGGGAGCAACCGCAGCATTTTGTCAAGCAAGTTGAGGCTTGGAAAGCAAGCGCGCTTCAGCTTGAAAAATCCATTGCTGAGTTAGATCCTTTTGGGGTTTTGGAAACCATCAAAAACACCCTTGACGAGCATTTCTCCCCGCTACAAATTGCGGCTGCAACTTCGCAGCAGCAACTCGCTCAACTTCAAGCAGAGTTAAGCGAAATTAACGCTCAACTCCAACAGCAGCAACCAACACCAGCATTACTTCTTGAGAGAAATTGGTGGGAGTCAGTATGGCAAACTATCCCCAGTCAATACCAGCCCGAAGTTCCGAATACAGGATTATTTAGTGTAGCTTTTCTGAACAAAATTAACCGTTTATTCAAAACCTGGCAGCGGAAATTAGAGCAAGAAGAAACCGCCCTAAATCGTTCTCAAAACTTTGTAACTGATTGGATTCAAAAACTCCGCAATCCATCAGAAAAAGACCGCAACGATTTAAAGCAAATTTATATTGACAATGCCAACGTAATCGGCATTACTTGCGTGCAAGCTGCCAGTTTCGATTTTACTAAAAACTTTCCCAGCTTTGATGCAGTCATCATTGACGAAGTTAGCAAATGCACTCCCCCAGAGTTATTAATTCCCGCTTTGAAAGGCAGAAAGTTAGTATTAGTGGGCGATCACCGACAATTGCCGCCGATGTTTAATCAAAGTACGATCGACGATATTGCCGAAGACATCGGCTGTACCGGAGACGAACTTAGCTTTATCAAAGAATCGCTGTTCAAAGTTTTGTTTGAAAATGCCAGCGACAGCATCAAAAAAATGCTGACAACTCAGTATCGAATGCACCCACAAATCATGGGCGCAATCAATCAGTTTTACCAGCAAAAGCTCAACTGTGGCATTCAGGAAGCTGACACAAAACGCGCCCACAACCTCGCAGGTAGAATCATTCAAGAAAATAATCACATTCTGTGGGTGAAAACGCCGATCGGACAAGGGTTTGAAGAGGAAAAACAGGGTACTTCGCGGTGGAACGTCAAGGAGATTGATGCGATCGAGCGTTTGTGCGAACAAATGGACACAGCTTGGCGGCCCAAAGTTGCCGAGGGTGAACCGCCAAAAGAAATCGGAATCATCACTTTTTATGCTGCTCAATTAAATGCAATTAAAGACAGAATCGAAGGCGATAGATTCCCTGCTTTGAGTATCCGCACTGGTACGGTTGACATATTTCAAGGCATGGAAAGACCTGTAATTATTGTCAGCACTGTGTGTAATAATGTTAGGGGCGATATTGGATTTGCTAAGGAACCAGAACGGGTGAATGTGGCATTTTCCCGCGCTCAAGAATTGCTGGTAGTTGTCGGCTGCCACGATTTATTTACCCAACAAACAGGTACAGTGGGAAAAATGTATCAGGAAGTTTCAAAAACGGTGCGTCACTGCGGAGGTTTTGTAGATGTTTCTAGCGTCCTCAACTAAACCAATAGACTCGAATTTAAGTTCGCTAGCCGAACAGATTGAGCAACAAAATCCGGGTTTGTCGGTGTTGGCGGCGCGTCAATTCCGCTTTGCAATCCGGCAAACTCCGCTGGAGGTGGCGATTAGCGAACCGCGCGAGTTTAACGTGTTGGAAGAGTTTATTTTGCGGGCGGGCGTTGAGTTTGAACCTGCGCCAACTTTGAAGGAATTGGCGGATTTGCTGGGGTTGGACGAGATTTTTGTGAAGACTACGGCGGCGACTCTGGTTAGTTTGGAAAGTTTGGAGGTGGCGGAAAATGGGCAAATTGCGATCGCCCCGCAAGGTAGAGATTTTTTCGATAAAGGTGCAGTTAGTCGATCGCAAATTCAATCAATTTATGCCATTTCCGATCCGCTGAATCAAACTCTTACCTTTAAATTCGATGCTTTAGCGACAGAATCGGTCAACTTGCCCGATTTAGCAGATTTAGTATCGCTCGAACATAAAATTAGCGACCTTGCGAATTTAAGTCTAGCAGAAATCCAGCCGTTAATTCAAGCTTCCGGTTTAGGAATTCACGTCCCCGAAAACGGCAAAATTGTCTCTGCTTGCGATGTCGTAGGCGACGATTTAGATATTTGGCAAACAGTCTCGATTTTTGTGTTGCTAGATGCGATCGAAAATAAAACTACTATTCAAGCCAGACAGGGAAAACAAATATTAGAAACAGCATCAAACTTGCTAAATGAACTCGAATCCCAGCAGAAACTTTCCTTGAACGACTTGTGTGAAGTAAACCCAGACATAGCACACCAAGAATCCGAGACAATCCCCGTCCAGAAAACTCCTAAAAAGCCATCTAAGAAGAAACGGAAGGAAACGATATGATGAGGACTTTAGTCCTCACTACGAACAGGTATTCCTTTCCAGGATTTCAATACTAAAGATACCAATTGCTCTCTGGTAACAGCAAGTTGCGGTCGAAAGGTATTATCTTGAGAAAACCGGGCTACAAACCCAAAGCCCACAGCTTCTTTAATTTCGGAAGCGTAGATATCATCGGTAGCTATCTCCGAATTGTAGAAGGGTCAGTATTGCCTACGGTATTGGTATTTCCTGCGGTATTGGCTGCGGTATTGGCTGCGGTATTGGCTGCGGTGTTGGCTGCGGTGGCTGGGGTATTGGCTGCGGTATTGCCTCCGGTATTTGTATTGGTATTGGCTGCGGTATTTGTATTGGTATTGGCTGCGGTATTGCTTCGGTATTGCCTCCGGTATTGCCTCCGGTATTGCCTCCGGTATTGCCTCCGGTATTGCCAATTTCTTCCGGTGCGGGTTGATTGGTAGTGAAATAAAAGTGACCTAATGTGCGACCTTGGTAAGCCCTTTTACTCAAGCGCCAAGCAGGATCGAGAGTGACTTTCATGAATTCGTTAGCATCGCCATTTGTGCGACCGATAATCACAGATTTACCTTGGTAATCTACCGGAGTTCCAATTAGTAGAACATCCCCATCAACACTTTCCAAAGTCAGGGCGTATGTTAATGCTAAATCGGTGCCTGCCATGCGAATTGAAAAGCCGTTGCTGTCTGTTGCGCGGCCACAAATACCGGTGAAATCAAAACTAACTAATAATGGATCGACTTTCACGGGATTAGAGCCACTTTCGCTCCAGCATTTCCGCTTGTCAGATACCTGTTCTACAATTAGCAATTGGTAGCCACCGGAAGGGCGGGGTTGGGCGATGACAATTACTCGGTCTTGGTTAATGTCGGTTTCGTCAAAAGTAAATGCTTTAGCCGAACCGATCGCGCCAAGTGTTAAAATTGCTGAACCTGCCAGTGCTGCCACTGTTCGTACAAGTGAATGTTTCATGATTTTTCCCTATTGGCTCCTTATTATGATGAGACTTATCTAGAATATAAAAAAGTCGCCCTCTTCAGACAACAAGATAGAATTTTACCATCTCTTGTTCCGGTGGTACCAAGTGCGATCGATCGCCGCTCGTCACATTGGTTCGTAGTGAAAACTCAACTCCGAGCGAATTTTATGAGGACTTGAGTCCTCCCTACAAAGTTATAAGCGTTATTTTACCGAGGAACTTGATAAGCTGTTCGACCTCTCAATTGTATTTTCCGGGCGGGCGCGACGCCCACTCCACAAGAATTTGATGGGACTTGAGAGTAAAAGTTAGATGCGCCTGGGCTGATTACTTGCGGGAAACGATCGCACTATTGGGCAAAAAAACGGTGCGTTACACTCTTGTTAACGCACCCTAAAACACACATTCAAAAACTGTCTTTGCCCTCTAGCGGAACATACTGCTAACAGAACTATCTTCGTGAATCCGCCAAATAGTTTCTCCGAGCAAATTGGCTACCGACAGCACCGTCAACTGCTCAAAACGGTTCTCTTCCGGCACAGGAATTGTATTCGTAACAATTACCTCTTCCAAAATCCCGCTAGACAAACGCTCGATCGCCGGAGGCGAAAACACCGCATGAGTAGCACAAGCATAAACCTGCCTCGCACCCTCCCGGCGCAACAATCTCGCACCTTCAGAAATCGTGCCGGCAGTATCGATCATGTCGTCCACCAACACGGCTGTTTTGCCGCTCACATCACCGATGAGGTTCATCACTTCTGCCACGTTGTGAGCTTGGCGGCGCTTGTCAATAATTGCCAGGGGAGCATCACCAAGCTTTTTGGCAAAAGCTCTCGCCCTAGCGACTCCGCCAACATCCGGCGAAACCACAACAATATCCGTCAACTGCTTGCTCGCCAGATAATCCAAAAGCACCGGCGAACCGTAAACGTGATCGAAAGGAATGTCAAAATAACCTTGAATCTGAGCCGAGTGCAAATCCATCGCCAAAATGCGACCGGCCCCAGCTTCCGTAATCAAATTAGCCACTAATTTTGCAGTAATCGACTCTCTTCCGGCCGTTTTGCGGTCAGCCCTAGCATATCCGTAATAGGGGATGACGGCAGTAATTTGTCTGGCCGAAGCGCGGCGACAAGCATCGATCATAATTAACAATTCCATGAGGCGATCGTTTACCGGACAGCAAGTTGGCTGAATCAAGTAAACATCGCAACCCCGAATCGATTCTTGAATTTGAACGTACAGTTCCCCATCAGCAAACCGCTTGCGAACCATCGGCCCCAAATCAATCCCCAGATAGCGAGCCACCTCTTGGGCGAGGGGAATATTAGCAGAACCGGAGAACAGCCGCAGACGGTCATGAGCGGAAACCGGCGGCTCGGGAAGCGGAAGCGGTAAAGTAGCAGAACGGATCACAGCAGGCCTCTTGCAGGACGTTTATTCCATCGCTATCTTACCATCTGAAACTAGAAATATTCAGCCAATTTTTTAATAGATTTAACTTTCGGGGCGACCACAAGTGTGAAGTTAGGCGAATTGAATAGGACTTGCAGAAATATGTCCAACAAATCCGGTTTCTACCCCACATTCGGTATCCTTAACGGTCAGAATCGGTTTTTACTTATTTTTATCCAGCAATAAAACTATGAATTATACTTGAATACCGTACATTAACGGATATAAAACTTGTTAAAGGCATAATTTATTACTGTAAAGATAGAGTTTTCTGCGTAATTATGCTGGGTGACACCCCAGGGTGTGGAATGTGGGTTGTAGCGAACTCTGTACTGGCAGAAGTACGATCGCACTTGTGCCCCTGCCTCTCAAAATTCTGGCGTGAGTCAATTTGGGGCTGAGGCTGCAAGTGCAGCCACCCCAAATTCAGTCGAAAGCCCAAGGCATCCGGGTTCAATGCGAGAAAAATGCCACCAACAGGCAATAAACTTGAAAAATACTGTAAAAAAAGTTAAGAATCGGAAGCATACTTCAGATTTTTGATATCGGGCAAAGCAAGGTAGAAATCGATGAGCTTAAGAGAACGCATTGACGCAGAAATCAAAGCAGCCATGAAGTCCAAGGACAAAGTTCGCTTGGAAACAGTTCGTGGCATCAAGAAATTTATTCTCGAAAAAGAAGTCAGCCTCCGTCCCTCCGGGCAAGAAACGCTGACAGAAGCTCAAGAAATGGAAATTTTGATGCAAATAGCCAAACAGCGCCGGGATTCGATCGAACAATACCGCAAAGGTGGCCGCGAAGATTTAGTGGGACAAGAGGAGGCGGAGTTGGCAATTGTTGAAGAGTATTTGCCGGCGCAAATGTCAGACGAAGAGGTGAGTCAAGTCGTTGACGAAGTGATTGCCTCGGTTGGCGCTACTTCTGCAAAAGATATGGGCAAGGTGATGGGCAAGGCAATGCAGCAGCTTAAAGGCAAAGCAGACGGTAACAGAATTCAAGAGATGGTGAAAGCAAAGCTTAATCAGTAGTCAGTAGTCAGTAGTCAGTAGTCAGTAGACATCTCCCATAAATAATCTCAAGCTTTATAGAGATGTATGGCTTAGGCAGGGGGGCGACAATTTATTAGGGCTAAAGCCAAAAAACCCGGTTTCTACGAAAAATCGTGCATTTCTCCCTTGAGATATTGACGCCGAAACCGGGTTTTTGATCGGATGTGCGGGTTGCAACCTGTGTATTTTCGTGAAAAAACTCGGTTTCTGACCATCATGGCGTCCAAGAATGTCAAAAAAATGTAAAATACTAACTTTGGTCGGGACTGGGGACTACAGAGAGTGAAGTCTGCTCAAGAGCATGAAAGACCTAGCATTACTAAGTCTGTGAGCGATCGTCTATTTTTTAACAGTTTCTACTTAAACTTATGCAGCCACCTATTGCTATTGGAACTCTCCTACAAAACCGCTACCGCTTGGTGAATATTTTAGGTCAAGGAGGATTTGGCCGGACTTATTTAGTAGAAGATTTGGGACGGTTTCAAGAACGCTGCGCCCTGAAGGAATTGATTCCGGTGCAAAGCGGGCCTTACGTTTTGGAAAAATCGAAGGAATTGTTTCAAAGAGAGGCGGCAATACTTTACCAAATTGGGCATCCACAAATTCCCCAGTTTCGGGCAATATTTGAAGAGAACCAGCGTTTGTTTTTAGTGCAGGATTACGTGGAAGGAATGACTTACCGCGAACTGTTGCTCGATCAAACTTCAAATGGTCGCACCTTCACCGAAGCCGAAGTCTTGGTATTTATCCGGCAAATGCTGCCGGTACTGGCTCACATCCACGCCCGCGGCATCATCCACCGCGACATCTCCCCAGAAAATATAATTCGGCGGGAAAATGACCAAATGCCTGTGCTGATTGACTTTGGAGTGGTGAAGGAACTCGCCACCAAAGTCCAGTCTCCCGAAGGAACAGCCCACGCAACAACTGTCGGCAAAATCGGCTACGCGCCGATGGAACAGTTGCAAAGCGGGCGGGCAACAGCCAGCAGCGACCTCTACGCTTTAGCCGTAACGGCGATCGTCCTGCTGACGGGCAAAGAACCGCAGGAATTGCTCGATCAAACAACGCTGCAGTGGAATTGGCAGCAGCAAGCTCAGGTGAGCACGGGTTTGGCTTTGGTGCTCAATCGGATGTTGAGCCGGTCTCCGGGCGATCGATACCAATCTGTCAGCGAAGTCGCCCAAGCACTCGACGCCCAAACTAATCCTAAGCCTAGCCAGCCAACTGTACCGCCCGCGCCGCCAGCAGTTGTGCCGACAAACCCTTCGCTCATAGCAACGGTGGCCGTGGGCAGGCCGCCAGAGCCCGCCGCCCAGAGTTCCCACCCGCAAAACCAGCCCGACCCGTTAATTGAGCCTGTTGGCGGCTCTTTTTGGGACAATCCCATTGCTGCGATCGGTCTGCTGGCGGGCTTAGTAATCTTGACAGGCTTCGGTTCCTGGGCTTTAGTCGGCTCATTTCTCAACAATTCGCGCCCCAAACCCACTCCGACTGCGCCAGCACTCATAAATCCCACGCCGACACTAACTCCCATACCAAACCCGCTACCTTTGCCAACCCCAACCCCGCAACCTTTGCCAACCCCAACCCTACAACCTTTGCCGGAGCCCAGCCCAGAACCTTTGCCGGAACCAAGCCCAGAACCTTTGCCGGAACCAAGCCCAGAACCTTTGCCGGAACCGAACCCAGAACCTTTGCCCGAACCAAGCCCAGAACCTTTGCCGGAACCAAGCCCAGAACCCAGCCCAGCGCCAACTCCCACACCAAAACCGACGCCCGCGCCGACTCCCGCGCCCAAACCGACGCCCAAACCGACGCCCGCACCAACTCCCGCACCCAAACCAACACCCGCGCCGTCCCCAACACCAGCACCAACTCCCGCACCAACTCCCGCACCATCACCGGAACCAGCCCCAACTCCCGCACCGTCGCCGGAACCGGAACCAACTCCCGCGCCGTCACCGGAACCGGAACCAACACCAGCGCCGTCACCGGAACCCGAACCCACGCCGTTACCGGAACCACTACCAACACCCGCACCATCGCCAGAACTCTAAACTTCTGGCAAAATTCCCCTAGACTGAGGTTGAGGCCAATTATTTGTTAGCTATTTGTCAATGAACTCCTTGCTAATTGCTGGAACTGATACCGACGCGGGCAAAACTGTTTTGACCAGCGCTCTGGCTGCTTATTGGCAAATGTATTTTCCCGATCGCAGTTTGGGAATTATGAAACTCATGCAAACGGGAACGGGCGATCGCGAACTCTACACTCGTTTGTTTGCCCTCGACCAATCCCCCGAAGAACTCAATCCGCTGCACTTTGATGCGCCTCTAGCACCACCAATTGCTGCGGAACGGGATGGGAGACGTATCGAACTCGAAAAGGTCTGGACGGCGCTGCAAAGCCTCTCTGAACGTAAGGATTTTGTGTTGGTGGAAGCTTTGGGAGGGCTGGGTTCGCCTGTAACGCGGGAACTGACGGTGGCCGATATTGCCAGGGATTGGCGGCTGAGAGGGGTTTTGGTAGTACCTGTGAGGTTGGGGGCGATCGGGCAAGCTGTAGCGAATGTTGCTCTCGCCAGACACACTGGTTTTAAGCTGAGAGGAATTGTGCTCAATTGCGTTAAAGCTTATTCTGAACAAGAAATTGCCGATTTAGCGCCCGTTGATTTGATCCAGTCGCTGACTCAAATACCTGTGTTGGGTATTTTGCGGCATTTAGATGACCCGACTGACCTTGCTAAATTAGCTAAAGTTGCTTCAGATTTAGATTTAGAGCGGTTACTGCCAGGGGTGAATTTAGTTGCTCAGACTTCTAAATAACCCTATTCTAAACACCTCTCTTTCTCATTCTTCTCTTCCTCTGCGTCCTCTACGGTTCATTTTAAAAAAATATCCGGCCCAACTGGGATAGGATTGAAGAAGATTTTATTTTAACCGCAGAGAGCGCAGAGAGCGCAGAGAAAGAGAAGAGAGAGTTTCACAAATTATTCTGGATTGCTATAATTAGTGATTACCATTTATTAAGTGATTAAATCTAAAACCTAATCAAAAAAAAGGAGAATAAAACATGGTTTCTACTTTACCGAATTTAACTTCTGTGGATTTATCTCAGTTGCGGCTGGAGATTATAAATTTGCAGCCTCAGCTAGTAGAATGGCGTCGCCTTTTGCACCAAAAACCGGAGTTGAGTTTTGATGAAAATTTAACGGCGCAGTTTATCTCGCAAAAGTTGCAGGAATGGGGAATTGAGCATGAAACTAATATTGCTAAAACTGGTATTGTCGCCACTATAGACAGCGGCAAACCGGGGCGGGTTTTGGCAATTCGGGCTGATATGGATGCTTTGCCGATTCAAGAAGAAAATGAGGTGGATTATCGATCGCAGCATGATGGAATTATGCACGCTTGTGGCCACGACGGCCACACTGCGATCGCCCTTGGTACTGTCTGTTATCTTGCTAAGCACAAACACAGCTTTTCGGGGAAAGTAAAATTTATCTTTCAGCCCGCCGAAGAAGGGCCAGGAGGCGCAAAACCGATGATTGAAGCGGGAGTTTTGAAGAATCCTGATGTTGATGCGATCGTCGGCTTGCATTTGTGGAACAATCTACCGTTGGGTACTGTAGGCGTCCGCAGCGGCGCTTTGATGGCGGCTGTCGAAGTTTTTGACTGCACGATTTTTGGCAAAGGTGGACACGGCGCAATGCCACATCAGACTGTGGACTCGATCGTAGTTACAGCCCAAATTGTCAGCGCTTTGCAGGCAATTGTCGCGCGGAACATTGACCCGATCGACTCAGCGGTAGTAACTGTCGGCAAATTCCACGCAGGCCACACCCACAACGTCATTGCCGATACCGCTCAAATCGGTGGCACGGTGCGCTATTTCAATCCAGCATATCAAGGTTATTTTGCACAGCGAATCGAGCAAGTAATTGCCGGAATTTGTCAGAGTCACGGGGCAAATTACCAATTAGATTATTGTGCGCTTTATCCGCCAGTTATTAATGATTCGAGAATAGCTGAATTGGTGCGCGGCGTTGCAGAATCCGTTGTCGAAACTCCTGCAGGAATCGTGCCGGAATGTCAAACAATGGGCGGCGAGGATATGTCGTTCTTTTTGCAAGAAGTGCCAGGTTGCTATTTCTTTTTGGGTTCAGCAAATCCAGAGAAAAACTTGGCTTACCCGCACCATCACCCGCGTTTTGATTTTGATGAAACTGCGTTGGGGATGGGTGTAGAAATGTTTGTTCGGTGTGTCGAAAATTTTTGTGCGATGTAAATAAGTCTTTTATGGGCGGGCTAGAAGCCCAACCCCTACTCCCCACAATAAATTCATTCTTTGTGGAACAGGCAAATTCATGTCTTGTGGAACAGGCATCTTGCCTATTCATGAGAATGATAAAACATCTCAGATATTACCGAGTTTGAAAAATATTCTGCACCATTTTTTTATCTACACTCGCCGCTGCCTTATCCAATTCGGTAATCTCCCCGGAGTCTAACTCCCAGCCCAAAGCACCAATATTATCCCTCGCCTGTACCACAGATTTAGCCCCCGGAATCGGAATAGTTTCTTTGCAGATGCACCAGTTGATTGCTATCTGCGAAACAGTCTTGTTTCTAAATGTCGATATTTCTCGCAAACACTCCAAAAGCGATCGCATTCCCGGAAGTAGCTGCTTGCACGCCAAACCTCGGATACCTTTAGGAAGAGGGCCGTTTTCGGAATATTTACCCGTCAGCAACCCCAAGGCTAGAGGACTGTAAGCAATCAATTTTATCCCCAATTCATCGCACACATCTTTCAATCCGAGTTCTGTTACCGGATAGGTGGAAAGTAGCGAATATTGCACTTGTAAAGTAACAATAGGAATTTGGCGATCGCTAAATCTTTGATGCACCCATTTCAGCCGTTTCGGCCCGTAATTAGACAATCCCACTCCCTTGACCAATCCTTGCTCATAAAGGTCAGCCAAACCATCTAAAAGAGCCCCCTCTTGCCAAGGAGCGTAATTAGCTGTAGACCAGTGCATTTGCACCAAATCTACATTTTTCCCGAGACGCGAAGCAGAGGCTTTGCAAGCCGATATCATTGATTGTCGCGTCAGCCTCCAAGGATAAGCCGCCAGTTTTGTCGCAATACAAATACTGTCTTTATTTACACCTTGATATTGTTGAGAAAACTGCCCCAAAAGCTGCTCGCTGCGTCCGTTTAATTTCCCTGTTCCGTAAGAGTCGCCGGTATCAAATAAAGTCATACCGTTACTAATACAAAGATTGAAAACGGCTTGCAATTCCTCGTCCATACTTTCGTTGTAGCCCCAGAGAAATCTGTTGCCCCAAGCCCAAGTGCCGCAGCCCATTTTTGGAAGTAAAATTTTTTGGTTAGTTGACATTTTTATTGATGGTAGTTGTTGGTAATACGGATATTTTATAGGAACATAACTCGGTATCGCCAAGCCCCCTGTAGAGCTGTTTCACTCTGCCACAGGCCGCCAGGGACTCAAGTTCCTGTCTAATAGCATAAGTCGGTTTTAAGCGACTAAAATAGTAATCTCTATTTTGGAAATTAGAGTTACACATATATTCAGCGCTAACTCTATACAAAAACAGCTTTGATAGAATTGCTACAGTCGTCTAAAGACGACTTCAGCTATGAGACAGGGGTTTAAACCCCTGTCGGACTGTCGGACTAATGGCACACCCTACAAAATTACCAATGACTGATGACTTGTTAATTCTTTTACGTGGTTGGCGAGGGTGAAGGTGTGCTGTTTTTGGTAGGTTGCTCTGGCTTAGTTTTAGGATCTGGTTTTGGTGGTGGCGGCGGAGGGAAAGTAGCCGCGCGTCTGGGTATTTGTAGCGCTGTTCGGAATGCAGAAGACGGGAAGAAAGCACTAAATTGAGACAGTCGATGGGCGATGGGTTCGGGCGCATATTCCCACAAGCTTTCGTAGTAGAAGAAAGCGGCGCCTAAGCCGTATTCTTGGACTGCTTGCACCTGAGATTTAATTTGCTCAATCGGTACTGGGTTATTTCTCAAACCTGTCATAATCCCAACTCCGGTGGGAATCTTTTGCTGTGCTTCTTGCATTTCTGGACGGTTAATCTTGCCCACAAATGATTCTAAATTGGGACGGTACACTTGCACGATTAGCTCGTCGGCAATATCCAAGCGCACCCAAGTCAGCCAATCTTGTAGATGATGTTTGTAAGCAAACTCGTAGTAATTGGGAGAAATTGAGAAAATTGCATTGGGCTTGACTGCTTTGACGGCTTGATTTAGCTGCGACATAAAAGCCGTAATTTTATTGGCTCGCCACTGCACCCATGCTGGATTTTGAAAATCTTTTGGCGGAGCCTTTTTTGTTTCTTTGGTATACAAAGCAACTGTGTACTCATCGTATCCAAATTCCGACGGCAAACTCATGTGGTCGTCAAATTGAATGCCGTCGGCGTTGTATTGAGTGGTGATTTCTAGTACGAGTTCGGTAATGAATTGCTGAACTTCGGGATGAAAGGGATTGAGCCAAACTACTTCGCCGCCCGCGCCGTTTGATGTTTGGCTGCCGTCCTGTTTTTGTGTCAGCCAATCGGGATGATTTAAGGCTAATTCTGAGGTGGGAGGAGCCATGAAACCAAACTCAAACCAAGGAATTACTAGCAGGCCTTGGCGGTGAGATTGAGCGATTAAATCTGCGATCATATCTTGTCCCTCTAACCCTCTGTAAACAAAGGGTTGAATATCTCTTTGCTGCGCTACATTGCTGGGATACATTGCATAGCCAGAATTCCAGACAACGGGATAGATTGTGTTGAAATTTAACCGTTTTAGTTTGCTGACAGCATCTCCTAGTTTGCGACGATCTCTGAGGATGTCTTTGTCGTTTGTCGTCATCCAAACGCCGCGAATTTCCTGGCGGGGTTGCTGGGCGATCGCCGGAATGAAATTGTTCGCCAGCAATACTATAATGAATGAGAGGGCAAACAGAAGCGGGAAAAGAGTTTTAATCGATCGCTGCCAACTGCGCGGAATGATGCGTAATGTCATAGTTTTGAATGGTGAGTTAGCTATTGAAACACACCCCGACATAATTTGGTGATAAAATTTGCTCGCTCTACAGTCTACAGCCATTTGCGCTGAATGTGGGATCGGTTAACTGAAATGGGTGAATTGATGTTATACGATCGCAACTGAGTTCAGTATAATCTCTGAGACAGAGGGTAAGTGACAGCATTCTGTCTAACTGCTGGGAAATCATTCATTACGCACTGCCAGCTATCCTTACCGGACTTTGCGGCCCAAGGAGTGCGAGTGCTGTACAATATTGGTGCTGGAACATTTCGATCGAACATCTGTAATTGTGAAAGATTTAGTGTTAATTGGTGGCGGTCACAGTCATGCTATTGTATTAAAAATGTTCGGTTTCAAACCGCTGCCGGGAGTGCGTTTAACTCTGATTAGCGACGTGCTGCACGCGCCTTATTCGGGAATGCTGCCGGGGCACGTTGCCGGGTTTTACGATTATGATGAATGTCACATCGATTTGCGCTCGCTCGCTGAATTTGCCAGGTGTCAAATAGTTGTCGATCGGGCGATCGCGATCGACCTTAACAAAAATTTAGTTATTTGTCAAACTCGGCCTCCGATTAATTTTGATGTGCTTTCTGTGGATATCGGCAGCACTCCTGCGACTTTATCTGTACCGGGTGCGGCAGAATATGCAATTGCAGCAAAACCCGTACCGGAGTTTTTAGCTAGCTGGAATCAGTTAATTTCCGAAAGGCAAAACCATCCCCAAAAACCGCTGCGGATAGCCATTGTCGGCGGCGGTGCTGGCGGCGTAGAATTAGCATTAAATATGCAATCTCGATTGGGGAAGGAAGAGGGAAGAAGGAAGAAGGAAGAAGGAAGAGGGAAGAGGGAAGAAGAAAGAGGGAAGAAGGAAGAGGGAAGAAGGAAGAGGGAAGAAAATTTAGAAAATTTATCATCAGAAATTCATTTGTTTCACAGCGGTGCTGAATTGATGCAGGGACACAATCAGCGGGTGCGCCTACGCCTTCAAGAAATTCTCATCAGTCGCGGCATTAAACTGCATTTAATGGAAAAAGTTATTGCTATAGAAAAGCCAGAAACGATTGACATAGAAGATAATCAAGAATGCCCGATGCCCAATGCCCAATGCCCAATACCCAATGCCAAAATTTCCTGTCAATCAGGTTTAGAATTAGAGTGCAATCGCATTTTTTGGGTGACACAAGCATCGGCAGCCAATTGGATAAGAGAATCCGGTTTAGCAGCCGACTCAAACGGCTTTATGGAAGTCAACGATTGCCTACAATCAGTCTCTCACCCCAACGTATTTGGGGCTGGAGACATCTGCGCGATGGTTAATTATCCGCGTCCCAAAGCAGGCGTGTTTGCTGTGCGTCAGGGCAAACCGCTGTTTAAAAATTTGCAGCAGTTTTTATTGGAAAAACCGCTGAAACCCTTTGCACCGCAAGAACAATACTTAGGGCTAATTGGTACTGGGAATAAAATGGCGATCGCATCTCGCGGCAATTTCATGTGGGAATCATGGTTATTGTGGTATTGGAAAGATTGGATCGATCGCCAATTTATGCAACAATTTAGCAATCTGCCCAAAACAGGCGATAGCAAATAGCAATACATTCAGAAGATGCTCACATTTTATCCGCTCTCATCTTCTCTTCTCTTCCTCTGCGTCCTCTGCGGTTAATAAAAAAAGTGTTATTCAAAAACGCTTTAAAATTGTTATAGTAATATCAGAAGTAAAGAAAACTAACTATGTTCAGAAAAATTGAATTTGGGCTGCTTTGGATTGCATTTATCACCTACGCCTTTGTATTTTCACCACCCGACAGTCCAGAAAAAACTATCACACTAATTACCAATATTTCCACAGGCAAAATAGCAGACATCAACCCTTTAATTGTAGCGTTATTCAACCTCATGGGAGTCTGGCCGCTCATCTACAGTTGCGTCTTATTTGCTGACGGCAGGGGGCAGAAAATACCTGCATGGCTATTTGCCACTTTATCCTTTGGCGTCGGCGCCGTTGCCTTGCTGCCTTATTTAGCCCTACGCGAACCGAATCCTGAATTTCCCGGTCATAAAAATATCTTTTTAAAGATATTAGACTCCCGTTTTACTGCCATTGTCCTAACATTGGGTGCTGCTGCTTTAGTTTCTTTTGGGTTGACAAAAGGCGATTGGTATGATTTTATGATACAGTGGCAAACCAACCGTTTTATCCACGTAATGAGTTTAGATTTTTGTATGCTTTGCCTACTATTTCCTGCCTTATTAGGAGACGATATGGCGCGCCGAGGAATGCAAAACTCTACAGCATTTTGGGCAGTAACATTAGTACCGCTGTTCGGGCCGTTGGCTTATCTGTGTACGCGCAAACCGCTGCCGGAAACTAATACTAAAACTGTTACAAATTAGACAGCAGTGCAGGGAATTCTCAGTTTAATGTAGGAATCAATCACAAGTAATCAGACAAGAAACAGGCAAGATGCCTGTTCCACAATAAGTAAGTTTTATTGTGGGGAGTAGGGGTTGGGCTTCTAGCCCGCCCATGAAACACTGATTACAAATAGTGCCAAATCTGAGTATTAATGTAAATAATTATCTCCCAGTCTCTAGCAAATGAAAAAATTTCCGATTGTTGGCATCACAACATCCAACCGCTGTTCAGCAGGCGAGTATCGCTTAAATGGAACTTATATTGATGCAGTTCAGGCGGCTGGTGGCATTCCGATTTTGCTGCCGCCCAATCAATTAGATCCGGCTAGTATTTTTGATGCAGTAGATGGTTTGATTTTTTCCGGGGGCGGAGATATAAACCCAGAACTTTACGGCGGTTATGTCGATCGCACAGTTTACTCAGTTAATGCAGAACGCGACAATTTTGAATTAAGCTTAGCAAAGCTAGCTTTGAAAGCTGACATACCTGTGTTGGGGATTTGCCGGGGAATGCAAATGTTGAACGTAGCCAGCGGTGGCAGTTTGGTAATTCACGTACCGGATGCTTACGGAGATGAGGTTAATCACGGATCGGGAATTCCCCCGCGTGCGATCGAGCATACCATTGAAATTGAGCCAAACAGTCGCCTAGCAAAAATTATGGGAAAAACTTCAACAACAGTTGTTTCCTGGCATCATCAAGCAGTGAGGAAGGTAACATCCGATTGGCGAATTGTAGCCGATGCACCTGACACTTTGGTAGAAGCAATGGAACACTGCTATCACCCTTGGATGATAGCAATTCAATGGCACCCGGAAATGTCGCCAAACTGTTCCTTCAACTCTGGAATTTTTAGGGCTTTCGTAGAAGCAGCCGCTTCAAAATTCATGAATTCTACCAAGTCAGCATCACAAGCAATTCCTACATTTTTATAGTCACTTATTCTTGATAGTCCGTATCTATTTCAATATCCAGGGTATCTTCATCTATTCTGACATACAGAACATTCGGGCGACAGCAAACCTGACAATCTTCGATATAAGATTGCTCCATACCACCGCTGATATCAACAAAAGTTGTACTCGGTTCGCCGCAGAAAGCACAGTAATATTCAGCCGTTGTTTGCATCTTTCTCGCACTCTCTTTTTGTGACTTCGTGGCGGTAGCGAAACATATCTGTTAACCGCATTTCCACCCACCAACCTAACAACAAATCGACAATCGGGCCGCCCGGTATCGAAAATGCGATCGCATCTGTCAATCTAGTTTTGCCATTTTCTGAGGTAAACTCGTGTCGGTGAGTCCAACGTGCCATCGGCCCCTCAGTTTGTTCATCAACAAACAAGCGATATTGTTCGCACTCAGTGTGAGTCGCCACCCATTTTACAGGAATCGGCCCCAATAACAAGCGAAATTCTGATACAGCACCCACATCTAATCCCCCTTCGCGGCGAATGATTTTCACCGGTTGCCAAGGCGGAGTCAAAAGTTGCAGAATGTCGGGCCTTTCGTGAAAGTTCCAGACTGCTTCAACGGTGGCATTAATCAGCGACGAATATTTAAAATTGGGCATTGTATCGTTGGGCTAGACAGTTAAGTGCGATCGCGTTTCAGCATTTGCAGTATTATCCTCTGTATCAGTACAAACAGCAACAGTTAGTTTCAATCCCAAAGTATTCAGCCAAGTTCCCAGATTATAAATCGCATCACTTCCTTGCTGCGACAGCAATTCATCCAATTTTTTTAAGTGCAATTCATATTGTTCAGGAGTCATTTTTGGTTGACCCAAAGCTTCTGCTACATCGCTGAGAGCTCGTTTTAGCAGTTCAGGTTCCGGCTCTTCCTCCTCTAATGTCGCCGTTATATAGGCGGCTGACAATGCCGGACTTTTTCTCAGAGATTCAATCAAAAATGGATGATAAGGTAGGCTTTTAGGCATTGTCTTAACTCCTATAATCTGTCCAGTATTCTGTAGCTTGGCGGATATCTCTGTCTTGAGTGCTTTTATCGCCTCCGCAGATGAGCATCACAATTGTCATCCCTATTTGTCCCAAATAAATTCGGTAGCCAGGCCCATAATTTATTTTAAGTTCGCATACACCTTCCCCCACGGAGCGATAGTCTCCTAAATTACCATCAGCAATTCGGTTAAGCTTAGAGATAATCTTGGCTTGAGCATTGATATCTCTAAGCGAATCAAACCACTGATCGAAAGGCACTTTGTTATCTGGCTTAGTATAACGCTGAATTTCTCTCGGTTGGACTTCGGCCATAATTATATTATAGTGCGTCACTCATCCCAGTATCCTGGCAATTAATTATACTCAAGAAATGCCACAGGGGAAAGATGAAAAAACTTAGCTAACTTTTGAATTTGACTCGCCGTCAGTTCCCGCTTTCCATCCATCATCTCAGATACCCAAGACTCGGATTCAAAAATATCAACCAAATCTTTTTCTTGAATATTGTCCTCAACCATCAATGCTTTCAGTAGTGCGATACCTTTCAAGACTGGCATTGGCTCATGTTTTTGTTCGTAATCATAAACAAGAGTACCCAACACGTTTAAGTAATCCCGATCGTCTTGCGTGAGATTGCTCCGACTCACAATAGAATCCATCCGATTTTGTGTAGCGATTAACTCAGCTTCACAAGTAATTGGGCGCGGTGGAAAAGTTGTGATTATCTCAACATAGTAGCTACTAGGAGTTTTTAAACCAGTCGTCATTTTTCCAGTTCTCCTTATCATATTCTGCATGAGTTAAAACAGAGCTGACAAACACTATCTGGTATTCATAATCGATAAAAGCAATTAACCGATAGTTATTGCCACCAATATTAAATACCGTAAAGTTACCTACTAAGTTAGCCGAAGGAAATACTTTACGAATATCTACTAAACTTTGCCATTCAGCATCACAACTACGCTGATACCACAGCAACAGACTTGTTTCAGCATTGGGCTGTGTTTCCCAAAATTCTTTTAGTCGTTTTCGGCTAATAACACGCATGAGGCTATTATAATCTAATTTACTAAACGCGACTTAGTGAATTTTCACATTCTTGATTTTGCTGTCGTGTTGTATGACTCATCGCCTCAGCCAAATGCTTCTTCAAAGTCGCCTCCGGTAGCGGCCCTTTTAAATGACTCCAAGGCAAAACCTGATCCAATTCCCACTCTTGAAAAACATAAAAATCCATCTCCGGCAACTGTCCCCGCAACTCCTTAAAAGCCCGCCGATAACTGCCCAAAGTATCGCCGTAATGTCGCACTAATTCCAACAGCCGAGACAACCGCCGATCGCCCTTTGACAACAAACCCTGAATCACAGACCAGTTATAGCTTTCAGGTCTAAATTCTAAACCTAACTTCCGCAATTCTTTATCTAAAAACTTCAGCCTCTTCTCCGCATCTTTATTCACTCCAAACCACTGAAAAGGAGTGTGAGATTTCGGAACAAAAGTGCTGCATCCAAAAGTCAACCGCAAACCGGGAACCGCTTTTTTAATCGCCCGCATCATCGCCACCGTCTCCTCCAAATCCTCCATCTCTTCGCCGGGAATTCCCGCCATCCCGTAAAGTTTAATTCCCTTTAAACCGCCAGCCTTAGCATTAATGGCAGCTTGGATAATTTCATCGTTAGTGAGTTTTTTATTAACAATTTTGCGGAGGCGATCGCTCCCACTTTCCACCGCAATAGTCACAGATTTACTGTCTCTGTTTGTCAATATTTCTGCCAATTTAACTGTCACCGTATTCGTCCTTACCGAAGAAAGACTCAACCGCACGCCGTCGTATTTTGGATGATTCAAATGATCCAGCAACGCTTCAAATTCCGGGTGCTGAGTGACAGAAGCACCCAACAAACCCAAACGATTAGTCACAGCTAAACCGCGATCGATCGCCGGAATTAGCGAAGCCTCCAAACTCGCAGTTCTAAACGGCAAAGTCAGATAACTTGCCAAACAAAAACGGCACATTTCTGGACAACTCCGAACCACTTCCACCATGTAAATATTTTCCCAAGCCGCTTTTTCTGTCACCACAGTGGAAGCAGATAAAGTATTGCCGCGATAAGTCTGTTTTTCAACCACACTGGGAATTCCCGAATCTACAGGCTGAATAGATTTAATACCCTCCGTCGCATCCAGATAAGTTACTTCATACAAACTGGGGACGTAAACTCCCGGAACTTGGGCTAAATGCCGCAATTTAGTTTGTCTGTCGGCGGTACGGACTTGTTTATAAGCATCAATAAAATTGTCTACGAGATGTTCGCCATCTCCCAGCAAAATCACATCAAAAAACTCGGCAAAAGGTTCTGGATTAGCAGTAAAAACCGGGCCACCGCCGAATACAATCGGATGATTATCCGTTCGTTGTGACGCCCAAATCGGAATTTCTAGAGATTCCAATAAATTTAGAATATTTACATAGTCTAGTTCCCAAGAAAGCGAAAATCCCAGTAATTCTGGATGTCGGGGAAGTTGTTCGCGGATATCAGTAAATAAACGGCCCACTTCAATATCCGATCGCACAGCCAAAGTTGCCCACACTATCTGATAGCCGAGACTGGTAATACCTACCGTGTACTCGTTGGGAAAAGCAAAAATAGTCGGGATAGCATCAGCATCGGGGGTTGCTGGGGCAAATAGTAAGCGTTCTTGAGCAAATGGATTAGGATTCACGGGCAAATTTAGTTTTAACAATAGGTCTGTTCTTATCTCATTTTAAGCCATTTCCAAAGTCATTGTAGGGTGCGTCAGGGTTGAATGTGGCGACTACAAACTAAGGATCTCCCCGCTGACGAACCCTACAGTTAGTTAGCTGTTACATCCGTTACATCCGAAGAAAGCAAATCGGTTTGCAAACTTCCTTCTTGCTTCTTCAAATTTACTCTGAAATAGAATTGCGATCGTCCTGACTTTTCGGAGTCGGCGGTGCAGTGTGAAAAGTTGCAATCAGCAAACAGACAATCCCAGCATTAATAAACACATCGGCTAGGTTAAATACCGGGAATCGAATGATCCGAAAATCGATAAAATCTACAACGTGGCCCGAAACAAATCGATCGATCCCGTTCCCCAGTGCTCCCCCCAAAATCAAACCGTAGCCAGCTTGTTCCCAGCGGTTAATACGCGGCCCGAACCAAGCCAGCACAATCAATCCCACACTAACGCCCAAAGACAGCCACCGCAACCAAATCGCCCCGCCATTGCTGAAAAGACTAAAAGCCGCACCGGTATTAACAACATAAGTGAAGTGAAACACCCCAGGTAACAGCGCCTGCGTCTGCGGAGGAACCGTCAAGTCAAAATTTTGTACCACCCAAAACTTAGTCAGGTGGTCTAAAACTAAACTGATAACAGCAGCAATCCAAAACAAGGGATTTCTTTTAAAACGCATGAATTAAGCAATAGAAAATGGGGCATCGGGCATGAGAGAATTTACTCCAATCTCACTTGTCATTGCGAGCAGAATGCAGTGCAGCAAAGCAATCCCAGCCGCAGCGCGATGACTCTCCCGTTGGGCAATGTATAGTATAACCTTATTTTGCACAATTACCAGTTACCTCTTCCTTCTTCCTTCTTCCTTCTTCCTTCTTCCTTCTTCCCTCTTCCTTCTTCCCTCTTCCTTCTTCCTTCTTCCGAAAATTATTTCAGCAACCAGCCAAATAATTCTCCAACACTCAACCGCAGTTCGCTAGCGAAGGACGGCACACGCAGCAGCATTTCTGGTTCATCAAATACTGCTGTCTGTTGCTGGGGAACATAAACAAAAACGCATTGTTCGTCGGGATCGATCAGCCAGCCCATTTGAGTTTGATGATTTAAGCAGTGCAGAATATTTTTAGTAACTTTAGTTTGACTTTGGTCTGGCGACAAAATCTCAATTGTCCAATCAGGAGCTATGGGAAAAACATTAGCAATTTCGCCGTTATCATCGGCGGGAATTCTGTTCCAGACAAATACTGAAACATCAGGCACTGTTGACCTTCCGCCAAAGGTACACCGGAGTTCTGGAAATGCTCGTGCAACTTTTTTTGGTTTTAATATAGCGTTAATGAAAATAATTAGTTCACATTGAGTCGCACTGTGTTTCCCTTATGGCATTGGCTTCTGAATAATTTGATTATCAATGTATTCGCTGGCAGGTTTGGTTTCTGGTAGTTGGAGAAACTCTTCTAAAGTTAAGGATTTTAATCTTGTTTGTACCATTTTGAGTTCACCTCTAATGAAGTAGATCTTTTAGCAGCAGTCTAGTCTAAGGTAAATTGTTCCAAGCTTGAGCCACAATGTCGCTCAGCCATAGCCTCTGAGCAAAATCTAGCAGATTGTCGTCCGCGAGTACCTCAGCCTTTAATTCATCCAAAGACTGAGATCGCGATCGAGCTATTTGAATCACACCCGCGATCGCCGACGCCACCAATTCTTCATTCAGCGGCTGCTGTCGCAAAGCAATCATTTCTTGAGGATTCGTAGGAATGGGATAATTCATAGAAGTGCATACCGAAAGGAGTAGATATTCAGCCAGTGCGGGCCAACCGAGAGCAAGAGCGATCGAAAACCTAAAAATCTGAGAACATTGTAAACTTATTTAAAACTCAATAAGTATTCGGGAGTATAGCCTACTTTGCTCCCTTGTCAACTCCCCCATCTTTATTAATTTATTCAGAATTGAGAGCCTAATCATGCAAGAAATTCTTTATCTAGAAGTTCCGACACCGGATACAGCAGCCGTCTGCACTTGGTTGCAGCACGAATTCGATCCCGGAATCGGAGAAAAAATTATTACTGCTGACGGCTTTCGCCTGCTTTCACCAGCCACAACAGTCGAGGTTCAGAAGTCTGGAACTCAAAATGCCAATCCAAAACCCGCCTTGGCTGACACCAATTCAGGAAACCAAAATTGGCGATCGACAGAACTTTCCACCTTTGTCTGGTCACTGCAACGCACCACTTATTTAAAAGTCTTTCGTCTAGAAGAGGCGCCTGCTGGAGAAAGAAAGTTCCTGGAAGCTCTGAATCTTGCTGTGAGAAACAAGTTTCCCGATCGCTACCGGGAACCCCCTGTCATAGACCTCTCCAAACAGTCAATTTTTGAGGCTCTTGCCCCCTATTACCCATTGACCGTCAAATACTTCCAAAAAATGCCTCAAGGCGAATACGACCTCAAGCGCGTCTACTGGTGGGAACAGCGTTGGCGCGAAGGCACTCGCAATCCTCAAAAGCCAAAACAAGTAGTGTTTTTGAAGGAAGAGGGAACAGGGAAGAAGGAAGAAGGAAGAGGGAAGAAGGAAGAAGGAAGAGGGAAGAAGGAAGAGGGTACAATTTCGGTGTCCGATTCTGGCGATACTTTTTATGACTTAATTTATATTGGCGGGGCCTTGGGAGTGATTCACGCCGCAGTCATGGCGAGATTGGGCTACCGGGTGCTGCTAGTTGAGCGAATGCCTTTCGGGCGGATGAATCGCGAGTGGAATATTTCGCGGGACGAAATTCAAAGCTTAATTGATTTGGGTTTATTCACTGCTGCAGAAATAGAAACTTTGATTGCCAGAGAATACAAAGATGGCTACAACAAGTTTTTTGATGCTAACAATCCGCCCGTTGCTAAAGCGCCAGTTCTGCACACACCGAAGGTACTCAATGTAGCTTTGGACGGGGAGAAATTGCTAAATTTAGCGGGAGTGAAGCTAACAGAAGCTGGCGGAGAAATCTGGGACGAAACTGAGTTTATCAGAGCCGATGTTGAAGCGGAAAAAGTAGTAGTTCAGGGCCGCCACTTGCCGACAAAAGCCGATCGCACTGCATTAGGACGGCTGCTGGTGGATGCAATGGGTTCGGCTTCTCCCATAGCTTGGCAATTGAACGAAGGGCGGACTTTTGACAGCGTTTGTCCGACAGTGGGAGCAGTCATCGACGCAGGATTTGAGCCAGGAGTATGGGATTCCGAGTACGGGGATGTGCTCTACACTCACGGGGACATTTCCCGTGGCCGCCAGCTCATTTGGGAGTTGTTTCCCGGCGCCGGCACAGAATTGACAGTTTATCTATTTCACTACCACCAAGTACATCCCGATAATCCCGGTTCTTTGCTGGAAATGTACGAGGATTTTTTCGCAATTTTGCCGGAATACCGTCGCTGCGATGTCGATAAATTGGTGTGGAAAAAACCGACCTTTGGTTATATTCCGGGGCATTTTAGCAGCAACAGCGGCGATCGCTCCGTGGCGATCGATCGCCTAGTCTCGATCGGCGACGCAGCATCCTTGCAATCTCCCCTTGTTTTCACCGGCTTCGGCTCTCTTGTTCGCAATCTTTTCCGCTTAACAGACCTTTTGGATACAGCTTTAAAGCACAATTTGTTGACGGCAAATCACTTAAACCAAATTCGCGCCTACCAGAGCAATGTTTCAGTAACTTGGCTGTTTTCTAAAGGCATGATGGTTCCTACCGGGAGCAGTTTGCCTCCTCAAAGAATTAATTCAATTCTCAATACCTTTTTCGGTATTTTGGCAGCACAAAAACTCGCCGTCGCCGAAACTTTTATTAAAGACAGAACCGACTGGCTAACTTTCAATCGACTGGCGATCGAAGCAGCCGGAAAAAACCCTTCTCTCCTCTTGTGGATTTTAGATTTTGTCACCTTGGGGGATATTTGGCGCTGGCTGGGAAGTTACTTGAATTTTACTCTGCTGGCTTTGGCCAGTTTGCTGTTCGGATGGCTTCCCAGCTTCGCCCGCAGGGTACAGCCTTGGTTGGAGCCCCGGTATCCGGCTGTTTGGCTGTGGCTGTTGGCTACCAGCTATGCTCTCACCTACGGCATGGGAAAGGGGAGAAAAGAGCAAGACTTAAGTACCAAATAGTTCGCTAAAAATATCCATAGTTAATCGTTGAGGAGAAGTTTTGTGTTTGCCGTCAAGCGAGCGCTCAAATTGAATAACCGGGAAGCGACCTTGATGGCAAAACACGCAGGATTTCGGCGGGTAGTGTTTAACATGGGGTTGAGCTTGCGGACTCAAATGTATAGCGGGGGACAATTCACGGACTCACAGGTACTTAACGAAGTCAAAAAAGTTCTCACCCACTACGTCAAGAAACAGCCTGAATTCGCTTGGATGAATCAATTATCTAGTCGAGTTTATCAAAATGCTTTGATTGACTTGAAAGATGCTTTTAGTCGGTATCGCTCTGGAAAAGCAGGTCATCCAAGATTTGCTAGTCGCCGAGACGGTCAATCTTTTACAGTTGATTCGTCTAACGGCAAAGTTTTACTAAATGCTGGCAGCACGATCAAGATTCCTACATTGGGAACTTTTCGACTCTACGAAGCCCTAGAATGCGGTTATGTGTCTCAAACTTTTACGATTTCAAAAGAAGGAAGTCGTTGGTTTGTTTCCTTTGGCGTTGATGCCGAACGTTTGCCAGTTCAACAACCTGAGAATGCTGTAGGAATCGATTTAGGCATCAAGTATGCGGCCACGCTGTCAACTCAGCAGGTCTTTGAGGCGCCGAAGCCGTTAAAACAAGCGAAAACCAAGCTTGCTACCTTGCAGCGCCAAGCATCAAAACAGGTAATAGGCTCCCAAAATCAGCGCAAAACCTACCATAAAATCCGTCGGCTCCATGCACGGATAGCTCGTATTCGCTTAGATTTTCTTCACAAGCTAACAACTTATTTAGCCCAAACTTTTAAGCTAATTAAGATTGAAAACTTGAACGTTCAAGGAATGATGGCGAACCACAAGCTGTCCGGGGCAATATCGGATATAGGTTTTTACGAGTTCAAACGTCAACTCGATTATAAGTGTAAAATGTATGGGGCAAATTTAGTGCTGGTAGACCAATGGTTCCCCAGCACTAAAACTTGTTCTAATTGTGGCACTAAAAAAGATATGCCACTAAGCATTCGGACTTTTGACTGTCCCGCTTGTGGCATATCTTTAGATCGTGATTTCAACGCCAGCATCAACATTTTAAACTGGGAACCCTCGGCTTGAGGGGGATAGCCTACTTATCTTGGGATTAGCCGTCTACCCAACAGCGTAGGAAGTAAACTCCGAATTTTGTCTAAAGATGGCTTTAGGTAAGTTTAGATAAGTTTTACAAAGCAGTGTTGAGTTTTGAGTTAAAACTCAAAACTAGCAACTTCAATTCGCTATCGAAAACTCGGCAATTCAATTTCAGCTAGCGATCGACGTTTTTTAGAAGCCCGCAGCGGACTGGCAATCAAGCTCAGCCAGTCTGGTTGGGCGACTGCTCTAGGTTTTGCCACACTCGATCGCACTTCTTGAATGCCAAAGGTTTCAACAGAGTTCAAAATTTGAAAAGCCCTAGCCAATTCTTGGGCGTCCACTTTGGTAGCAGTTTCGGGTTCAGACTCAGCCATCGGCAGTTCAGGTTCCGCCACCGGTTCGGCCGAGTCAGTGGCCGGCTCATCAGGCTGGTAGGTTTCGCTCTTCTGCAATTGAATGCCGGATACTTCGGCTAATTTGTTGAGTTCTAGAGGGGCTGGGGATTCAGGCTCGATCGCCTCGGCAGCAGCGGCTACCTCTGGAAGCTCTTCTGGTTCCGACCAAGGTTGGACAGGGGAAGCGTTGAAGGCTGGCGGCACAGGCATCTGAGAGCTTTTGACCGCCGCGAGCAAAGATTCTAATTGTGCGCTGGCGGTGTCCAGATTATTGTCAGGCGGCTCGATCCTCGGCGACTTTACCTGGGGCCTATCCAAACTTCTTTCCAAGGCAGCTTTGAATTGCAGAGTATGGCGCTGCTGGCGGTGCAAGCGGGCTCGCAATTCCCTGCAAATATTTTCTGTGGCTACTAACTGGTGTAACTGTTCGTTGTAGCGTTGCACAGTAGACGCACATTCTCGCTCAACAGTCGCTAGCCTGACTTGGCTGGTTGCCAACTGACTTCTTAAACTTTCGACTAAAATTTCTTGACTTTGGAGGGTTTGATGGGAAACTTCCACTTTGCCAAACAGCCGCGTCAATTGTTCTTGAGTATTTTCGAGTTCTGCAGTCCGCTGTTCTAGCAAAGTTTCGCGATTCTGCAAGGTTTTTTGGGACTCTTCGAGAGCTGTTTCTAGCTGCGCGATGCGCTGTAAAAGGTCGCGGTTGCATTCGTGCAGCGCTTGCATAAGGGTGACTGGGGTCGATCCTTTGCCCTTGGCCTGTTCGGCATTCCCAAGCATATTTTTTAGATTGTCTGAAATCGGGGGCGAGCCCGCCTCCGCCGGCTGTGTCGGAGATTGCGAATTTTTTGTTTCAGGTTTTGTGGGAATTGCATCTACGCTGATGGCGTTGGGAAAATCTACTGTTTGCCAGTCTTCTTCTGGCTGTTGGGGAACCGTTGCGGGAGTGTCTGTCGCATCGGGGGCGATCGGCTCAAAATCCCCAGTAGCAGCAAAATCTGACTGAAATGGTTCGGTATCGGATGGAACAGCAGGGTGCGGTTGGTGCTGATGGGCTCGAAGATCAGCTTCTGACATGGCTTTTTATCCCAATACTCACAGGGTCTCAGATACAGTCTATCCTTAGAGATTCTACAGAAGGAAGCCCCTAAGTGATAGTTTTGGCCTTTTTCCTATTTTTTCGGACAATAACCTCTGAATCGGGTGCCGCGATCGAACTACAACCCGAACTCAAATTAAGGCGTAAGATGGGCCTGTGAGTTTTTCGCCCAGAGTCCTATCAAAATAATTTTTCCTGATCTCTAACGCACTCTTGCGGCATCCGGGCGATCGCCTAAGCTTTAACAACTGCACAATGTTTGTCAATGATTGCTGGAACTTCTGCCGGTGCAATGCGACTGTAGCGAGTTTTGTCCGGCATCACAACTATATTTGGGCCGGCTTTGCACTGTTTGAGACATCCGGTTCCCTGTACAGTCACTTTGTCTTCTAAACCGCGCGCATTCAAAGCATTTTCTAAAGCTTTACAGACTCCTCCAGCGCCCCGCTTCAGGCAGTCTGATTTTTGACATACTAATATTTTGGTTTGGGTTTTTGCCGGAGATTTTACAGTTTGAGCTGCTGTGGGAGAGCTGACTTCGGTTTTGCCGATCGCGCGATCGTCCGATGTCAATACCGCAACAGGCCCATTGGTGGAGTCAAGCAGTTCGTGCGATCGATCGTTGTTACCCTGAGCCAGCTTGAGGCTACGAGCTTTAAGTTTTATTTTACCGTTTTTCAAGTTAAGTTCTTTCTCACCTACAACTTGAACTCTCAACCCCGGTGTCAAAATAGGCGATAGAAATGACCGCAATTCCTTGCAAAGTTTAACAAGATATTCTACTCCGCGATCGTTGCTAATTCGCAAATATTTAAGTTTGCAGCCATCTTCAATAATTAGGCCGAGGATTTCTCCCTCTAAACTGAATTCGGAAACTTGCTTGCCAGACTTATACATTGTTATAACTCCTTTAAATCCGTTACATCCGTTACATCTTCTACACTGCTCGTTGCCGAACTTCCTTCTACCTTTACCCGATTTGCCAGCAGCATTCCAGCCACTGCACCAGTTCGCATCTAGGGGCACTGACTTGCCTCAACACGCTCATTAACTGAGCCGCTTGTTTGACAGTGTTGACTTTTGCCCGTAAAGGTTGGTCAACAGCACACCAGCAGGGAATTTCTAGTTCTTGCAAGCGTTTGTAAACTTGCCACCTATCTAGCCAACTAACTTGCACAATGTCACAAACTTCTAATTCTGGATCTGCTGGATTCATTTTTTGACAACAGTAATAATTTGCATTAATTTTTACCCTGACTGATAGCGGGCAGAAGTTCAAAGCTAGATTTCCGAAGAACCTCAAGGATTATCAACAGCCCTTCCTAAAAAAATTTTGCCTTTTACCCTCTGCCTTCTGCCTTCAGAAGGTTCGCCCCACTTTCAGGAAGCGTTCAGAACGAGGATCTTTTTAAAGCATAACCCAACTGCTAATAATTCTCAATAGGTTTAGAAAAAAAATTTCCTACTCTATAAAATCTTCCACTATCGAGGCAGACGCTGCTTGACGGGTAAATTTACAGTGCTAGACTGACTCTATTGGCAACAAAACTGCCTATTGAGAGGAGAACACACATGGCTGAGACTCAGAGTGCATTGAGACCATTTGGCCACATAGCCGAAAACCCAGTTCTACTGGAACATTCAGTCACAGCACCGATTTGTGAAGGGATGAACGCGCTGCTGGCCAGTTTTCAGGCTCTATACCTGCAATATCAAAAACATCATTTTGTGGTGGAAGGGGCAGAATTTTACTCCTTGCACAAATTCTTTGAAGAAAGCTACGGAGAAGCTCAAGATAGCGTCCACGAGTTGGGCGAACGGTTAAACGGGTTGGGCGGCATACCAGCAGCTAGCTTTAGCAAGTTAGCCGAACTGTGCTGTTTTGAGCCGGAAGCCGACGGCGTATATTCCTGCCGCCAAATGCTGGAACACGATTTAATTGCTGAGCAAGCTATCCTCGGTTTGCTGCGGCGTCAAGCAGGACAAGCTGAAAGTTTGGGCGATCGAGCTACCCGCTACCTCTACGAAAAAATCCTGCTGAAAACCGAGGAACGGGCTTATCACATTTCTCACTTCCTCGCCCCCGATACCTTAGTGCAGTTGAACTTGAACTAACAATTCTTCTTCTTCCTCTTCCTTCGCGCATTTGGGGTTGGTTATCTTAGATCGAAAAAAAAGCGAGCAGTTTTGTGACTGCCCGCTTTTTTTTATACAAAGTGCGCTTAGCCGCCCGGAATTAAGGCGCTAAAGCATTCCCACGCAACAAGCTACCAATGGTTTTCGCGGTAATCTTCATTTGAATGAAAGGATTTGCCGGCACTACAGTCTTATACAAGTAGCTATCGAATGTGAGTTTCTGCACATCGCGATCGGCACACATTTCCACAAAAGCTTCGCGGGTAGCATCGGAACGGTAGAACACGCGCTGCAAAATGTCCAAAACTTTGTAAGTAATGCCGTAGGCTTTATCCCACCGCTTCAGGTAAATCTTAATTTCCTCTTCAGTCGGAATGCGCGCGCCTTTATTGGAAATCTCCACAATAGTTTCGGCGCACATCCGGCCAGACTTGGCGGCAAAATAGATACCTTCGCCGGAAGACTTGGTAACATAACCTGCAGCATCGCCTACGAGAGCAACCCGGCCAACAACCCGGCGAGGACGCGGATGTTCCGGGATGGGGTGAGCTTCCACTTTAATAATCTCACCGCCCATCAGTTTTTTGGCAGCGCGGGCGCGGATGCCTGCTTGCAGCTTTTTGATACTGGCTTGATTGACTTTCATCGTGCCGGTGCCGACGGCTACGTGGTCGTATTTGGGGAACACCCAAGCGTAGAAGTCGGTAGATACGTCATCGCCGACGTACATTTCGGCTAAGTCGTGGTAGTAAGCCATTTTATCTTCTGGCAGGCGGATGCGCTCTTGGAAGGCGATCGCATAATTGTAGTCGCCAGCGTCGATCGCCTTTGCTACGCGAGAGTTGGCACCGTCAGCCCCGATTACCAAATCCACCTTCAGAGTTTTCTGAATTCCCATGGCGCTGCCGTCGGAGTGGTCGGCATAGTGGAGAGTGTAGGGGTCTGTATTGTTGCCGGGAATTTCTAATTTGTGAACGGTGCCGTTAATTAGTTTTGCACCCAAGGAAGCGGCGCGATCGCGCATGAAGCCATCGAGCACTTCGCGGCGGCACATACCGATGTATTCGTGTGCGTTTTCAATATTGATGTCCACCTCGACGTTGGAGGGGGAGATCATTTTCATTTTTCTGACTTGGCGGTCAATAATACTTTGCGGCAAGTCAAATTCGCTGACCATGCACAGGGGAATAGCCCCACCGCAGGGTTTGGCGTTGTCTAATTTACGCTCGAATAGGTATGTTTCGATGCCTGCTTTTACCAATGTTTCGGCGGCGGAAGAACCCGCAGGGCCTGAACCTACTACTGCAACCCTTAGTGTCAAAGCTTTTCTCTCCAGTTTTTTTCTATAGGCATTACTCAGGTGTGATGGTATCACGGACTTTGGATGCGGTGGCGTGAAGCAGGGAAGATTTCAATGAAATGAAACAGAGCTTAACAGTTCGATACGAAAATCGGGTTTCGGGCGATACGTGCGATCGAATATCTTAAATTTTTTAGTGTAGATGAAGGTAGATGGACGGTGATGTGCGATCGAACATTTTGCACCCTCCGTCAAACCACTGTAGGGGTTGGTTCGCCAACCATCAGTGCCTAAAACTAATAATCTCGTAAACCCGCCCCGACCTCGCCGATCGCGGTTAATCAACCGGACTTGATATGATGTTCGATCGGGATACTCGGTGAAAACTGAGATGTTGCAGCAATGTCAATTGGGGGTTTTTAGTGGGGTGGGGCGGGTTTATTTTAATTGTTGGTGAGAGTTAGAGATGGTTGGTGAACCCGCCCCTACTTCACACGAATGGTGCAACATTTTACTTAGAACCAGTCCAATAAGTTACATTAAAGTTACTTGCAGTTATATCTAAAATTCTTATGCTCGGTAATTTTCAACAAAGCAACCTGCGGATTGAGCTTGAAGCTTCCGAAACAGCGATTAGAGACAGCTTGTTGCGTCCAACTCAATTGCAGCAGTGGCTGTGGCCGCAGCAGTTGTCTAGCGGTTTGCCGGAAGAATTTGCTCAAGGTTTGACCTTTACAAGTTGGCTGGGCCCGGTGGCAGTTCAGCATCACGTTGATATTGTTGAGCACAATTGTCTGCGGCTGTTATTGAGTCAGGGAATTGACGGGTTTCACGAATGGTATTGGGGCGACGGTTGGGTGCAATCTCGGTTGGAGGGAGTGTCGCTGCTGCCGCTGAATTTGGGGCAAACGGCTAGTTTACTCCGGCTGCGGGAGTTTGTAGCCGGGAAGGGTAAGCGGAAGTAGATAAATCACTCTCCAAAATCATCAGAACAAAGCCTGGTAGTTCTGCATAGCAACGAAAAATTCTCAACATTTTTAGGGGTAAAGAAGTCTTGTAATCATGGATAAAATACTAGAAGGCACCAACATGATTGGAGATATTTAGAGATAGATGAGAACAAAGTCTTTCTTATCAAACGAGATATCCTTTGCTGAAGGGTGTTATTGAATCTTTCGATATCAGAAGTTTTGCCAGTATCTTTCCCCAGAGATTTGTGTCGCTGGGTTTTTTTTGAGCCTGCCCAAAAATCTGTATAATAGACGGCACATCGTCTGTCAACTACTGGGAGGGAATCCCAAAAACCTTTAGCACCCATTTCAACTCGACTTCCTATATACACCCCTAGAATTTCTTGGCTTAAGGCATCAATTGGCAGCTCTTTCCACTGCTTGTTACCCTTAGTGCCTACAAAGGACTACATTTCATCACGTTGGATCGTTAGCTTGCCTTGTTTTTTTGACTTTACTTGAACTTTCCGGGGGACTGATGCTAATTGTTGAAAAACACATAGTATTGGAACCAGCGGGGGGACACCCTCGTGACTTTGACAATCGCAACTCAAGATATTTTTTCTAATAAAAGCTGATCTCTCAATTTTTTTGTTTCTTCTGAAATCCTTTGATGTCTGGGGTTTTAAACAAACTGCCTGTGACAATCTCTACATTCAAAATTTTGCTTAGCGCTGGGGGTGGGACAATTTTTAACGATGTTTGGATAACAGAAACGGTGACAATTCATGGAGTTGAGAATTAACAGGGCTTAGGTACGTCGCATGATCACTCCTTACCCTTACTCTGCCAGACCACTTGAAAGCCATTTCGCTGCCGAAAAACTAAGAGTGTGTTATAAAAACATAATTTGTTCCTTTCTAAAGCGCTATTCTCGACATAACGAACCCGCTGTGTTTCGACTTCGCGTTAATTTTTACCAAAAAAATAAATATGCTGTCCATCCCAGGCATTGCCGTCCAGAAGCTGCTTTACGAAAGTACCAATTCTCTGGTGTACCGGGCGATTCGGGAAGCGGATCATCAACCGCTCATCCTCAAACTGCTCAAAGAAAGCTACCCCACACCTCAAGAATTGCTACGCTACCGCACCGAATACCGCATCACCCGAGAGCTGAAAGAGGCGGGAGTCGTGCAAGTTTATGACTTGCAAAAATACCAAAACAGCCTCGTGATTTTTGTGGAGGACTTTGGCGGGGAATCCTTGAAAATATTGATACAGCAGCGAAAGTTTAGCCTCAAGGAATTTCTCCAAATTGCGATCGCTGCAACTGAAACTTTAGGGCAAATTCACAGCGCCAATATAATTCACAAAGATATTAACCCTTCTAATATAGTATTCAATCCAACGACGGGGCAGCTCAAAATTATCGACTTTGGCATTTCCACTCAGCTAACGCGAGAAATGCCAACCCTGAAAAATCCCAATGTTTTAGAAGGAACCCTCGCTTACATCTCGCCGGAACAAACTGGTAGGATGAATCGCTCTATCGATTACCGCACTGACTTTTACTCCCTCGGCGTCACCTTCTACGAATTGCTGACAGGAAAACTGCCTTTTGAGACAGAAGACGCTTTAGAGATAGTTCACTGCCACATTGCCCGACAACCAGTTCCCCCGCACGAAATCAAGCCAGAAATTCCCCTAATTGTCTCCCAAATAGTCAGCAAGCTGATGGCGAAAAATGCGGAGAATCGCTATCAAACTGCATTGGGTCTCAAGCAGGATTTAGAAATGTGTCTGGTTCAATTACAAGAAACCGATAGCATAGAAGAATTTGACTTAGGGACGCTGGATCTTACAGACCATTTCCTGATTCCCGAAAAGTTATACGGCAGAGAAACAGAAGTTGATAATCTATTAGCTGCCTTTGAAAGAGTTCGTAATGCTAGTGCCGAAATGATGCTAGTAGCTGGTTTTTCTGGGATTGGTAAAACCGCAGTAGTGAATGAAGTGCATAAGCCGATCGCCAGACAGCGTGGCTATTTTATCAAAGGCAAATACGACCAATTTCAACGCAATATTCCCTTTAGTGCATTTGTGCAAGCATTTCGGGAATTGATGGGACAATTATTATCAGAAAGTGACGCTCAGTTACACAGATGGAAAAACCTGATTCTCACAGCAGTAGGCGAGAGTGGGCAAGTCTTGATTGACGTAATTCCTGAATTAGAACACATCATTGGCGCTCAAAGTCCTGCACTAGAATTGTCGGGGAGTGCCGCCCAAAATCGCTTCAATCTGCTGATGCAGAAATTTGTGCAAGTATTTACCCAAGCAGAACATCCCTTAGTGATGTTTCTGGACGATTTGCAATGGGCAGATTCGGCATCGCTGAAATTGCTACAACTGTTGATGGAAGATACGGGGCATCTGTTAGTATTGGGTGCTTATCGCGATAATGAGGTATCACCGGCTCATCCGTTTATGTTGACTGTGGATGAGATTGTGAAATCGGGAGCCACGGTGAATACGATTACCCTGCAACCGTTGAGTTTAGGAGATCTCAATCAGTTGGTAGCAGAGACGCTGATTTGCGATTTATCTTTAGCCGGGCCCTTGACAGAATTGGTTTATCAAAAAACCCAAGGTAATCCCTTTTTCTCGACTCAATTCCTCAAGGCCTTGTATGAAGATGGTCAAATTATTTTTAACCCCCCTCAATCCCCTCTTAGTAAGGGGGGCAGCAAAGGGGGGTGGCAGTGCGATATTAATCAAGTTAAATTTGCCGACGCCTCGGATGTGGTGGAGTTTATGGCGGCGCAATTGCAAAAGTTGCCGGCCATTACTCAGGATGCCCTCAAACTTGCCGCGTGTATTGGGGCGCAGTTTGATTTAGAGACATTGGCAATAGTCAACGAAGAATTACCAGAAGAAACCGAATCAGCGCTGTGGAAAGCCTTGCAAGAAGGACTAATTTTAGTAATTTCAGAAGGCTATAACTTCATTCAATCAGATAGTCAATCCCCGAATCAGTCTGTTGCTAATCCCACTTATAAGTTCCTGCACGATCGCGTCCAGCAAGCGGCTTATTCATTGATTCCCGACGATCAAAAACAAGCCACTCATCTGAAAATTGGACAGTTACTGCTACAAAGTTCTTCCGACATAGAAACCGAAGAAAAAATATTTGATATTGTGGGGCATTTAAATCAAGGAATTGAGTTAATCGATCAATTAAGTGAACACTCAGCCTTAGCCCAACTAAACTTAGAAGCTGGACGTAAGGCTAGAAATTCTACCGCCTACGCTGCGGCAAATATCTATCTACAAACTGGAATTGAACTACTGACACCTCAATGCTGGCAAACTCAATATGAATTGGCGCTAAATCTGTATGTTGCTGCTGCTGAAATTGCCTATTTGAATGGTGACTTTGATGGTATGGAACAGATGGCAGCACTGGTTGTGCAAGAAGCCCAAACAATTTTAGATCGAGTTAAAATTTACGAAATTAAAATTGCCGCTCAGACAGCTCAGAGCAAGGTATTAGAAACGATCGCAGTAGCAAGAGAAGCACTCTTACAATTGGGGATTGAACTCCCTGCCGAACCTGATGAAGCCAAGATTGGCAAAGCGCTACAAGCCCTTGCGGCCCTCCTCGGCGACAGAAAGATTGAGGAATTGGTTGACCTACCTGTGATGACAAATCCACAGACTCAGGCAGCTATGCAACTGTCTGGTATGTTGTTTCCACCCATTTTCCAGGGAATGCCCGGTTTGCTGCCCTTGCTGAGCTCAACGATGGTGAGTTTATCGCTCTCCTTTGGAAATGCGCCCGCATCGACGGTGGGTTATGCGATGCACGGAATGGTGTTCTGTGCCTTTTTACAAGAGGTGGAAACGGGCTATGGCTTTGGGCAATTGGCACTTTCATTGCTGGATAGGTTGAATGTACCCGAATTCAAGTCCACAGTTCTACTTTTGTTTGGTGGCTGGATTCAGCATCGCCAAGAATCTCTTTTGGCAACGATACCAACGCTGAAAGAGGGCTATAGGTTGGGCATGGAAACAGGCGACTTTGTAGACGCTGGCTACAACATATATATTTGCTTTTATACTTATTTATTCGCTGGGGTAGAACTAGACACTTGGGAACCAGAAATAGCAAGTTATAGGGCGGTAATGGCACAGTTGAAACAATATTCTGCGCGGATTTATTTGGATATGATTCAGCAGACGGTGCAAAACTTAAGGGAAACTCGTATTCGGCCGGATTTGTTAATAGGCTCTGCCTACGATGAAACGGTGATGATTCCCAAGCACTATCAGGATAATGAATTTACGGCGATCGCCTGTGCCTGCATCTTCAAACTGCTGCTTGCTTACTGCTATGGCAATTATACGGCTGCCCTAGACCATATTTCCCAAGTCAAACAGTATTTGATGGGAGTATCTGGATCGGCTTTTGTTCCAATTTTTCATTTTTATGCTGCCCTGACGCACCTGGCACTTTTTCGGGCACAGCCAGCAATTGAGCAAACTGAAATTCTTGCCTTAGTGGAAACCCATCAAAGCACGCTGCAACAGTGGGCGCAAAATGCTCCGATGAATTATCTGCATAAATGGTATTTAGTGGAAGCAGAACAGCAACGGGTGTTGGGCAATAAAGCCGAGGCGATTGAAATGTACGATCGCGCAATTGAAGGAGCCAAAGAAAACAAATATGTTAATGACGAAGCCCTGGCCAACGAACTAGCAGCCAAATTCTACTCGGAATGGGGCAAAACAAAAGTTGCTCAATCCTACATATTTGAGGCGTATTATTGTTATGTTGAATGGGGAGCCACTGCTAAAGTAACGGATTTAGAAACGCGATATCCCCAATTATTCGCGGTAACTCAACCGGGAAGGAAAAACACTCAAACTACCGTAGCAATGACAACGACTGGTTCGGGTAATCACCTAGATATCAGCGCAGTTATGAAGGCTTCTCATGCGATTTCTGGAGAAATTATGCTAGATAAGCTACTGTCTAGCTTGATGAAAATTTTGATAGAAAATGCAGGGGCGCAACGAGGCTATCTGATTTTGTTAAGCCAGGGACAACTGTTGATTGAAGCTGAAGGGGCAATAAATTCTGAACAAGTCACCGTGTTGCAGTCAATCCCCGTTGAAGATTGTCAGGAACTTTCCTCCGCAATTGTCAATTATGTGAGTCGCACTCAAGAAAGCGTGGTACTAGATGATGCTGCGCGATCGGGACAATTTACCAACGACCGCCACATCCGAAAGTATCAGCCCAAATCAATTTTATGTGTACCGCTGATTAATCAATCTCAAATCATTAGTATTGTTTATTTAGAAAACAATTTGACAGCGGGAGCTTTTACCCCAGAAAGAGTGGAAATATTAAAAGTTTTATCGGGACAAGCGGCCATCTCAATTCAAAATTCTAAGCTTTATACAGAAGTACGCCAAAATGAAAGCAGGCTGGCTCAACTCAACAAAGCTTACGAGCGCTTCATCCCCCATCAATTCCTCCAGTTTTTAGAGAAATCAAGCATTATTGATGTGGAATTGGGCGACCAAGTGCAGTTAGAAATGTCGGTGCTGTTTTCCGATATTCGCAATTTTACCACGCTTTCGGAAACTATGACGCCGGAGGATAATTTCAAATTTATCAATTCTTATCTTTCTCGCATGGAACCCGTCATTAATGAAAATAAGGGGTTTATTGACAAATATATTGGCGATGCGATTATGGCACTGTTTAGCGGCGAGGCGGATAATGCGGTGAAAGCGGGAATTGCGATGCTGCACCGTCTCGCTGAATACAATGAATACTGCGCTAACGCTGGCTGTGCGCCAATTCAGATTGGGATTGGGATTAATACGGGTTCTTTGATGCTGGGAACTGTGGGAGGACCAAATCGCATGGACGGGACGGTAATCAGCGATGCGGTGAATTTAGCTTCTCGTGTGGAAAGTTTGACGAAAAATTATGGGGTGGCGCTATTAATTACCCAGCCAACTTATTCGCGCCTAAAAAATCCATCCCAGTACGCAATCCGCACTATCGATACGGTAAAAGTCAAGGGAAAATCCGAAGCTGTGACGATTTATGAGGTGTTTGATGCAGATCCACCAGAAATTAAACAGGCCAAGTTAGCTACGCTGGAATTGTTTGCAGAAGCTAGGGCACTTTACTCGGGAGGGAAGTTATTTGAAGCGGCGCGGCTTTTTGAAGAGTGTTGGCGTCAGAATCCGGGCGATCGCGTGGCTAAAATGTACTGGGAACGCTGTGAGTCTGCATTGTTGACTCGCACAAAAATCAAAGACAGGCTACACAATTTACATTAAGCGGTTGCTATGCCTGAAAATCAAAGCAAAAGTGCGATCGACTGTTGGTGCACCATACAAATTAGGCGATCGCGATCGGGTAGGTATGTTATTGCGCTTTAGCGCTAAAGCGCAACAACATACGAAGTCTAAAAAGTTACTGCCTGAACTATACTGCTGGCAGTGACTCCTTTCAAGACAGCTAAATATTCCCCTGTTACCTGATACTGAATTATAGTATCGCTAACAAAAGCGCCGGTTCCTTGATAAATATTTAACTGGCTAAAAGAAAGGGGGCTAATTAAATCAATTTTGTCTTGATTTAGGGTGAAATCATTAATGACATCAGCGGCGGCTAAGTCTGTTCCACCAGTATCGATCGCGAGGGCAAACACATCAAAACCCAATCCGCCTGTGAGAGTATCGGCACCCATTTCTCCAAATAAGTAGTCGTTGCCCCCATCGCCAAACAATATATCGTCGCCATCGCCTCCGTAAATGCGATCGTTTTCCTTTCCTCCATAAATCAAGTCAAGGCCACCGTCACCCTGAATAAAATCAATCCCCTTACCACCAAAAATAATGTCATTGCCATCACCGCCCCTGATGCCGTCATCGCCTTTTTGTCCGTAAAGCAAGTCATCTCCTGCTTTGCCATGAAGATAGTCATTGCCGGGGCGTGCGTGGATAATGTCGTTTAATGCCGATCCTGTGGCGCGATCGTCCTTCTGTGTCAAACCGATTACTGACTTTTTCAACAAGGTTGTGACATCGCCTAAGTTATCGTTATCGCTGATATTGACTGTGAGAGGGGCGACGAGATTATTATACTGTGTGTCAAGGCTGGTAGTGGCATGGCTAATTGAACTTAGACGATCGCCCTCAACAACCGCATCGTCAACCGCAGTCACCGTTACCGTTTGAGCGACATTCCAATTGGCGGGAGTAAAAGTAAGGACAGGTAGGCTGACAGTAACTTGAGTTTCAGGGGTAATGGCGACGGTGACGTTAGCAGTTGGCTGAGTATTTAGTCGCACTTTGTATATATCGCTGCCCAAGCTTTCGAGTACGTCGGTACTGCCAAGTGGTTCAAGGAAAATGACAGCGGGAATACCTGGAGTTGGCGTTGGAGTGGGTGTTGTTGTCGGAGTCGGTGTTGTTGTCGGAGTCGGTGTTGTTGTCGGAGTGGGTGTTGTTGTCGGAGTCGGTGTTGTTGTCGGAGTCGGTGTTGTTGTCGGAGTCGGCGTTGGTGTGGGAGTCGGTGTTGGCGTGGGAGTCGGAATGGGCGTGGGAGTCGGTGTTGGCGTGGGAGTCGGTGTTGGCGTGGGAGTCGGTGTGGGCGTGGGAGTCGGAATGGGCGTGGGAGTCGGTGTTGGCGTGGGAATGTTAACAGTAAAACTGCCTAAATTGCTACCTACAAATTGATTGCCAAAAGTATCTTTTACTTGCGATGCTTGCAAATTAACAGCGTAACTGCCATTATCTGTATCATCCCAACTTCCCCCAGGCGGAGTCAGCGAATAAGTTGCCGTGCGAACAGTACCGTTACTATTAGTATCGACGCTGACAAAGGCAGCAGGAATAGCACCAGCCGACCAATTTACTACCAGGTCAGAATTATCTAAACTGCTAACATCAACTCCACTACTATCACTGAAAGTAACCGTCAATATTTGACTTGTACCCCCCGGTATAGTAATGTTAGAAACTGAACTCAAGCTAGCAGGAGGTGCGGTGATATTAGCAGTACGAGTCAGTTGAGTTGCAGCGGTATTGTTATTACTTGCAGTATCAGTAGCTTTAGCCTCCGGTACATCAACTGTGACATTACCATCACCATTCGGAGTAACGGTAAAATTATAAGTCGTGCCGCTACCTGTAAAACCGCTAACCGTACCGTTAGTAACATTAATGCCACTCGAACTAAATCCGGTCACATTTTCACTGAAAGTTGCTGTGACTAAAAATGCTGCGTTGACTGTTGTTGCTGAAGTTGATGTTAAGGCAACTGTTGGCGGAGTAATATCAGCAGTACGAACCAGTTGAGTGGCTGCGATATTATTATTACCCGCAGTATCATTAGCTTTATTCGCAAGTACATCAACGGTGACATTACCATCAGCGGTGGGAGTGACATCAAAGGTGTAGGTTGTGGCATTAACTGGGACAAAGTTACCGACAATCGCATTGGCGACGGTAATATCAGTATTATCAAACCCAGAGACATTTTCGCTGAAGGTTGCTGTGACGCTAAATGCGGCGTTGACTGTGCTGGCTGAAGTTGAGCTTAAGGTGACATTAGGTGCGCTAATATTAGCAGTACGAACCAGTTGAGTGGCAGCGGTATTGTTATTACCCGCAGTATCAGTGGCTTTAGCCGCAAGTACATCAACGGTGACATTACCATCAGCATTCGGGGTGACATCAAAGGTGTAGGTTTTGGCATTAACTGGGACAAAGTTACCGACATTCGCATTGGTGACGGTAATATCAGTATTATCAAACCCGGTGACATCTTCACTGAATGTTGCTGTGACGCTAAATGGTGCGTTTGTGGTTGTTGGGGATGCGGATGTTAAGACAACTGTTGGCGCTGTAGCATCATACGTGCGAGTCAGTTGCGTGGCGGCGGTATTATTATTGCCAGCAATATCAGTGGCTGTAGCAGCAGGGACATCAACGGTGACAGGGCCTTCAGCATTAGGTGTAACGGTAAAATTATAAGTTGTGCCGCTACCCGTCAAATTGCTAATCGTACTGTTAGTAACATTAACGTCGCTGGCAATAAATCCTGTGACGCTTTCGCTGAATGTTGCTGTGACTAAAAATGGTGCGTTTGTGGTTGTTGGGGATGCGGATGTTAAGGCAACTGTGGGTACAACGGTGTCTACAATTATAGCTCTGCTATCGGCTAAAGATTGTCCCGCAGGGATAGTCAAGGTTGCATCATTTCCAGCAGCATCCTTTAAGGTGGCACCGACTCCTAAAGTTATGCCTGTTGAGTTGAGATCAATACTATTTTGTCCGGTTGCTGGAGTATAAATGCCGCCAGCAGATGTGCCGCTAAAAGATGCAATAGTAACAGTGCCGCCTGTGTCTAAGGCGACACTCATATTACCTGCTAAAGTAACGGCTTCGCTGAAGTTGACGGTGACGTTGATGTTGCCAGTTGTGTTGTAACTCCCGTCAGGGGTGGTAGAGGTGACGCTGGTGATGGTGGGTGCAACAGTTTCAATAACTATGGCTTTACTACCACCGAGAGAGCTAACTGAGGCGGTAGTGGGGAGGGTTAAGAAAGCGTCAAAGGCTGTACCAGCAGTTTCTTTAATTGTGCCGCCGTTGAGGGTGAGGGCGGTGGTGGCGAGGTATTCTAAGTCATCCGAGGTGTCTCCTGCTTGGACTATATAGTTGAAGGTGAGTACAGTACCGCCGCTACCGCTGGTATAGGTGGCAAAGCGGTCAGTTGTGCCTGTTTCTAGTTGCAGTTGGGGCGTGCCACCTGTGGTATCTACGTTGACAGCGGCATCGAAGGTGACGGTGATGGCGATAGTAGAACCGATGCCGTAGCTGCCGTCAGCGGTGGTGGCGGTGACAGCAGTAACTTTGGGGGTAGTGTTGAGCAGGATGGAGACATTGTTGCTGCCAATGTTCACCACAGCTAAGTCAGGTTTCCCGTCGCCGTTCAAGTCGCGGATGCTGACGGAGATGGGCCCAGCGACAGCAGGGAAGGGGACTTGGGGGGCGAAAGTGGGGGTGGTAGCGAAGGTGGCGGTGGTGTTGAGCAGGATGGAAACGTTGCCGCTGCTAACGTTCGCCACAGCTAAGTCAGGTTTCCCGTCGCCGTTGATGTCGTCGATGCTGACGGAGTCGGGGCCCGAGCCAGTGGGGAAGGGAACTTGGGTGAGGAAAGTGGGGATGGTGGCGTTGGGGGGAGTGGTATTGAGCAGGATGGAAACGTTGCCGCTGCTGATGTTCGCCACAGCTAAGTCAGGTTTCCCGTCGCCGTTGATGTCGCCGATGCTGACGGAGCGGGCGCCAGTACCAGTTGTGAAGTCAACTTTGGTGGCGAAAGTGGGGGTGGTAGCGAAGGTGGCGGTGGTGTTGAGCAGGATGGAGACGTTGTTGCTGTCCCTGTTCGCCACAGCTAAGTCAGGTTTCCCGTCGCCGTTGATGTCGCCGATGCTGACGGAGACGGGGTTAGTGCCAGTAGGGAAGGGGACTTGGGTGGCGAAAGTGGGGGTGGTAGCGAAGGTGGCGGTGGTGTTGAGCAGGATGGAGACATCGTTGCTGTTGCTGTTCGCCACAGCTAAGTCAGGTTTCCCGTCGCCGTTGATGTCGCCGTTGATGTCGCCGATGCTGACGGAGTAGGGGCCATCGCCAGTTGGGAAGTCAACTTTGGTGGCAAAAGTGGGGGTGGCGGCGCCGGTGGCGGTGGTGTTGAGCAGGATGGAGGCGTTATCGCTGCCCCTGTTCCCCGTTGCTAAATCCGGTTTGCCGTCGCCGTTGATGTCGCCAATAATGCTGACGGATTCGGGCCTAGTGCCAGTAATGAAGTCAACTCTGGCAAAAGTGGGGGTGGGGGCTCCGGTGGCGGTGGCGTTGAGCAGGATGGAGGCGTTATCGGTGGAGTAGTTCGCCACAGCTAAGTCAGGTTTCCCGTCGCCGTTGATGTCGCCGATGCTGACGGAGCGGGGGCTATTGCTAGTACTGAAGGGAACTTGGGGACTGAAGCCTAGTACGCCCTTGTAGGTTTTGAGGGTGTTGGCGTTAAATGGTATTGGTGTTTCAATCAGGCCTGTTTGTACTTCCAGTTCCCAGTCTCCACCCAGTACGGCATTGCCGGTGGGGTTGGCGGAGGCGGCTATGTCGGCACCCGTTAATTCACTCAGGCGTTGGAGAAATTGGTTTGGTTTTGTGAGATTAACACCAGGCCCGCCGGGAGCTTTAACCCCCGTCCGATCGCGAAAGTCATCGACAGATGACCCAATAAGTGAATTGTCAAGATTGTCTTGAGTCGCTTTTAACTGAGATCTTGCACCATTCTCAATAAGCCCTTGCATTCTGTACCAAAATGTGAAATAAAGGGCGT